>NZ_JBEAFZ010000085.1:0-104774 GCF_040062415.1 Klebsiella sp. GG_Kp173
CGGGGATTTCGGGTCTTGACGCCTTTTTGCCACGCGAAATGCTGGGTTAAATGGGGGGGGCGCCTTTCACGCTGCAAATGCGTTGTCTGCGACCCTCAACCCCGGTCACTTACTGATGTAAGCTCCCGGGGATTTCGGGTCTTGACGCCTTTTTGCCACGCGAAATGCTGGGTTAAATGGGGGGGGCGCCTTTCACGCTGCAAATGCGTTGTCTGCGACCCTCAACCCCGGTCACTTACTGAGGTAAGCTCCCGGGGATTTCGGGTCTTGACGCCTTTTTGCCACGCGAAATGCTGGGTTAAATGGGCGGGGCGCCTTTCACGCTGCAAATGCGTTGTCTGACCCCGGTTGCGCTGCGCTTACCGGGGCTACAGCTTAATGCTTTTCCCAACCGGTGTGCTGGGCGCTAAAGCCGAGCGCCTGCATAAAGGCCGCCATCACGCCGCGGTCTTCCACCCCACGGTCGGCGACGCGCCAGCTATTGATCGTCGGGTTATCCCGTAAGGTCTCTTCCACTAAATATTGCCCGACGCCGCGGCGGCGGGTCACTTCACGCACGCACAGATCGCTGAGCTCACCTTCAACGCCGCGCAGGGTAACGCGCACGGCGCCCAGCAGGCGCTCGTTAAAGCGGGCGGCGTAGAGACGATGGTTTTCATCAAGGGTCAGCGTCGACAGATCCTGCGACGGCCAGATTTTCCCCAGATCAATGCGATCCTGATCGCTGAAGTGCTGTAAACGGATAATGGTCAGTCTCATGGGCGGCAAGTCCAGTGCAAAACAGAGGCGCCAGTGTACCCAAAATTGCTGTCTGGCGGAGCGCTGTTTTTTGCGCATACATCAGGGGATTCGTTTTCCTGGCGTTGTTGGGGTAGCGCAATCCGTCATGGATCGAAAAATAAGCAGAATTTTAACCTAATGTGCAGCGTTTTATTCCGCCTTATGTATCGTTATTTTATGCTGCCGCATGGACTTTTTTTTGTTTATCTTCAGCAAAATACAGAATATTATCTTTGCTTAATCGACTGAAAAATAGAGATTTTAATCTGTTTTTTAGTGAAAAGCTGCGCTAAACCATTAAACTCAATGGTAAAAATGGCGTTGTTTAATAAAAGCACAGAATGCTTTTTAACCATAAAAATACAAAACATTTACACCACATCACGAACGGGGTTCTGCAGCATGAAAAGGAACGCGAAAACCATCGTCGCGGGCATTGTCGCATTAGCGATGTCGCACGCGGCGATGGCCAAGGATATTAAGGTCGCCGTGGTCGGCGCGATGTCGGGCCCAGTGGCCCAGTGGGGCGACATGGAGTTCAACGGCGCGCGTCAGGCGATCAAAGACATCAACGCCAGCGGCGGCATTAAGGGCGACAAGCTGGTGGCCGTCGAATACGACGACGCCTGCGATCCGAAGCAAGCGGTCGCGGTGGCCAACAAAATCGTCAACGACGGCATTCAGTACGTTATCGGCCACCTGTGCTCCTCTTCCACCCAGCCGGCTTCCGATATCTATGAGGATGAAGGCATCCTGATGATCTCCCCGGGAGCGACCAACCCGGAGCTGACCCAGCGCGGATACCAGTACATCATGCGTACCGCCGGCCTCGACTCCTCGCAGGGGCCGACCGCGGCGAAATATATCGTCGAGAAAGTGAAACCGCAGCGTATCGCTATCATTCATGACAAGCAGCAGTACGGCGAAGGGCTGGCGCGTTCGGTGCAGGACAACCTGAAAAAAGCCGGGGCCAACATCGTCTTCTTTGACGGCATCACCGCGGGGGAAAAAGATTTTTCCGCCCTGCTGGCGCGCCTGAAGAAAGAGAACATCGACTTCGTCTACTACGGCGGTTACTACCCGGAAATGGGGCAGATGCTGCGCCAGGCGCGCTCCGTGGGGCTGAAAACCGTGTTTATGGGGCCGGAAGGGGTCGGCAACGCCTCGCTGTCCAATATCGCGGGCGCCGCGGCGGAAGGGATGCTGGTGACAATGCCAAAACGCTACGATCAGGACCCTGCCAACAGCGCCATCGTCAACGCGCTGAAAGCGGAGAAGAAAGATCCGAGCGGGCCGTATGTCTGGATCACTTACGCCGCGGTTCAGTCGCTGGCGCAGGCGATGGACAGAACCGGCAGCCAGCAGCCGCTGGATTTAATCAAAGATTTGAAAGCGCACGGGGCGAAAACCGTGATTGGGCCGCTGACCTGGGATGAAAAAGGCGATCTGAAGGGATTTGAGTTTGGTGTCTTCCAGTGGCACGCCGACGGCTCTTCGAGCGCGGCGAAATAAGCGCTGAAGACGAGTTATCCCTCCGCCCGCGAACCGCGGGCGGTTTGAAAAAGGTTACCTTATGTCCGAGCAGTTTCTCTATTTTCTGCAGCAGATGTTTAACGGCGTCACGCTGGGCAGTACCTATGCGCTGATCGCCATCGGCTATACGATGGTGTACGGCATTATCGGCATGATCAACTTCGCCCACGGCGAGGTCTATATGATTGGCAGCTATGTCTCCTTCATGATCATCGCCGCGCTGATGATGATGGGCATCGACACCAGCTGGCTGCTGGTCGCCGCCGGCTTCGTGGGCGCCATTGTGATTGCCAGCGCCTACGGCTGGAGCATTGAGCGCGTGGCCTATCGGCCGGTGCGTAACTCCAAACGTCTGATTGCGCTGATCTCCGCTATCGGGATGTCTATCTTCCTGCAGAACTACGTCAGCCTGACCCAGGGCTCCCGCGACGTGGCGCTGCCGAGCTTGTTTAACGGCCAGTGGGTCGTCGGCCACAGCGACAGCTTCTCTGCGACGATCACCACCATGCAGCTGGTGATCTGGGTGGTGACTTTTATCGCCATGCTGGCCCTGACGCTGTTCATTCGCTACTCGCGGATGGGACGCGCCTGCCGCGCCTGTGCTGAAGACCTGAAAATGGCCAGCCTGCTCGGGATTAACACCGACCGCGTTATCGCCCTGACCTTTGTCATCGGGGCAGCGATGGCGGCGGTGGCCGGCGTGCTGCTGGGGCAGTTCTACGGCGTGATTAACCCCTACATCGGCTTTATGGCCGGGATGAAGGCCTTCACCGCCGCCGTGCTCGGCGGTATCGGCAGTATTCCGGGCGCGATGATCGGCGGCCTGATCCTGGGTATTGCCGAAGCGCTCTCTTCTGCCTATCTCAGCACTGAATATAAGGACGTGGTTTCCTTCGCGCTGCTGATTCTGGTGCTGTTAGTAATGCCGACCGGCATTCTGGGCCGCCCGGAGGTGGAAAAAGTATGAAACCGATGCAAATTGCAATGGCGCTGCTCTCTGCTGCGATGTTCTTCATTCTGGCGGGCGTCTTTATGGGCGTGCAGCTGGAGCTGAACGGCACCAAACTGGTGGTGGATACCGCCGCCGATATTCGCTGGCAGTGGATCTTCATCGGCACCGCGGTGGTCTTTTTCTTCCAGCTGCTGCGGCCGCTGTTCCAGAAAGCGGTTAAGAACGTCTCCGGGCCGAAGTTTATTATGCCGGCGATTGACGGCTCAACGGTGAAGCAGAAGCTGTTCCTGATCGCCCTGCTGGTCATTGCCGTGGCCTGGCCGTTTATGGTGTCGCGCGGCACGGTGGATATCGCCACCCTGACGATGATCTATATCATCCTCGGCCTCGGGCTGAACGTGGTGGTCGGGCTTTCCGGCCTGCTGGTGCTGGGCTACGGCGGGTTCTACGCCATCGGCGCCTACACTTTCGCGCTGCTGAACCACTATTACGGTCTCGGTTTCTGGACCTGTCTGCCGCTGGCCGGCCTGGTCTCCGCGGCGGCTGGCTTCCTGCTCGGTTTCCCGGTACTGCGTCTGCGCGGCGACTACCTGGCGATCGTGACCTTAGGCTTCGGCGAGATCGTGCGTATTCTGCTGCTCAACAATACCGAAATCACCGGCGGGCCGAACGGCATCAGCCAGATCCCGAAACCGACCTTCTTTGGCCTCGAATTTAGCCGTAGCGCCCGCGAAGGCGGCTGGGATACCTTCAGCAACTTCTTCGGCGTCAAATACGATCCCTCCGACCGGGTGATTTTCCTCTACCTGGTGGCGCTGCTGCTGGTGGTGCTGAGCCTGTTCGTTATCAACCGCCTGCTGCGGATGCCGCTGGGGCGGGCGTGGGAAGCGCTGCGTGAAGATGAAATCGCCTGTCGTTCGCTGGGCCTGAGCCCGACGCGCATTAAGCTGACCGCCTTTACCATCAGCGCCGCGTTTGCCGGCTTTGCCGGGACGCTGTTCGCCGCGCGCCAGGGTTTCGTCAGTCCGGAATCCTTTACCTTCGCCGAGTCCGCCTTCGTACTGGCGATCGTCGTGCTGGGCGGGATGGGCTCGCAGTTCGCGGTGATCCTGGCGGCTATTCTGCTGGTGGTTTCGCGTGAGCTGATGCGTGACTTTAACGAATACAGCATGTTAATGCTCGGCGGCCTGATGGTGCTGATGATGATCTGGCGTCCGCAGGGGCTTCTGCCAATGACGCGCGTGCAGTTGAAGCTGAAAAACGGTCAGGCGAAAGGAGAGCAGGCATGAGTCAGCCATTATTATCCGTCAGCGGCCTGATGATGCGTTTCGGCGGTCTGCTGGCCGTCAACAATGTGTCGCTGGAGCTCAGAGAGCGCGAGATCGTCTCGCTGATCGGCCCCAACGGCGCCGGGAAGACCACGGTCTTTAACTGCCTGACCGGTTTCTACAAGCCTACCGGCGGCACCATTCTGCTGCGCGACCAGCATCTGGAAGGGCTGCCGGGCCAGCAGATTGCGCGGATGGGCGTGGTGCGGACCTTCCAGCACGTGCGTCTGTTCCGCGAAATGACGGTGATTGAAAACCTGCTGGTGGCGCAACATCAGCAGCTGAAAACCGGACTCTTCTCCGGTCTGCTGAAAACGCCGGCCTTCCGTCGGGCGCAGAGCGAAGCGCTGGATCGCGCGGCCACCTGGCTGGAGCGTATCGGCCTGCTGGAGCACGCTAACCGCCAGGCCAGCAACCTGGCCTATGGCGACCAGCGCCGGCTGGAGATTGCCCGCTGCATGGTGACCCAGCCGGAAATTCTGATGCTCGATGAACCCGCGGCGGGGCTGAACCCGAAAGAGACCAAAGAGCTGGACGAGCTTATCGCCGAGCTGCGTAACCATCACAACACCACCATCCTGCTTATCGAACACGATATGAAGCTGGTGATGGGCATTTCCGATCGCATCTACGTCGTGAACCAGGGGACACCGCTGGCCAACGGGACGCCGGAAGAGATTCGTAATAACCCGGACGTGATCCGCGCATACCTTGGTGAGGCATAAGATGGAAAACGCGATGTTAACTTTTGACAACGTCAGCGCCCACTACGGCAAGATTCAGGCGCTGCACAACGTCAGCCTGCATATCAAACAGGGCGAGATTGTGACGCTTATCGGCGCCAACGGCGCGGGGAAAACCACCCTGCTCGGCACGCTGTGCGGCGATCCGCGCGCCTCCAGCGGGCGCATTGTCTTTGACGGTAAGGATATTACCGACTGGCAGACGGCGAAGATCATGCGCGAGGCGGTGGCGATCGTCCCGGAAGGGCGGCGCGTCTTTTCGCGTATGACGGTGGAAGAGAACCTGGCGATGGGCGGTTTCTTTGCCGACCGCGATCAGTTCCAGACCCGCATCAAATGGGTGTATGAGCTGTTTCCGCGTCTGCACGAGCGCCGTATTCAGCGCGCCGGCACCATGTCCGGCGGCGAACAGCAGATGCTGGCGATCGGCCGCGCCCTGATGAGCCAGCCGCGTCTGCTGCTGCTGGATGAACCGTCATTAGGGCTGGCGCCGATCATTATTCAGCAGATCTTCGATACCATTGAGCAACTGCGCGAGCAGGGGATGACTATCTTCCTCGTCGAGCAGAACGCCAACCAGGCGCTGAAGCTGGCCGACCGCGGCTACGTGCTGGAGAACGGTCACGTGGTGCTGGAGGATACCGGCGACGCGCTGCTGGCCAACGAGGCGGTGCGCAGCGCCTATCTCGGCGGTTAATTCATCGCAACCCGGCGTCGTTCACTTCGCCGGATAGTAGCCCGGGCGAGGCGCTTGCGCCGACCCCGGGAGCCGATCGCACAACTATTATCCGTGTCTCAGCTCCCACTTTACTTCCCCCGTCCTTTCATCGGCTTGTCATCTCTCTGACCCGTTACTATCTTTTTTTTGTAATAAAAAAGTTATTTTTCTGTAATTCGAACATGTCATGTTACCCCGCGAGCATAAAACGCGTGAAATCGCGCATCCGGCACAACAAGAGAGATAACCGATGATATCGTTACGACATACAGCTTTAGGACTGGCGCTGAGCCTGGCTTTTGCCGGTCAGGCCCTGGCGGTTACCACCATCCCGTTCTGGCACTCAATGGAAGGCGAACTGGGTAAAGAAGTGGATTCTCTGGCGCAACGCTTTAACGCGGCCAATCCTGATTACAAAATCGTTCCGGTATACAAGGGCAACTATGAACAGAGCCTGAGCGCCGGTATCGCCGCCTTCCGTACCGGCAACGCGCCGGCGATCCTGCAGGTGTATGAAGTGGGCACCGCCACCATGATGGCGTCGAAAGCCATTAAGCCGGTCTACCAGGTGTTTAGCGAGGCGGGCATCAAGTTTGATGAATCGCAGTTTGTGCCGACGGTCGCCGGGTATTACACCGATTCGAAAACCGGCCATCTGCTCTCCCAGCCGTTTAACAGCTCCACGCCGGTGCTGTACTACAATAAAGACGCCTTCAAAAAAGCCGGTTTAGATCCAGAGCAGCCGCCGAAGACCTGGCAGGATCTGGCGGCCTACACCGCGAAGCTGAAAGCTGCCGGGATGAAGTGCGGCTACGCCAGCGGCTGGCAGGGCTGGATCCAGATCGAGAACTTCAGCGCCTGGCATGGTCTGCCGGTGGCGACGAAAAATAATGGCTTTGACGGCACCGACGCGGTTCTTGAGTTCAATAAGCCGGAGCAGGTGAAGCATATTGCGCTGCTCGAAGAGATGAACAAGAAGGGCGATTTCAGCTACTTCGGGCGTAAAGACGAGTCCACTGAAAAGTTCTATAACGGCGATTGTGCCATTACCACTGCCTCGTCCGGCTCGCTGGCCGATATCCGCCAGTACGCCAAATTTAACTACGGCGTCGGCATGATGCCTTACGATGCCGATGTGAAAGGCGCGCCGCAGAACGCTATCATTGGCGGGGCCAGCCTGTGGGTGATGCAGGGCAAAGACAAAGAGACCTACACCGGCGTGGCGAAGTTCCTCGACTTCCTGACCAAACCGGAAAACGCCGCCGAGTGGCACCAGAAAACCGGCTATCTGCCGATCACCACCGCGGCCTACGATCTGACCCGCCAGCAGGGCTTCTATGATAAGAACCCGGGCGCCGATATCGCCACCCGCCAGATGCTGAACAAGCCGCCGTTGCCGTTCACCAAAGGCCTGCGCCTGGGCAACATGCCGCAAATCCGTACCATCGTCGATGAAGAGCTGGAGAGCGTGTGGACCGGCAAGAAAACCCCGCAACAGGCGCTGGATTCCGCCGTTCAGCGTGGGAATCAGCTGCTGCGCCGCTTCGAACAAGCGACCAAATCGTAATCTGTAACTTGCCCGGTGGCGCTGCGCTTACCGGGCCTACGATGTGCCCTATGTAGGCCGGGTAAGGCGTAGCCGCCACCCGGCATTGTTCAGGAACCCAATCTCCATGTCATCATCCCGTCCGGTATTCCGCTCGCGCTGGCTGCCCTACGTGCTGGTCGCGCCGCAGCTGATTATCACGCTGATTTTCTTTATTTGGCCCGCGGGCGAAGCGCTGTGGTATTCGCTACAGAGCGTCGACCCGTTTGGCCTCTCCAGCCAGTTCGTCGGCCTGGATAACTTCGTTGCGCTGTTCCATGACCCGTACTATCTGGACTCATTTTGGACCACCATAAAATTCAGCGCCCTGGTGACCGTCAGCGGCCTGCTCATTTCGCTGTTTTTCGCCGCGCTGGTCGACTACGTGGTGCGCGGCAGCCGCTTTTATCAAACGCTGATGCTGCTGCCGTACGCCGTGGCCCCCGCCGTCGCGGCGGTGCTGTGGATCTTCCTCTTTAACCCCGGGCGCGGGCTGATCACTCACTTCCTTGGCGAGCTGGGCTACGACTGGAACCACGCTCAGAACAGCGGCCAGGCGATGTTCCTGGTGGTCTTTGCCTCGGTATGGAAGCAGATAAGTTACAACTTCCTGTTTTTCTTCGCCGCGCTGCAGTCGATCCCGCGTTCGCTGGTTGAGGCCGCTGCCATCGACGGCGCCGGACCAATCCGCCGCTTCTTCAAGCTGGCGCTGCCGCTGATTGCGCCGGTAAGTTTCTTCCTGCTGGTGGTCAACCTGGTTTACGCCTTCTTCGACACCTTCCCGGTGATCGATGCTGCCACCGCCGGCGGCCCGGTGCAGGCGACCACCACCCTGATTTACAAAATCTATCGCGAAGGTTTCGCCGGGCTCGATCTTTCCGCTTCCGCCGCGCAGTCGGTGGTGCTGATGTTCCTCGTCATTATCCTGACGGTGGTGCAATTCCGTTACGTTGAAAGTAAGGTGCGTTACCAATGATTGAGAACCGTCGCGGGCTGACGATTTTCAGCCACACCATGCTGATTTTGGGTATCGCCGTCATTTTATTCCCGCTATATGTTGCCTTCGTGGCGGCGACGCTGGATAACCAATCGGTGTTCGAAACGCCGATGACGCTGATCCCCGGCGGACATCTGCTGGAGAACATGAAGACCATCTGGGTGAACGGCGTCGGCGTCAACAGCGCGCCGTTCTGGCTGATGATGCTCAACAGCTTCATCATGGCGTTCGCCATTACGGTGGGCAAAATCGTGGTGTCGATGCTTTCGGCGTTCGCCATCGTCTGGTTCCGCTTTCCGCTGCGTAACCTGTTCTTCTGGCTGATCTTTATCACCCTCATGCTGCCGGTCGAGGTGCGTATTTTCCCGACGGTGGAAGTGATCGCCAATCTCAACATGCTCGACAGCTATGCCGGGCTTACGCTGCCGCTAATGGCCTCGGCCACCGCCACCTTCCTGTTCCGCCAGTTCTTTATGACCCTGCCGGACGAGCTGATTGAAGCGGCGCGTATCGATGGCGCTTCGCCGATGCGCTTTTTTCGCGACATCGTGCTGCCGCTGTCGAAAACCAACCTCGCGGCGCTGTTCGTCATCACCTTTATCTACGGCTGGAACCAGTATCTGTGGCCGTTGCTGATTATTCAGGATGTGAATCTTGGCACCGCCGTCGCCGGTATTAAAGGCATGATCGCCACCGGCGAAGGTACTACCCAGTGGAATCAGGTGATGGCGGCGATGCTGCTGACCCTGATCCCGCCGGTTGTCATCGTTTTAGCCATGCAGCGCGCGTTTGTGCGTGGCCTGGTCGATAGTGAGAAATAAAATGGCTGGTTTAAAACTACAGGCAGTAAGCAAAAGCTGGGATGGCAAAACCCAGGTGATTCAACCGCTGACGCTGGACGTGGCGGACGGGGAATTTATCGTCATGGTCGGCCCGTCGGGCTGCGGGAAATCTACGCTGCTGCGGATGGTCGCCGGACTGGAGCGGGTGACCAGCGGCGATATCTGGATCGACCGCAAGCGGGTGACCGAGATGGAGCCGAAGGATCGCGGTATCGCCATGGTGTTCCAGAACTATGCCCTTTATCCGCATATGAGCGTGGAAGAGAACATGGCGTGGGGGCTGAAGATCCGCGGCATGGGTAAGGGATTGATCGCCGAACGGGTGCAGGAGGCGGCGCGTATTCTTGAGCTGGACGGCCTGCTCAAGCGCCGCCCGCGCGAGCTCTCCGGCGGCCAGCGCCAGCGCGTGGCGATGGGCCGCGCCATCGTGCGCGACCCGGCGGTATTCCTCTTCGACGAACCGTTGTCAAACCTCGACGCCAAGCTGCGCGTGCAGATGCGTCTTGAGCTGCAGCAGCTGCATCGCCGCCTGAAAACCACCTCGCTGTACGTTACCCATGACCAGGTGGAGGCGATGACCCTCGCCCAGCGGGTGATGGTGATGAACAAAGGCGTTGCCGAGCAGATCGGCACCCCGGTCGAAGTATATGAGAAACCGGCCAGCCGCTTTGTGGCGAGCTTTATCGGCAGCCCGGCCATGAACCTGCTGGAAGGGCGCATCAGCGATGACGGCGGTCGCTTTGAGCTGGCGGGCGGCATGCAGCTGCCGACGAATCATGAGCATCGGCGCCACGCCGGGCGTAAAATGACGCTCGGTATCCGCCCGGAGCATTTTATCTTAAGCTCGCAGGCGCAAGGCGGCATTCCGCTGCTGATGGACACCCTGGAAATTTTAGGTGCCGATAACCTCGCCCACGGGCGCTGGGGCGAACAGAAGCTGGTGGTCAGACTGCCGCACCAGCAGCGTCCGGCGGCAGGCAGCACGCTATGGCTGCATCTGCCTTTGGAACATCTGCACCTCTTTGATGGTGAAACAGGACAACGCGCATGAGTAACTGGCCTTATCCCCGTATCGTCGCCCATCGCGGCGGCGGTAAACTGGCGCCGGAGAACACCCTGGCGGCTATCGATGTTGGCGCCCGCTACGGGCATACGATGATTGAATTTGACGCCAAGCTGTCAAAGGACGGGCAGATCTTTCTGCTGCATGACGATAATCTCGAACGCACCAGCAACGGCTGGGGCGTGGCGGGGGAGCTGCCATGGGACGATCTGCTGAAGGTCGATGCCGGCAGCTGGTTCAGCCGTGAATTTAAGGGCGAGCCGCTGCCGCTGCTCTCCCAGGTGGCGGAGCGCTGCCGCCGTCACGGCATGATGGCGAATATCGAAATTAAACCGACCACTGGCCTTGGGCCGCAGACCGGCAACGTGGTGGCCCTGGCGGCACGGGAGCTGTGGGCGGGAATGACCGCGCCGCTGCTGTCGTCGTTTGAAATCGATGCCCTGGAGGCGGCGCAGGAAGCCGCTCCCGAGCTGCCGCGCGGGCTGCTGCTGGATGAGTGGCGCGATGACTGGCGGGAGTTGACCACCCGGCTGGGCTGCGTGTCCATTCACCTCAACCACAAGCTGCTGGACGCCGGGCGGGTGGCAAGCCTGAAACAGGCCGGCCTGCATATCCTGGTGTATACCGTTAACAAACCCCAGCGCGCCGCCGAGCTGCTGCGCTGGGGCGTAGACTGCATCTGCACCGATGCCATTGACGTCATCGGGCCGGATTTCCAGCCTTAATATCCACTGCGCGGCGGCTGGCCTTTACGGGTTGGTCTGCCGCAGCATCCCTCCATTATTGTTCGGCAGCACCTGCTGCGGCGGATTGATATTCCCGCCCTGTGCGGCACGCTGCTGATTGGTCTGCAGCTGGTTTTGCAGATGCTGCTGCTGGGAGCGAGTCTGATTGTTCAGATTCTGCTTCAGCATGCTCTGCTGCTGCTGTTGCTGCACCTTCATCTCATTTTGCATGCGCTGCTGGCTGGGGACCACGTAACCCGGCTGATTGGGGTTGTTATCAATATTGATTGGCTGGGCTAAAACGCCGAGCGGCATCAGCGCCGCCAGAAATAACATCGCTTTCATGGTTTTCTCCTCCCGTGTGTGGGATCGCTTAAGTGTACCTCGAATCCGCCATAACAATGATTTTTTAGGAGTTATCAACCAGGCTTAAGCGGGGAATGAAACCTACCTATCAGGAGTAAGACAATGATAAAAACAACAATCTGGCGTCAGGTGGTCATCGCTGCGTTGCTGGCGGGCGGGAGTTTTACCGTTGCCGCCAGTCCGCCACCGCCGCCGCCGGTCTCTTATGGCGTAGAGGAGGATGTGTTCCACCCGGTTCGCGCCCGACAGGGGATGGTGGCCTCGGTGGATGCCCTGGCCACCCGCGTCGGTGTGGACATTCTGCGCCAGGGCGGCAACGCCGTCGATGCGGCGGTGGCGGTCGGCTACGCGCTGGCGGTCACCCATCCGCAGGCCGGGAATATCGGCGGCGGCGGTTTTATGCTGCTGCGTACGAAAGACGGCAAGACCACGGCCATCGATTTCCGCGAAATGGCGCCGGAGCAGGCCACCCGCGACATGTTCCTTGACGATCAGGGTAACCCGGACAGTAAAAAATCGCTCACCTCGCATCTCGCCTCCGGCACGCCAGGCAGCGTCGCCGGTTTCTCTCTTGCCCTGGAAAAATACGGCACCATGCCGCTGAACAAAGTGATCCGCCCGGCGATTAAGCTGGCGGAAGAGGGCTTTATCGTTAACGATGCGTTGGCGGACGATCTGAAGACCTACGGCAGCGAAGTGATCCCGCAGCACGAAAACAGCAAAGCGATCTTCTGGAAGAACGGCGAGCCGCTAAAGAAGGGCGACCGGCTGGTACAGAAGAACCTGGGGAAAAGCCTCGAGCTGATTGCCGAGCACGGTCCGGATGCCTTCTATAAAGGCGCCATCGCCGACCAGATCGCTGAGGAGATGAAAAAGCACGGCGGGCTTATCACCAAAGCCGACCTCGCTAACTATAAGGCGGTGGAGCGCACGCCGATTAGCGGCGAATATCGCGGGTATGAGGTTTATTCCATGCCGCCGCCGTCTTCCGGCGGGATCCACATCGTGCAGATCCTCAATATCCTCGAAAACTTTGATCTGCAGAAATATGGCTTCGGCAGCGCCGACGCCATGCAGGTGATGGCGGAGGCGGAGAAACACGCCTATGCCGACCGCTCTGAATATCTCGGCGATCCTGACTTCGTCAAAGTGCCGTGGCAGGCGCTGACCAGCAAAGCCTACGCCAAAGCGATCGCCGCTGAGATCGACGTCAATAAGGCGAAGCCTTCCAGCCAGATCCGCCCGGGCAAACTGGCGCCCTATGAAAGCAACCAGACCACCCATTTCTCGGTGGTGGATAAAGAGGGCAATGCGGTGGCGGTGACCTATACGCTGAATACCACCTTCGGTACCGGCATTGTGGCCGGCGACTCCGGCATTCTGCTGAATAACCAGATGGATGATTTCTCGGCGAAGCCCGGCGTGCCTAACGTCTATGGCCTGGTGGGCGGCGACGCCAATGCGGTGGAGCCGAAAAAACGCCCGCTGTCGTCGATGTCGCCGACCATTGTGGTGAAAGACGGCAAAACCTGGCTGGTGACGGGCAGTCCCGGGGGCAGCCGGATCATCACCACCGTACTGCAGATGGTGGTCAATACCATCGATTTCGGGATGAACGTCGCAGAAGCCACCAACGCCCCGCGTTTTCACCATCAATGGCTGCCGGATGAGCTCCGGGTGGAGAAAGGCTTTAGCCCGGATACCCTGAAGCTGCTGGAGGCGAAGGGGCAGAAAGTGGCGCTGAAAGAGGCGATGGGCAGTACCCAGAGCATTATGGTGGGGCCGGACGGGATGCTGTATGGCGCCTCCGATCCGCGTTCGCCGGATGATTTAACGGCGGGGTATTGATATGTTGCCCGGTGGCGCTGTTGCGCTTACCGGGCCAACCACGGCACGCACGTATGCCGGGTAAGGCGAAGCCGCCACCCGGCAATAAGCTACTTCATTCTCGCCATATAATACGCATCCACATACTCACCGTTGCGCAGCGCGTAACGCTTGCCGGTGCCTTCGATCTCAAATCCGTGTTTTTTGTACACCGCAATCGCTGGCTCGTTATCGGCGAATACCGTCAGCTCGATGCGGTCAACGCGCAGCCAGTTATCGCACAGGTCGATCATCTCGCGCATCAGGGCGCTGCCGATACCGCGGCCCTGATGGCCTGCTGAAACCGCCATACCAAAGGTCGCAACGTGGCTGCGACGAGGGCGCGGCTCGACATGGAGCGACAGATGCCCGGTAACCCGATCGTCCAGCGTCGCTACCAGGTGGAAGGTATGGGGTTTGGGCTGTAGCTTCTCCTGCCAGGCTTCCATGGCGGGGTAAGGGATCTGTAGCGTGTCATGATAGACCTCCGGGTGCGCCATCAGCATACGTAAAGGTTCAGCATCGCGCGGTTCGGCATGGCGTATCACTATGTCACTCATTCCCCTATCCTCTTTTTGGTGGTTGATTCCCCTTCACCATCTCTGACGGCAGCCGGGGAGTCAATGTTGTTTTTTGCAAAAAAAGATAGACAAGTGCGAATGAGAATGATTATTATTGTCCTGCATTCAGGAAGACCCCTGCGGAAAGCCTGAAAGCACGACATTGCTCACATTGCTTCCAGTATTACTTTAGCCAGCCGGGTGCTGGCTTTTTTTTTGCTGCAATCTCAGGCGCTTTGCGGCCTGGCGGACGTCACGCCGTCTTCCGCAACCAGGCCGATGAGATGACTTTTGCTTTCCGCCGCGGCCAGCACCTCGGCGCTGCCGGTGAACAGGCCCCCCTTTTTAATCGCCAGCGAGCGATAGGTGAGGGTGCCATCCAAATTGCCATGCTCCTCAATGGTGATACTGTCGCCGCGACACTGGCCCTGCACCTTGCCGTCAATAATCAGCTCCCGGCAGCTGATGTTGCCCTCCACCTGGCCTTCACGCATCACCTTAATCAGATGTTCTTTAGCCTCAATGTTGCCGGTAAGCTGGCCGTGAATGTAGACATGGCCGCTGGCGACAATATTGCCAACGAAATGCACCCCGCTGGCGATGACCGTGGTCTCTTGTTTTTCACTGGCGACCGTTGGGGATTCTGGGTTATTTGCCGGAGGCGTGACCACTTCTGAAGTCTGGGGTTCCGTTTTATTTTTCTTAATAAACATTGCGTTAATCTTGTTCCGTTGGCTATGGAGGAGGAAGGCGACCAGCGCGCAGGCGGCCGCCAGGCGCGCCGGCACGATCGCATCGACAGACCAGGCGATCAGCGCGAGAAGCCAGAAAAAAAGGGCGCCGTTTAAGGCGAGATACTGTTTGTCCATTAGCAGCGGCTGGCTACTCCGTTAGTCATCAGCAACGTCCTGGTTTGCCCTCCACTTATCCGCAGTTTCGCCATTGAGATCAAGAGATTTAGCCGGAAAATGGTGATTTAATCACTTATTAATCAATTGGTTATTAATAATTACGTATAAGTAGTGCACTACCTATTTTTTTGACGAATCTTCACGGAAAACGGACTGAGAGGATGAAGTGATGTCCCGGCTTGCGCTATGGTTGAAGGTAGTTCATTCACTAAGGACAGCGTTATGACTCTGCACTGCGCATTTATTGGCTTCGGCAAAAGCACCACCCGCTACCATCTTCCTTACGTATTACACCGCCAGGACCGCTGGCAGGTGGCGCACATCTACCGCCGTCGGGCGAAGCCCGAAGAGCAGGCGCCGCAGTATTCCCACATCCATTTCACCAGCGATCTCGATGAAGTATTAAACGACCCGCAGGTCAGGCTGGTGGTGGTCTGCACCCATGCCGACAGCCATTTTGAATATGCGAAAAAGGCGCTGGAGGCGGGGAAAAATGTGCTGGTGGAAAAGCCGTTCACCCCGACGCTGGAGGAAGCCAAAACCCTGTTTGCGCTGGCGAACAGCAAAGGCCTGACGGTGACGCCCTACCAGAACCGCCGCTTCGATTCCTGCTTCCTGACCACCAAGAAGGTGATTGAGAGCGGCAAGCTTGGCGAACTGGTGGAGATCGAAAGCCATTTTGACAACTACCGCCCGCTGGCGGAGACCAACCCTGGCGGTCCGCAAAACGGCGAGTTCTATGGCCTTGGCGTACATACCCTGGACCAGATTATTTCGCTGTTCGGCCGCCCGGACCATGTTGCTTACGATCTGCGCTCGCTGCGCAACAAAGCTAACCCGGACGATACCTTTGAGGCCCAGCTGTTCTACGGCGATCTGAAGGCTATCGTTAAGACCAGCCATCTGGTGCAGATCGACTACCCGAAATTCATTGTCCACGGCCATAAAGGCTCGTTTGTGAAATATGGTATCGACCAGCAGGAAACCAGCCTGAAAGCCAATATCATGCCGGGCGAGCCGGGCTTTGACGCGGATGACAGCGTCGGCGAGCTGGTGTATGTCAACGACGCGGGGGAGACGGTGCGCGAAGCGGTCCCGCTGGAGAGCGGCGACTATGGCCGGGTATACGACGCGCTGTACGATACCCTCGTCAACGGCCAGCCAAATTACGTCAAGGAATCTGACGTTCTTACCAATATGGAGATCCTGCAGCGCGGCTTTGAGCAGCCATCACCGGCCACTATTACCCTGGTGAAATAAGCCCAATCGGCTCCTCTGCGCTTGTTCATATTTTTTGAACAGAGGAGTCAATTTTCACCCTCTATGATCGTTGGCGAAATGGGTCCACACTGACTCCATCGAAAACATATGGGGGTGCAACATGATCTACTTACGCAAAGCGAACGAACGTGGCCATGCTAACCATGGCTGGCTGGATTCCTGGCATACTTTCTCTTTCGCCAACTATTACGACCCGAACTTTATGGGCTTCTCCGCCCTGCGGGTGATTAACGATGACGTCATCGACGCCGGTCAGGGCTTCGGTACCCACCCGCACAAAGACATGGAGATCCTGACCTATGTGCTGGAAGGGGCGGTGGAGCACCAGGACAGCATGGGCAACAAAGAGCAGGTGCCGGCGGGCGAGTTTCAGATCATGAGCGCGGGTACCGGGGTGCGTCACTCTGAGTACAATCCGAGCAAAACCGATCGTCTGCGTCTGTACCAGATCTGGATTATTCCGGAAGAAACCGGCATTACCCCGCGCTACGAGCAGCGCCGCTTCGACGCCGCCCAGGGCAAACAGCTGGTGCTGTCGCCGGATGCGCGAGATGGCTCGCTGAAGGTGTACCAGGATATGGAACTGTATCGCTGGGCGCTGCTGAAAGATGAGCAGTCGGTTCACCAGATTGCTGCGGAACGCCGCGTCTGGATCCAGGTCGTCAAAGGCGAAGTGACCATTAACGGTACCAAAGCTACCACCAGCGATGGTCTGGCCATCTGGGATGAGCAGGCGATTTCGGTTCATGCCGACAGCGATAGCGAAATCCTGCTGTTCGATCTGCCGCCGGTTTGATAGTTATCTGAGGTAGTCTATACCCAAAATAATTCGAGTTGCAGGAAGGCGGCGACGCAGCGAATCCCCAGGAGCTTACATAAGTAAGTGACTGGGGTGAGCGAGGAAAGCCAACGTGCATGCAACTTGAACTATGATGGGTATAAATAAATTGCGCAACCTTCCCTAACATGAGGGAAGGTTGCGCTTTGTCCGTGATAAACTGAGAAAATGTTTCCCCGTTGATCACAGTCAGGACGATGAAAAAGAAAAGACCCGTACTTCAGGATGTAGCCGATCTTGTCGGCGTGACCAAAATGACGGTCAGTCGCTATTTACGCAACCCGGAGCAGGTCTCCGAAGCGCTGCGTGGCAAGATTGCCGTTGCTCTCGATGAACTGGGTTATATTCCCAATCGCGCCCCTGACATTCTCTCCAACGCCACCAGCCGCGCGATTGGCGTGCTGCTGCCATCGTTAACCAACCAGGTGTTCTCGGAAGTGCTGCGCGGTATTGAAAGCGTCACCGACGCCTTCGGCTATCAAACCATGCTGGCGCACTACGGCTACAAGCCGGAAATGGAAGAGAAACGCCTCGAATCAATGCTCTCCTGGAACATTGACGGCCTGATCCTCACCGAACGCACCCATACGCCCCGCACCCTGAAGATGATTGAAGTCGCCGGCATTCCGGTGGTGGAGCTGATGGACAGCCGGTCGCCATGCCTCGATATTGCGGTCGGGTTTGATAACTTTGAAGCTGCCCGGCAGATGACCGCGGCGATCATCGCCCGCGGCCACCGCCACGTCGCCTATCTGGGGGCGCGTCTTGATGAACGTACTATCATCAAACAGAAGGGGTACGAGCAGGCGATGCTCGACGCCGGCATGACGCCCTACAGCGTGATGGTGGAGCAGTCCTCGTCCTATTCATCCGGGATTGAGCTGATGCGCCAGGCGCGTCGCGAATACCCGCAGCTTGACGGCATCTTTTGCACCAACGATGACCTCGCGGTCGGCGCGGCCTTTGAGTGCCAGCGCCTGGGGCTGAAGATCCCCGATGATATGGCAATTGCCGGTTTCCACGGCCACGATATCGGCCAGGTGATGGAGCCGCGGCTGGCCAGCGTCCTGACTCCGCGTGAGCGGATGGGGCGCATCGGCGCCGAACGTCTGCTGGCGCGCATTCGTGGCGAAGCGATTACCCCTAAGATGTTAGATTTAGGTTTCACATTGTCACCGGGCGGATCAATTTAAACTGACAAGTTTGAAGTAGATCACACATATTCACATCTGGCACGAATGGATATTGCTTCTCCACAGGTCCGGCATGACAATGTTACCGATAACAGTTACCCGTAACAATTAACCGATACGCCGCCTTCGCGCTCAATGAGTCTCAGCCACGGCGCGGCGTACCTGTCCGGTGGGAGGATGCTTTGAGCACGACTAATCATGATCACCACGTCTACGTTCTGATGGGCGTTTCCGGCAGCGGAAAATCCGCTGTCGCCAGCGAAGTGGCGCATCAGCTGCATGCCGCGTTTCTCGACGGCGACTTTCTGCATCCGCGCAGCAATATCACCAAGATGGCTTCCGGTGAGCCGCTCAACGATGACGACCGTACCCCGTGGCTGCAGGCGTTAAATGACGCCGCGTTTGCCATGCAGCGTACCAATAAGGTGTCGCTGATCGTCTGCTCGGCGCTGAAGAAGAGCTATCGCGACATTCTGCGCAATGGCAACCCGAACCTCTCCTTCATCTACCTGAAAGGCGACTTCGAGGTGATCGAAAACCGTCTGAAGGCGCGTAAAGGGCACTTCTTCAAAACCCAAATGTTGGTGACGCAGTTTGAAACGCTGCAGGAACCAGGCGCCGACGAGAGCGATGTGCTTATCGTCGATATCGACCAGCCGCTGGAAGGCGTGGTGGCCAGCACCATTGAGGTGATCAACAAAGGCAGTCACTAGTGAGTACTTTAACGCTTGTTTTAACAGCAGTCGGCTCGGTATTGCTTCTGCTGTTTTTAGTCATGAAGGCGCGGATGCACGCCTTCGTGGCTTTGATGGTGGTTTCTATTGGTGCAGGTCTCTTCTCCGGCATGCCGCTGGATAAAATCGCGGCGACGATGGAGAAGGGGATGGGCGGTACGCTGGGCTTCCTGGCGATCGTCGTCGCGCTGGGCGCGATGTTCGGTAAGATCCTGCATGAAACGGGGGCGGTCGATCAGATTGCCGTCAAGATGCTCAAATCCTTCGGCCACAATCGCGCGCACTATGCGATTGGTCTCGCCGGCCTCATCTGCGCGCTGCCGCTGTTTTTCGAAGTGGCGATCGTACTACTGATCAGCGTCGCCTTCTCGATGGCGCGCCATACCGGCACTAACCTCGTGAAACTGGTGATCCCGCTGTTTGCCGGGGTGGCCGCCGCCGCAGCGTTCCTGCTGCCGGGACCGGCGCCGATGCTGCTGGCGTCGCAAATGCACGCCGACTTTGGCTGGATGATCCTGATTGGCCTGTGCGCGGCAATTCCGGGGATGATTATCGCCGGGCCGCTGTGGGGCAACTTCATCAGCCGCTACGTTGAGCTGCATATTCCTGACGACGTGACCGAGCCGCATCTCGGCGAAGGCAAAATGCCCTCCTTCGGCTTCAGCCTGTCGCTGATCCTGCTACCGCTGGTGCTGGTAGGCCTGAAAACCATCGCCGCGCGCTTTGTACCGGTGGGGTCTACCGCTTACGAATGGTTCGAATTTATCGGTCACCCGTTCACCGCGATCCTGGTGGCCTGCCTGGTGGCGATCTACGGCCTGGCGGTACGTCAGGGGATGGCGAAAGACCGGGTAATGGAGATCTGCGGCCATGCGCTGCAGCCGGCGGGAATTATCCTGCTGGTGATCGGGGCTGGCGGCGTCTTCAAGCAGGTGCTGGTTGACTCCGGCGTCGGCCCGGCGCTTGGTGAAGCGCTGACCGGCATGGGGCTGCCGATCGCCATTACCTGCTTCGTGCTGGCGGCGGCGGTGCGTATCATCCAGGGATCTGCCACCGTGGCGTGCCTGACGGCTGTCGGCCTGGTGATGCCGGTGATTGAGCAGCTGAACTACAGCGGCGCGCAGATGGCGGCATTATCTATCTGTATCGCCGGCGGCTCGATTGTGGTGAGCCACGTGAACGACGCCGGCTTCTGGTTGTTCGGTAAATTTACCGGCGCCACCGAAGCCCAGACGCTGAAAACCTGGACGATGATGGAAACCATCCTCGGCACCACCGGGGCGATTGTCGGCATGATTGCCTTCCAGCTGCTGAGCTAAGTCTGTTCGCCACCCGCTCGCGGGAGGGCAAAAGCCAGGGTAACGCCGTTTACCCTGGCTTCCCGGCAATAAGCCGCGCTTTTTCCCTCTTTTCTCTTCCGGCTCCTCGCCCTTATTAGCGCTACGACGATACTCGTATCCTTCGGCAAGCCTTGCTGCACCTGGGTTTGTTGCTTCTTTTTGGCAAGGGGAAAATCAGCCGATTTCGTGCTTAATCCATAATCAGGATCAATAAAATCGCAACGGAAAATGTTCCATTCCCTGGGTGATTTCCCCGATAATCATTGCGCTTTTGACGACTACCAGCGACGGTGGACAATGCGCAGGATAAGTTGCTTTTCTGATTGTTCAGCAATCATTGATTAATTTCACTTGCGACTTTAGCTGCATTTTGTAAGGTGAGGGATAATCCAGTTGGAAACTGGTCAGGCACAAACAGCACACACCTCGCAGGAATACGTTATGAAAAATGTTGGTTTTATCGGCTGGCGCGGAATGGTCGGCTCTGTTCTCATGCAACGCATGGTTGAAGAGCGCGATTTCGACGCCATTCGCCCGGTGTTCTTCTCTACCTCCCAGCTGGGACAGCCAGCGCCGTCATTCGGCGGTAGCACCGGTGGCACGCTTCAGGATGCGTTCGATCTGGACGCGCTGAAGGCACTGGACATTATTGTCACGTGCCAGGGCGGCGATTACACCAACGAGATTTACCCGAAGCTGCGCGAAAGCGGCTGGCAGGGTTACTGGATTGACGCCGCCTCTTCGCTGCGCATGAAGGACGATGCGATCATTATCCTCGACCCGGTTAACCAGGACGTGATCACCGCCGGCCTGAACAACGGCGTAAAAACCTTTGTCGGCGGCAACTGTACCGTAAGCCTGATGCTGATGTCCCTCGGCGGCCTGTTTGCCCAGGATCTGGTGGAGTGGGTCAGCGTGGCGACATACCAGGCGGCCTCCGGCGGCGGCGCGCGTCATATGCGCGAACTGCTGAGCCAGATGGGCCAGCTGCACAACCACGTCGCGACAGAGCTGGCGGACCCGGCTTCCGCCATTCTGGATATCGAGCGCAAAGTGACGTCGCTGACCCGCAGCGGCGAGCTGCCGGTGGATAACTTCGGCGTTCCGCTGGCGGGCAGCCTGATCCCGTGGATCGACAAACAACTGGATAACGGCCAGAGCCGCGAAGAGTGGAAAGGCCAGGCGGAGACCAACAAGATCCTCGCCACCTCGTCCGTTATCCCTGTAGACGGCCTGTGCGTCCGCGTTGGCGCGCTGCGCTGCCACAGCCAGGCGTTCACCATCAAGCTGAAAAAAGATGTCTCTATCCCGACCGTTGAGGAGCTACTGGCCGCGCACAACCCGTGGGCCAAAGTGGTACCGAACGATCGCGACATTACCATGCGCGAGCTGACCCCAGCCGCGGTGACTGGCACCCTGACCACCCCTGTCGGACGCCTGCGTAAACTGAATATGGGACCGGAATACCTGTCGGCCTTTACCGTTGGCGACCAGCTGCTGTGGGGCGCCGCCGAGCCGCTGCGCCGGATGCTTCGCCAGCTGGCGTAAGCGCAGGATGAACAGAAAGGGGGTCTTCGAGCCCCCTTTTTTTTTGCGTAATACAAGGAGTAAACGCGGATGTTAGATTTTTCCCCACGGAGGTAACTCAGCCTTGGCTATGCTTTAAGTAAGGAATTCCTTACCTGAAGGTGGGACGGAGCAGAAGGATGCAAAAAGCGCTGCGCCGTTCAGGTCAAAAAAGTCGCCAGTTACAGGAATGAGCGACACTTACAACAGGATGAAAGCATGTCTAATCATATCGATAGAGACGTGATTAATGCGCTAATCGCCGGTCATTTCGCGGACCCTTTTTCCGTGCTCGGCATGCACCGTACCGACGCCGGGCTGGAAGTGCGCGCATTATTACCCGATGCCACCGATGTGTGGGTTATTGAACCAAAAACCGGACGCAAAGTCGGCAAGCTCGAATGCCTCGACTCGCGTGGTTTTTTCAGCGGCGTTCTGCCGCGGCGTAAAAACGCCTTTCGCTATCAGCTGGCCGTCACCTGGCACGGACAGCAGAATCTGATTGATGACCCTTATCGCTTTGGTCCGCTGCTGCAGGATCTTGACGTCTGGCTGCTGTCGGAAGGGACCCACCTGCGCCCTTACGAAACGCTGGGAGCGCATGCCGCCACCATGGACGGCGTTACCGGCACCCGTTTCTCGGTGTGGGCGCCGAACGCCCGCCGTGTCTCGGTGGTGGGGCAGTTTAACTACTGGGACGGTCGACGCCACCCGATGCGATTCCGCAAAGAGTCCGGGATCTGGGAGCTGTTCGTTCCCGGCGCGCACAATGGCCAGCTGTATAAATTCGAACTGATTGACGCCCACGGCCACCTGCGGGTCAAAGCCGACCCGTACGCCTTTGAATCGCAAATGCGTCCGGAAAGCGCCTCGCTTATCTGCGACCTACCGCCCAAAGTGGAACAGCCGGCGGACCGCAGAGCGGCGAACCAGTTTGATGCCCCGATCTCTATCTATGAAGTGCATCTCGGCTCCTGGCGCCGCCATACCGACAATAATTTCTGGCTGAGCTACCGCGAGCTGGCCGACCAGCTGGTCCCCTACGCGAAATGGATGGGCTTCACCCATCTCGAGCTGCTGCCGGTTAACGAACACCCGTTCGACGGCAGCTGGGGCTATCAACCTACCGGCCTCTATGCGCCGACCCGCCGTTTCGGCACTCGTGACGATTTCCGTTACTTTATCAACGCCGCGCACGCCGCCGGACTGAACGTCATTCTTGACTGGGTGCCCGGCCACTTTCCGGCGGATGATTTTGCCCTTGCCTCGTTTGACGGCACTTCGCTGTATGAGCACAGCGATCCGCGCGAGGGATATCACCAGGACTGGAATACCCTGATCTACAACTACGGACGTCGGGAAGTCAGCAACTACCTGGTGGGTAACGCGCTGTACTGGATCGAACGCTTCGGCATCGATGCGCTGCGCGTCGACGCGGTGGCCTCGATGATCTATCGCGACTACAGCCGCAAGGCGGGGGAGTGGATCCCTAACGAATACGGCGGCCGGGAAAATCTGGAAGCCATTGAGTTTCTGCGCAACACCAACCGCATCCTTGGCGAACAGACGCCGGGCGCGGTCACCATGGCGGAAGAGTCCACCGATTTCGCCGGGGTAACCCGTCCGCCAGCCGGCGGCGGCCTCGGTTTCTGGTTCAAATGGAACCTCGGCTGGATGCATGACACCCTGGATTACATGAAGCTCGATCCGGTGCATCGCCGCTACCATCACGACAAAATGACCTTCGGCATGCTCTACAACTACACCGAGAACTTTGTGCTGCCGCTCTCCCACGATGAAGTGGTGCACGGCAAAAAATCGATTCTCGACCGCATGCCGGGGGATGCCTGGCAGAAGTTCGCTAACCTGCGCGCCTACTACGGCTGGCTGTTCGCCTTTCCGGGGAAAAAGCTGCTGTTTATGGGCAATGAGTTTGCTCAGGGCCGCGAGTGGAACCATGACACCAGCCTCGACTGGCACTTGCTGGAGGGCGGTGACAACTGGCACCACGGCGTCCAGCGGCTGGTGCGCGACCTGAACCATACCTATCGCCACCATAAGGCGCTGCACGAGCTGGATTTCGACCCGTACGGCTTCGAATGGCTGGTGGTCGACGACCATGAGCGCTCGGTGTTTGTCTTTGTGCGCCGCGACCGGGACGGGAACGAGATTATCGTCGCCAGCAACTTCACGCCGGTACCGCGCCACGACTACCGCTTCGGCATCAACCAGCCGGGCCGCTGGCGCGAGGCGTTGAATACCGACTCAATGCACTATCACGGCAGCAACCAGGGCAACGGCGGCGTGGTGGAAAGCGATGCTATCCCCAGCCACGGTCGCGAACATTCGCTGTCCCTGACCCTGCCGCCGCTGGCGACGATCTGGCTGGTCCGGGAGGCGCAATGACCAACCTCGCGGCAGGCAAACCTGCGCCGTTGGGCGCCAGCTATGACGGCAAAGGGGTGAACTTCGCCCTCTTCTCCGCCCACGCGGAGCGGGTGGAGCTGTGCGTGTTCGACGAGCAGGGCAACGAGCAACGCTTCGATCTCCCGGCGCGCAGCGGCGACATCTGGCACGGCTGGCTGGCTGGCGTCGGGCCGGGCCTGCGCTACGGCTACCGGGTGCATGGCCCCTGGGCTCCGGCGCAGGGACACCGCTTTAACCCGGCCAAGCTGCTGCTCGATCCCTGCGCGCACCGGGTGGAAGGCGAGCTGCCGGACGACGAACGCCTGCACGGCGGAATGTGGCAGCCGGATCATCGCGACAGCGCCGCGATAGCGCCAAAATCGCAGGTCGTGGATCTGCATTACGACTGGCTGGGCGATCAACCGCCGCGTACCCCGTGGGGGGAAACGGTGATTTATGAAGCGCACGTGAAAGGACTCACCCTGCTTAATCCGCAGCTGCCGGAAGCCATTCGCGGAACTTATAAGGCGCTGGGCCACCCGGTAATGATCGCTTACTTCAAATCGCTGGGCATTAGCGCCCTTGAGCTGTTGCCGGTGGCGCAGTTCGCCAGCGAGCCGCGACTGCAGCGGATGGGGTTGAGCAACTACTGGGGCTACAACCCACTGGCATGGTTCGCGCTGGATCCGCGCTATGCCAGCGACCCGACGCGCGCCCTGGATGAGTTTCGCGATGCGGTTAAGGCGCTGCACGCCGCCGGTATCGAAGTGATTCTGGATATCGTGCTCAACCATAGCGCGGAAATCGATCTTGAAGGTCCCACCGTCTCCCTGCGCGGAATCGACAACCGTAGCTATTATTGGGTAAGGGAAGATGGCGATTATCACAACTGGACCGGGTGCGGGAATACGCTCAATCTCAGCCACCCGGGGGTAGTGGAACTGGCGCGCCAGTGTTTGCGCTTCTGGGTGGATGAGTGCCATGTCGACGGTTTTCGCTTCGATCTCGCCTCAGTGATGGGGCGGACGCCGGAATTCCGCCAAGATGCGCCACTGTTCGAGGCTATCCGCCACGACAGCGTGCTGTCGCAGGTGAAACTGATCGCCGAACCCTGGGATATCGGCCCGGGGGGCTACCAGGTGGGCAATTTTCCGCCGCTGTTCGCCGAGTGGAACGACCATTTTCGCGATAGCGCCCGCCGCTTCTGGCTGCAGCAAAACGTCTCCCTGGGGGATTTTGCGCAACGCTTCGCGGCCTCCAGCGATCTCTTTGCCCGTGATGGCAAGCCGCCATCGGCGACGGTCAACCTGGTGACGGCCCACGATGGCTTCACGCTGCGCGACTGCGTTTGTTTCAATCAGAAACACAATGAGGCAAACGGGGAGGAGAATCGCGATGGGACTAACAATAACTACAGCAACAATCATGGTATAGAAGGATTAGAAGCTAATTTTGCGGTGATTGAACGGCGACGCGCCAGCGTGCATGCGCTGCTGACGACGCTGCTGCTGGCTCAGGGGACGCCGATGCTGCTGGCGGGCGATGAGCAAGGCCACAGCCAGCACGGCAACAATAATGCTTACTGCCAGGACAATGCCCTGACGTGGCTGGACTGGCGCCAGGCGAACCCGGGATTAACCGCCTTTACCGCGGCGCTGATCCACCTGCGCCGGCGCATTCCGGCGCTCACCCGCAACCGCTGGTGGCAGGAGGGGGATGGCAGCGTCCGTTGGCTTAATCGCAATGCCCAGCCGCTGACTGCCGGGGAGTGGCAGCAGGGGGCAGCGTGTATGCAAATCCAGTTGTCGGATCGCTGGCTGCTCACGCTGAACGCCACCGCAGAGGTGGTCGATATGGTTTTACCCGAGGGGGAATGGCGCGCCGTTCCTCCATTCGCCGGAGAGGATAATCCGGTCATCATGGCTGTCTGGCATGGGCCCGCGCACGGAGTGTGCGTATTTCAAAGGTCGTAAGCCCTGAAGCTTCCGGTAAACCCGTGGCGGCGGCGCGGCGGGATGAGCAGGAAAGCGGGGGTGTAAAAAGGAGTTAATCATGGTTAGGCTTGAAAAAAACGATCCGCTGATGCTGGCGCGTCAATTACCCATCAAATCCGTGGCGTTGATCCTCGCGGGCGGCCGTGGCACCCGGCTTAAGGATCTCACCATTAAGCGTGCGAAACCTGCCGTTCACTTCGGCGGCAAGTTCCGTATTATCGATTTCGCATTATCTAACTGCATTAACTCAGGGATCCGCCGCATCGGCGTTATTACCCAGTATCAGTCGCATACGCTGGTGCAGCACATCCAGCGCGGCTGGTCTTTCTTCAGCGAAGAGATGAACGAGTTTGTCGATCTGCTGCCGGCTCAACAGCGCGTACACGGCGAAAACTGGTATCGCGGCACGGCGGATGCGGTGACGCAGAACCTGGATATCATCAGCCGCTACAAGGCCGAGTACGTGGTGATCCTCGCGGGCGACCATATTTATAAGCAGGACTACTCGCGCATGCTGATCGACCATGTCGAAAAAGGGGCGCGTTGCACCGTGGCCTGCATGCCGGTGCCCATTGAAGAGGCATCCGCCTTCGGCGTCATGGCGGTCGACGAAAACGAAAAGATCATTGAGTTTGTCGAGAAACCCGCCAACCCGCCGGCGATGCCGACCGATCCGACCAAATCGCTGGCCAGCATGGGCATTTATGTCTTTGACGCCGCCTATCTTTATGAGCTGCTGGAAGAAGACGATCGCAACGAGAACTCCAGCCATGATTTCGGCAAAGACATCATTCCGAAGATCACTGAAGCTGGCATGGCTTATGCACATCCTTTCCCGCTCTCCTGCGTGCAGTCCGACCCGAACGCCGAGCCGTACTGGCGCGACGTGGGGACGCTGGAAGCCTACTGGAAGGCCAACCTCGATCTGGCGTCAGTCACGCCGGAGCTGGATATGTACGACCAGAACTGGCCGATCCGTACCCATATGGAATCGCTGCCGCCGGCGAAGTTCGTGCAGGACCGCTCCGGTAGCCACGGCATGACCCTGAACTCGCTGGTTTCCGGGGGGTGCATTATCTCAGGGTCGGTGGTGGTGCAGTCGGTGCTGTTCCCGCGCGTGCGGGTGAACTCATTCTGTAACATTGATTCGGCAGTCTTGTTGCCAGATGTCTGGGTGGGGCGCTCATGCCGCCTGCGTCGCTGCGTGATTGACCGCGCCTGCGTCATCCCGGAAGGTATGGTGATTGGTGAGAACGCGGAAGAGGATGCACGCCGCTTCTATCGCTCAGAGGAAGGTATCGTGCTGGTGACCCGCGACATGCTGCGGAAATTGGGGCACAAACAGGAGCGCTAATGCAGGTCTTACATGTATGTTCTGAGATGTTCCCGCTGTTAAAGACGGGCGGTCTGGCGGACGTCATCGGCGCGCTGCCGGCGGCGCAAATCGCGGAGGGTATCGATACGCGTGTGCTGTTGCCGGCGTTTCCTGATATCCGCCGCGGCGTGGTGGATGCCCAGGTGGTGACCCGCCGGGATACGTTCGCCGGGCGGATCACGCTGCTGTACGGCCACTTTAACGGCGTGGGGATCTATCTGATAGACGCCCCGCATCTCTATGACCGGCCGGGGAGCCCTTACCACGATACCAACCAGCACGCTTATACCGACAACGTTCTGCGCTTTGCGCTGCTGGGCTGGGTGGGAAGCGAAATGGCCAGCGGACTGGATCCATTCTGGCGTCCGGATGTGGTCCATGCCCACGACTGGCACGCCGGCCTGACGCCGGCCTACCTGGCGGCGCGCGGCCGCCCGGCTAAATCGGTCTTTACCGTGCATAACCTAGCGTACCAGGGGATGTTTTACTCCTGGCATATGAATGATATCGAACTGCCGTGGTCGTTTTACAACATGCATGGCCTCGAGTTTAACGGCCAGATCTCGTTTCTGAAGGCCGGTCTTTACTACGCCGATCATATTACGGCGGTGAGCCCGACCTACGCGCGCGAGATCACCGAGCCGCAGTACGCCTACGGCATGGAGGGGCTGCTGCGTCAGCGCCATCATGAAGGGCGGCTGTCGGGAATTCTCAACGGCGTTGACGACGGTATCTGGAGCCCGCAAAACGACCTCCTGCTGCCGATGCGCTACGATCGCGACACGCTGGAGGAGAAGGCGGAGAACAAGCGTCAGCTGCAGATCGCCATGGGCCTGAAGGTCGATGATAAAGCGCCGCTGTTTGCTGTCGTTAGCCGTCTCACCAGCCAGAAAGGGCTGGATCTGGTGCTCGAAGCGCTGCCGGGCCTGCTTGAGCAGGGCGGCCAGCTGGCGCTGCTGGGCGCCGGCGATCCGGTGCTGCAGGAAGGGTTCCTCGCCGCCGCCGCCGAACATCCAGGCAAAGTGGGCGTGCAGATTGGCTACCATGAGGCCTTCTCCCACCGCATTATGGGGGGCGCCGACGTCATTCTGGTCCCGAGCCGCTTTGAACCCTGCGGCCTGACCCAGCTGTACGGTCTGAAGTACGGTACGCTGCCGCTGGTGCGCCGCACCGGCGGTCTGGCGGACACGGTCTCAGACAGTTCGCTGGAGAACCTTGCCGATGGTCTGGCGACAGGTTTTGTCTTTGAGGACAGCAATGCGCTGTCATTGCTGCGCGCTATTCGTCGCGCCTTTGTCCTCTGGTCGCGCCCATCGCTCTGGCGCTATGTGCAGCGTCAGGCGATGAATATGGATTTTAGCTGGCAGGTTGCCGCGAACTCCTATCGCGAACTTTATCAACGCTTGATGTAACCACTGGAGTCATTGTTATGAATGTACCCTTTAGCTATGCATCACCGACGCTGAGCGTTGAGGCGTTAAAGCATTCTATTGCCTATAAGCTGATGTTTATCATCGGCAAAGATCCGGCCATCGCCAACAAGCATGAATGGCTTAACGCCACGCTGTTTGCCGTTCGCGATCGCATGGTGGAGCGCTGGTTGCGCTCCAACCGCGCGCAGCTCTCGCAGGAAGTGCGCCAGGTATACTATCTGTCGATGGAGTTCCTGATCGGCCGTACCCTCTCGAATGCCCTGCTGTCGCTCGGCATCTATGACGATGTGAGCAGCGCGCTGGCGGAGATGGGGCTCGATCTCGAAGAGCTGATCGATGAAGAGAACGACCCCGGGCTTGGCAACGGCGGTCTGGGCCGCCTGGCGGCCTGCTTCCTTGACTCCCTGGCGGCGCTAGGCCTGCCGGGACGCGGCTATGGGATCCGCTACGACTACGGGATGTTTAAACAGAATATCGTCGATGGCCGGCAAAAAGAGTCCCCTGACTATTGGCTGGAGTACGGTAACCCGTGGGAGTTTGAGCGCCACAATACCCGCTATAAAGTGCGCTTCGGCGGCCGCATTCAGCAGGAGGGGAAGAAAACCCGTTGGATTGAGACGGAAGAGATCATCGCCGAAGCCTACGACCAGATTATCCCCGGCTTTGACACTGACGCCACCAACACGCTGCGTCTGTGGAGCGCACAGGCCAGTAGCGAAATAAACCTCGGTAAGTTCAACCAGGGTGACTATTTCGCCGCGGTAGAGGATAAGAACCACTCCGAAAACGTCTCCCGCGTGCTCTATCCGGACGACTCAACCTACTCCGGCCGCGAGCTGCGCCTACGCCAGGAGTATTTTCTCGTCTCGGCCACGGTGCAGGATATCCTGAGCCGCCATTACATGTTGCATAAGACCTATGACAACCTGGCGGACAAGATTGCCATTCATCTGAATGATACCCACCCGGTGCTATCGATACCGGAGCTGATGCGTCTGCTTATCGATGAGCATAAATTCAGCTGGGACGAGGCGTTCGAGGTGACCTGCCAGGTCTTCTCCTATACCAACCATACCCTGATGAGCGAAGCGCTCGAGACCTGGCCGGTGGATATGCTGGGTAAAATTCTCCCGCGCCATCTGCAGATTATCTTTGAGATTAACGACTACTTTCTCAAGACCCTGCAGGAGCAGTATCCCAACGATACCGCGCTGCTCAGCCGTACCTCGATCATTGACGAGTCCAACGGCCGTCGCGTGCGGATGGCCTGGCTGGCGGTGGTGGTCAGCCACAAAGTCAACGGGGTGTCGGAGCTCCATTCCCGGTTGATGGTGGAGTCGCTGTTTGCCGAATTCGCTAAAATTTTCCCGATGCGCTTTACCAACGTGACCAACGGCGTCACGCCGCGCCGCTGGCTGGCGCTGGCCAACCCGCCGCTGTCGAAAGTGCTGGATGAGCATATCGGCCGCACCTGGCGGACCGATCTGAGCCAGCTTGACGAGCTGAAGCAGCATATCGACTATCCGACGGTCAACCAGGCAGTGCGTCAGGCTAAACTGGAAAACAAACAGCGGCTGGCCAGCTATATTGCGCAGCAGCTCAATGTGGTGGTGAATCCGAAGGCGCTGTTTGATGTGCAGATCAAACGCATTCACGAGTACAAACGCCAGCTGATGAATGTGCTGCACGTTATTACCCGCTATAACCGGATCAAAGCCGATCCGCAGGCCGAGTGGGTGCCGCGGGTGAATATTTTCGCCGGTAAGGCGGCTTCAGCCTACTACATGGCCAAGCATATTATTCACCTGATCAACGATGTGGCAGCGGTAATCAATAACGATCCGCAGATTGGCGACAAGCTGAAGGTGGTCTTTATCCCCAACTACAGCGTCAGCCTGGCGCAGCTGATCATTCCGGCAGCAGACCTGTCGGAACAGATCTCCCTCGCAGGCACGGAAGCTTCCGGCACCAGTAATATGAAGTTTGCCCTTAACGGCGCGCTGACTATCGGCACCCTCGACGGGGCGAACGTGGAGATGCAGGAGCACGTGGGCGAAGAGAATATCTTTATCTTCGGTAACACCGCGGAAGAGGTGGAGGAGCTGCGTCGCAGCGGCTATAAACCACGCGAATACTACGAACAGGATGAAGAGCTTCACCAGGCGCTGACCCAGATCGGTACCGGCGTTTTCAGCCCGTCGGAACCGGGGCGCTACCGCGACCTGCTGGATTCGCTGATTAACTTTGGCGATCACTACCAGGTGCTGGCGGACTATCGCAGCTATGTGGACTGCCAGGATCGCGTCGACGAGCTGTATCAACATCCGGAAGAGTGGGCCTATAAGGCGATGCTGAATATTGCCAACATGGGCTACTTCTCTTCCGACCGGACGATCCAGGAGTACGCGAAATATATCTGGCATATCGACCCGGTAAGGCTGTAAGCCAGTCAACGCAACACAACGGGGCCATTTGGCCCCGTTGTTTGATTATTGCGGTTGAACCTGGCCTCAGGCGTTTCCGCCGGGCAGCGTTACGACGCTAACGACAGCTCAGACTTTCCCGCATGCTGCGCCAGCCATTCGCTGATGCGCGCCTGCTGCTCGCCATTCAGCCACATGCCCTGTTTGGTACGGCGCCAGATGGCGTCATCCAGGCTGCGCACCCATTCATGCTCCACCAGATACTTCAGCTCGGCTTCATAAAACTCATGGCCAAAATCTTCTCCCAGATCGCTCAGGGCGCTGGCTTCCTTCAGGATCCACTCGCTGTTGCTCCCGTAGGTGCGGGCATAATGGCGGGCCAGTGATTCGCTGATGAACGGGAAGCGACGGCGCAGTTTTGCCGCGTAGTCGTCGCGGTCGCCGCCAATATCGCCGCCGGGGAGCACCGCGGTTTTGGTCCATGCCGGGCCGATCCCTTTGTAATAAGGGGTCAGTTTTTCCAGCGCGTGCTCGGCCAGTTTGCGATAGGTGGTCAGCTTCCCGCCGAAGACGGAGAGCAGCGGCGCCTGGCCGTTCTCATCGTGAATATCCAGCGTGTAGTCGCGGGTGATCGCCTGCGGCGAATCCGACTCGTCGTCGCACAGCGGACGGACGCCGGAGTAGGTCCAGACGATATCGTCCCGGCTGAGGGTTTTTTTAAAGTGCGCGTTATAGACGTTCAGCAGGTAGTTAATCTCTTTATCATCAATGGCCACCGCTTTCGGATCGCCCTTATACTCGACGTCCGTCGTGCCGATGATCGAGAACTCATCCATCCACGGGATAACAAACACAATACGTTTATCTTCGTTTTGCAGAATGTAGGCCTGCTTCTGGGTATGTACCCGCGGCACCACGATGTGGCTGCCCTTAATCAGGCGGATACCGTAAGGCGAGCGCAGATGCATCCCTTCGTCGAAGAACTGTTTGACCCATGGACCGGTGGCATTGACCAGACCGCGCGCCTTCCAGGTAAACTTCTCGCCGCTATCAATATCTTCCGCTTCCACCACCCACAGGCCATTCTCTCGTTTTGCCGAGATGGCGCGAGTGCGGGTGCGTACTTCGCCGCCTTTGCGGACGACCATCTGCGCGTTGGCCAGCACCAGGCGGGCATCGTCGACCCAGCAGTCGGAATATTCGAAACCGCGCACAATTTCCGGCTTAAGTACCGATTCTGCGCCAAAACGCAAGCCGGTGGATCCCGGCAGGCTGGTGCGTTTGCCCAGATGATCGTACATAAACAAGCCGATACGGATCATCCATGCCGGACGCAGATGCGGGCGATGCGGGAGACGAAAGCGCATCGGGAAGGCGATATGCGGGGCCATTTTTAACAGCACTTCGCGTTCGGCCAGCGCTTCGCTGACCAGGCGGAACTCATAGTGTTCGAGGTAGCGTAGCCCGCCGTGGATCAGTTTGGAACTGGCGCTGGAGGTGGCGCAGGCGAGATCGCGCGCTTCCAGCATCAGTACGGATAAACCACGCCCGGCGGCATCTGCCGCGATACCGGCACCGTTGATGCCTCCGCCTATCACAATCAGATCTTTGGTTTCCACGTTCTTACCCTCTCACACTTTCGTTTAAGCTCACAAATGCTCGATATCGCTCACTATAGCAAACAAACGCGCTTTTGGTAACATCAAAAAAACATTTTGGAGTGATGGGTGTAACATATTGGCGTTTCTTTACCGCCTGACGGTACACTACAGGGTAAAATTGGGCCGGCCATCGCCCGTCATGACGAGAAAGAGAAGAGAACCATGGAACAGTTTGAATGTATCAACGTTGAAGAAGCGCACCAGAAACTGCATCAGCAGACGGCGGTTTTGGTCGATATCCGCGATCCGCAAAGCTATGCGATGGGCCATACGCCGGGCGCGTTTCATCTGACCAACGATACGCTGGGCGCGTTTATGCGTGACCACGACTTTGACACGGCGGTGATGGTGATGTGCTATCACGGCAACAGCAGCAAGGGCGCCGCGCAGTATCTGCTGCAGCAGGGGTTTGATAAGGTCTACAGCGTTGACGGCGGGTTCGACGCCTGGCATCGCCATTTCCCGGCGGAAGTGGCGCACGGGACGTTTTAACGACTGGCAGGTATACTATCTCCCTTTGTGTGGAATAAGCGATTCGCTGCATGTTAATGATTACCTCTTTTGCCAACCCGCGCGTGGCCCAGGCGTTTGTCGATTATATGGCGACGCAGGGGATTATCCTGACTATCCAGCAGCACACCCAGAGCGACGTCTGGTTGGCTGATGAGAGCCAGGCCGGGCGCGTCAGGGCTGAGCTGGCGCGTTTTCTCGAAAACCCGGCGGACCCGCGCTATCTGGCGGCGAGCTGGCAGTCCGGACAGACCAATAGCGGGTTGCGCTATCAGCGCTTTCCTTTCTTTGCCACGCTGCGGCATAACGCCGGCCCGTTCACCTGGGCGATTCTGCTAATCTGCATCGCGGTGTTCATCCTGCAAAATCTGCTGGGCGATCAGCCGGTGATGATTTGGCTGGCCTGGCCCTACGATCCTTCGCTGCAGTTCGAAGCCTGGCGCTATTTCAGCCATGCTTTCATGCATTTCTCGCTGATGCATATTCTCTTCAACCTGCTATGGTGGTGGTATCTCGGCGGCGCGGTGGAAAAGCGCATCGGCAGCGGCAAGCTGGTGGTGATCACCGTCATCAGCGCCCTGCTGAGCGGCTTTGTGCAGCACCAGTTTAGCGGCCCGTGGTTTGGCGGCCTGTCGGGCGTGGTCTACGCGCTGATGGGCTATGTCTGGCTGCGGGGCGAGCGCGATCCGCAGAGCGGTATTTATCTGCAGCGCGGGTTAATACTCTTCTCTTTAGTGTGGTTAATTGCTGGCTGGTTTGATGTTTTCGGCATGGCGATCGCCAACGGCGCGCACGTGGCTGGTCTGGCGACCGGTCTGGCGATGGCGTTTGTCGATACCTTGCATGGGCGAAAACGCGCATAAAGACTTACCGACAGGGGTCGGGTAGGCGACATTTTTCCAGGGATATTTCATGAAACAAACACAACGTCATGACGCCATTATCGAGCTGGTAAAAAAACAGGGTTACGTTAGCACGGAAGAGCTGGTTGAGCAGTTTGCGGTCAGCCCGCAGACCATCCGCCGCGACCTGAACGATTTAGCCGAACAGAAAATGATCCTCCGCCACCACGGCGGCGCGGCGCTGCCCTCCAGCTCGGTGAACACCTCCTGGCACGATCGCAAAGCGACCCAGACGGCGGAGAAAGAGCGTATCGCCCGGCGGGTGGCCAGCGAGATCCCGGACGGGGCGACGCTGTTTATCGATATCGGCACCACGCCGGAAGCGGTGGCGCACGCCCTGCTCGATCACAACGATCTGCGGATTGTGACCAATAACCTTAACGTCGCCAACACGCTGATGGTGAAAGAGGACTTCCGCATTATTCTCGCCGGCGGCGAACTGCGCAGCCGCGACGGCGGGATCATTGGAGAAGCTACCCTCGACTTTATCTCGCAGTTCCGTCTCGACTTCGGCATTCTCGGCATCAGCGGCGTCGACAGCGATGGCTCGCTGCTGGAGTTTGATTATCATGAAGTGCGCACCAAGCGCGCGATCATTGAGAATTCACGCCACGTGATGCTGGTGGTGGACCATACTAAGTTTGGCCGTAACGCGATGGTCAACATGGGCAGCATCAGCATGGTCGATGCGGTCTATACCGACGTGCTGCCCCCGGCGGGCGTGCTGAAGGTCATTACCGATAACAACCTCCAGCTCGAGCTGTGCTAAACGGCAACGGCGTCGTCAGACGCCGTATCCCATCATCTTAAGCAACTGCTGGGCATGCAGCACCGCGTCCTGACGGTGGGCGACGCCCAGTTTCTGATACAGATTGCGAATGTGGGTCTTGATGGTGGTAGCCGCCACGTCAAGCTCGCCGGCAATCTGCTCGTTGCTGTAGCCGGAATAGATTAAGCCAAGCACCTGCCATTCGCGCTGGGTCAGCGGGCTGGTGCGGATAAGCTCCGGCACCTCCGGGTGATTCAGCAGCCGCTCGACGAACCCTTCGTCAAAGTGGGCGAATTTGTGGCGATGATGTTGGTTGATGTCGCGCAGAATACGCTGGGCGCGATGCTGCTCCAGCTCCGGCAGGGTGTTCAGCTGGATCAGCTGGCGCAGCTGCTGGGCCATCGCCTCGCCTTCAATCACAAAGTGGTTGATAAAGCCGGTGCGGTTGGCGAGCGTCAGGGCTTCCAGCAGGGCTTTCTGCGCTTCGCTCTTGCGTCCTGCCTGCCAGTACAGCTGGTTGAGCAGCAGCAGGTTGCGGTTGAGATCGCTCATCAAACGCAGCGAACGCGCATTTTCGTTCAGCTCTTCCAGCACCATTTCCGCGGGTTCGAAATCGCCCAGCAGGATCTGCGCGCGGGCAATATTGCGCCATTGGCTCTGCAGGAAGTGGTTATTGGCGAATTCCGGCTTCGGCGTCTGGCGCAGCCAGTTGGCCGCCGCGGTTTTATCGCCGGTCATCTGCCAGTAGATCACCCGCACCTTGTCGGCGTTGGAGACCCAGTCGCTGTGATAGTGACCATTACCGAGCAGGTTTTCCAGTCGGTTCAGGTGGCTGCGGGCATTATCCAGATCGCCGCGCGCCAGCGAGCATTGCACCATGAGCGCCAGGCACTGTAGCTGCTGCTGTGGTTGATAAGTTGAGAGGACCTCCATCCCCTGACGGGCGCAGGCTTCAGCTTCGTCGAGGCGCGCCCATGCCCACAGCAGCTGAGAGCGGATGCGCAACAGGAACTCATGCATCGGCAACTGCTCAAGATGCTGTTCGCGTACCAGCTGAAAGGCTTTCTCCTGGCTCTCCCAGGCGGCCTGCAGGAAGCCCTGGGCGAACAGAATTTCGCTTTGCTGAATGATGCTCCACAGGGCGTAATGCCACACGTCGTGACGGCGGGCCATCTGTTCGGTCTGCTGCATCACGGCGAGAGATTTGGTCAGTTTACCCTTACAGTGGAGGACTTCGCCATGTACCGAGGTGGCGACGATGCGGCTGTAATAGTTGGCCAGCGGCAGCTCTTCCAGAGCCACCATCGACAGACGTTCCGCTTCGTCCTGGTCGCCGTCGTTAATCGCCACCTGCGCGCGCAGGGCGTTAAAGTCGCCATGCATCGCGGTATCCATTTCGACGCTCATCTCCTGTTCGGCGCGCGCCAGCAGGGTGTTGACTTCGCTGTAGCGATGCTGGCTCTGCATCAGCCAGGCCTGCAGCAGGATCAGGCGTGGATTTTCCAGCAGATTTGACCAGGGCAGCGCCGACAGCGACTGCTCCAGCAGACCCAGTTCGCTATGGTTAAACATGCCCCAGGCGTGATTGAGCAAGATATCGCGCAGCATTTTGGCATCGCCGGCCGCCAGCGCATGGTGGATAGCCTCGCTGGGGAAGCCTTGCGCCATCCAGCTCTCCGCCGCGGCGCGGTGGATCTCCGGCAGTTCAACCGCCAGCTCCCACTGACAGCGCTGGCGCAGGAAACTGCCAAACAGCGGGTGATAGCGGAACCATTCGCCGGAATCATCCATCCGCTGCAGGAACAGCCCCTGACGTTCGATCTCCTCCAGCTGCATCTGGCCATTCTCTTCGCCGGTGACGCGAACGATTAACGCGTCGTTCATTGAGCGCAGCAGCGAACTCTTCAGCAAAAAGTTGCGCGTGCGGGCGTCGACGTTATCCAGCACTTCATCCACCAGATAATCCGACAGATGGCTGGCGTTAATCCCGGCGAGTCGGCGGGCGGAGTGTTGGGCGGAGGAGTTATTCTGGCGGGCGGAGAGGGCGATGAGCTGCAGCGCGGTGGCCCACCCGGCGACGTCGTCGCACAGCCGGCTGCTGTCGTCGGCTTCGATAGGCGACGTCAGACGGCAGTCGAAAAATTGTTTCGCTTCCTGGTGGGTAAAGGCCAGCTGCTGGCTGCCAATCTCCAGCAGCTGATCGCGGACGCGCAGGTTGGCAATCCCCAGCTGCGGCAGGTTCCGCGACAGGACCACGAGGGTCATATTCTCCGGCTGATGGCGGAGGAAAAAGCGCATCGCGTCATGGATCACCGGATTATTGATCAGATGGTAATCATCAATGACGAGGTACAGCGGGCGCTGCCAGTCGGCGAGTTCAATAAACAGCTGCGCAAAAAGAGAGGAGAGGCTGGCGTACTGGCGCTTTTGCACCATCGCTTCACTGGCCGCGCAGTGGTTGCCGGTGGCCTGCTGGATCGCCGCGATCAGATAACTGGCAAAACGCTCCTGCTGGTTGTCGCCTTCGTCCAGCGAAAACCACCCAAGATCGTTTTTACCTGCGGCCCACTGAGAAATGAGCGTTGTTTTACCGTACCCGGCAGGACTGGTGATCAGCACGAGACGATAATTGTTCGCGCCGGAAAGTTTCGCCAGTAAACGCTCACGAACCACGGTGTGTTCAAGGCGGACCGGACGACTTAATTTGGACGGAATCAACATAGTTCTACATTTCGCTGTGCAAGAGAGAGGTTGCGATTTTTTTTGCGCTTCGTAATTAATATCTAATAAGGTCGGTGATTATGAAATTTATTGCAAGTTATGTCCGAAGTTTATGCTCTTGAATTTGCTCTATGTCACAAATTTCGACATTGGTTGCGAATGGGGAAAAATCGCAGGCAGGGCTCGTCATTAGCGGTTTTTAGCCGGTGGTGAGCGGAGCGGGGAGAGATTAATTTTATGTCTGAAGTAGTTGTTTGTTTTTATTAAATTATTGTCAGTGATTTCTTAGAAGTAATCTTTTTTGCGGGTTAATGTGATGAAATGTGCTTATTTTCCCGGAGGTCTCTATTTATTTTTTTAATAACCCTGCGAAGGGCGGGAAAATTTTTGCCGCGTATTGGCCTGTAACAAATTTTTGGTCGGCAGAAATGGCATCTCGACTGTCATACTGCGGTGATTTTTACAGCATATTTTGGCCTTCTCACCCACACTATAGTGGTCAGGATCACACTTTTCGCTCATCCCCGGCACTCCTCCCTGTCTAATCCCCGTCGGGATGAGGACGATGAATCGGGAGGTCGGCACACTAGCGCCATCGTTTTAGTAAAGGACCCGGATCTCATTATGTCACAGACTTCATTTAACAAAGCTCAGTTTCAGGCTGCACTGACGCGTCAGTGGCAGCGTTTTGGTTTACAGTCCGCTTCCGAGATGACGCAGCGTCAATGGTGGCGCGCCGTCAGCGGAGCGCTGGCGGAACTTCTGTCGGCGCAGCCGGTGGCAAAACCAGCGCAAGGACAGCGTCACGTTAACTACATCTCGATGGAGTTTCTGATTGGCCGCCTGACCGGCAACAACCTGCTCAACCTGGGCTGGTACGAGGGCGTGAGCGACGCGCTGAAAGGCTATGACGTCAACCTCACCGATCTGCTGGAAGAAGAGACCGACCCGGCGCTGGGTAACGGCGGCCTGGGCCGTCTGGCAGCCTGCTTCCTCGACTCCATGGCGACCGTGGGGCAGTCGGCGACCGGTTACGGCCTCAATTACCAGTATGGTCTGTTCCGCCAGTCCTTTGACGACGGCCAGCAGAAGGAAGCTCCGGACGACTGGGGCCGCAGCAGCTACCCGTGGTTCCGCCATAACGACGCGCTGGATGTCCAGGTCGGTATCGGCGGCAAAGTCAGTAAAAACGGCGAGTGGCAGCCGGCGTTCGTCATTACCGGCGAAGCCTGGGACCTGCCGGTGCTAGGCTATCGCAACAACGTCGCCCAGCCGCTGCGTCTGTGGCAGGCCAAACACGCTCATCCGTTTAACCTGACCAAATTCAACGACGGCGATTTCCTGCGCGCCGAGCAGCAGGGCATCGACGCGGAAAAACTGACCAAGGTGCTGTACCCGAACGACAACCATCAGGCCGGTAAAAAACTGCGCCTGATGCAGCAGTACTTCCAGTGTGCCTGCTCAGTGGCCGATATCCTGCGTCGTCATCATCTGGCAGGCCGCAAGCTGGCCGAGCTGGCGGATTACGAAGTGATCCAGCTGAACGATACGCACCCGACCATCGCCATCCCGGAGCTGCTGCGCGTGCTGATCGACGAGCACCAGTTGAGCTGGGATGACGCCTGGGCGATCACCAGCAAAACCTTTGCTTACACCAACCATACCCTGATGCCGGAAGCGCTGGAGTGCTGGGATGAGAAGCTGGTGAAAGCGCTGTTGCCGCGCCATATGCAGATCATTAAAGAGATTAACGACCGCTTTAAACTGCTGGTGGACAAAACCTGGCCGGGCGATAAGCAGGTCTGGGCGAAACTGGCGGTGGTGCATAACAAGCAGGTGCGGATGGCCAACATGTGCGTGGTGGGCGGTTTTGCCGTCAACGGCGTAGCGGCGCTGCACTCGGACCTGGTGGTGAAAGATCTGTTCCCGGAATATAACCAGCTGTGGCCGAACAAATTCCATAACGTGACCAACGGCATCACACCGCGCCGCTGGATCAAGCAGTGCAACCCGGCGCTGGCCACGCTGCTGGATGAGACGCTGAAAAAAGAGTGGGCCAATGACCTTGACCAGCTGATCAATCTGGAAAAATACGCTGACGATGCGGCATTCCGTCAGACCTATCGCGATATTAAGCAGGCCAACAAAGTTCATCTGGCCGAGTTTGTGAAGCAGCGTACCGGGATTGAGATCAACCCGCAGGCGATTTTCGACATTCAGATCAAACGTCTGCACGAGTACAAGCGTCAGCACCTCAACCTGCTGCATATCCTTGCGCTGTACAAAGAGATCCGCGAAAACCCGCAGGCCGATCGCGTACCGCGCGTCTTCCTGTTCGGCGCGAAAGCGGCGCCGGGCTACTATCTGGCGAAGAACATTATTTTCGCCATCAACAAGGTAGCGGAAGCGATCAACAACGACCCGAAAGTCGGCGATAAGCTGAAAGTGGTCTTCCTGCCGGACTACTGTGTTTCGGCTGCGGAAAAACTGATCCCGGCGGCAGATATCTCCGAGCAGATCTCCACCGCGGGCAAAGAAGCCTCTGGCACCGGCAACATGAAACTGGCGCTGAATGGCGCGCTGACCGTCGGGACGCTGGATGGCGCCAACGTGGAAATCGCCGAGCAGGTCGGTGAAGAGAACATCTTTATCTTCGGCCACACGGTAGAAGAAGTGAAAGCCCTGAAAGCGAAAGGCTACGATCCGCTGAAATGGCGTAAAAAAGACAAACTGCTTGATGCGGTGCTTAAGGAGCTGGAGAACGGCACCTATAGCAACGGCGACAAGCATGCCTTCGACCAGATGCTGCACAGCCTGCTGCAGGGCGGCGACCCGTATCTGGTGCTGGCCGATTTCGAAGCCTACGTGGCGGCGCAAAAACGGGTAGATGAGCTGTATCGCGACCAGGAGGCCTGGACCCGCGCGACAATTCTCAACACCGCGCGCTGCGGCATGTTCAGCTCCGACCGCTCGATCCGCGATTATCAGCAACGTATCTGGCAGGCGAAACGCTAAAGGAAGGCCTATGGAGAGTAAACGCCTCGATAATGCCGCGCTGGCGGCGGGCATCAGCCCCAGCTATATCAACGCGCACGGCAAGCCGCAGTCTATCGCGGCTGTCACCAAACAGCGTCTACTGGATGCGATGCATCGCTCAACCGCCGCCACGAAAGTGGCGGTTAACCCGCTGCCGAACGTGAAGATCTTCACCCACGGCAAAAAAATGTCGCTGCCGGTGGCAGGACGCGGTGAGTATCAGTGGATCCTGACCACTGAGGACGGTAAGCAGTATCAGGGTAAAACCCGCGGCGGCGAGACGCTGCCGCTGCCGGCCAAACTGCCGGAGGGGTATCACTCCCTGACGCTCACCCAGGAGGGGGAGCGCTGGCACTGCCGTACCATCGTCGCCCCGGCCCGCTGCTATGAGCCGCAGCCGCTGAAAGAGGGGAAAAAGCTGTGGGGCACCTGCGTGCAGCTGTATACCCTGCGTTCGGAGAAAAACTGGGGGATCGGCGATTTTGGCGATCTGCGCGCCATGCTGCCGGAAATCGCCCGCCGCGGCGGGTCGTTTATTGGTCTCAACCCGATCCATGCCCTCTATCCGGCGAACCCGGAGAGCGCCAGCCCCTATAGCCCGTCTTCACGTCGCTGGCTGAACGTTATCTACATCGACGTCAATGCGGTTGAAGATTTCCAGCATAGCGAAGAGGCGCAGGCGTGGTGGCAGTCCTCAGCGACGCAGCAGGCCTTGCAGGCGGCGCGGCAAACGGATGATGTGGACTATACCGCGGTCACCACGCTGAAAATGACCGCGCTGCGTATGGCGTGGAAACGATTCTCTCGTCGTGAAGATGAGCAGGTGACGGCGTTCCGCGAGTTTGTTCTGCGTGAAGGGGAAAGCCTTTACTGGCAGGCCGCTTTCGATGCGCTGCACGCCTGGCAGGTTCAACAGGACCCGCTGCGTTGGGGCTGGCCGGCCTGGCCGAAGGCCTTTCAGGATATCGACAGCCCGGAGGTGAAAGCCTTCTGCGTCGAGCATGAGGACGACGTCAGTTTCTATCTCTGGCTGCAGTGGCTGGCCTGGAGCCAGTTTGCCGCCTGCTGGGAAACCAGCCAGCGCGATGGGATGCCGATCGGCCTCTACCGCGATCTGGCGGTGGGCGTCGCCGAAGGCGGGTCGGAGACCTGGTGCGACCGTGAGCTGTACTGCCTGAAAGCGTCCGTGGGCGCGCCGCCGGATATTCTGGGTCCGCTGGGCCAGAACTGGGGCCTGCCGCCGATGGATCCGCATATTATTGCCGCTCGCGCCTATGAGCCGTTTATCGACCTGCTGCGCGCCAATATGCAGAACTGCGGCGCGCTGCGCATCGATCACGTGATGTCTGTGCTGCGTCTGTGGTGGATCCCCTATGGTGAAACCGCCGACCTTGGCGCTTACGTTCAGTATCCCGTCGACGATCTGCTGTCGCTGCTGGCGCTGGAAAGTCAGCGTCATCGCTGCATGGTGATCGGCGAAGATCTGGGTACGGTACCGGTGGAGATCGTCAGCAAGTTACGCAACAGCGGCGTCTATTCTTATAAGGTGCTCTATTTTGAGAGCGATGCAGAGAAAACGTTCCGCGCGCCGGCGCTGTACCCGGAGCAATCAATGGCTGTGGCGACGACGCACGACCTGCCCACCCTCCGCGGCTACTGGGAAAGCGGCGATCTGACGTTAGGTAAAGCGCTGGGTCTCTATCCTGATGAGGTGGTGCTGCGCGGGCTGTACCAGGACCGTGAGCTGGCGAAACAAGGGCTGCTGGATGCGCTGCATAAGTACGGCTGTCTGCCCAAGCGTGCCGGCCATAAGGCCTCCCTGATGAGCATGACGGGGATCCTCAACCGGGGGATGCAACGTTATATTGCCGACAGCAACAGCGCCCTTCTGGGCCTGCAGCCGGAAGACTGGCTGGAGATGGCGTCGCCGGTCAATATTCCGGGCACCAGCACCGAGTACCCGAACTGGCGCCGGAAGCTTTCCGTCACCCTTGAGCAGATGTTTGCCGATGAACAGGTCAATAAGCTGATTAAGGATCTGGATAAACGGCGCAAGGCGGCGAGCAAAAAAGCCGCCTCCTGATGACACCCCGCCGCGCGCTCCTCTACGCGGCGAAGAGTATGTCCGATAAAAAAGGCCGGTCCGCATCATGCGGACCGGCCTTTTTCTGTGGCGGGAGTGGCCTTACACCACCATCCCCAGCAGCAGACAGCCTACCAGGCCGCAGACCGAGATAATGGTTTCCAGTACCGACCAGGACCTGATGGTCTCGCCGATGGTCAGGTTAAAGTACTCTTTGAACAGCCAGAAGCCCGGATCGTTCACGTGGGAGAAGATAACGCTGCCGGAGCCGACCGCGATAACCATCAGCTCCGGGCTGACACCGGTGGTGGCGATCAGCGGCGCGGCGATCCCGCCCGCGGTGATGGCGGCAACGGTCGCCGAACCCAGCGCGATACGCAGTACCGCGGCGATGGACCATGCCATAAACAGCGGAGACATATTCGATTCGTGCATGATAGAAGCGATGTATTTATCCATGCCGCTATCCACCAGCACCTGTTTGAAGGCGCCGCCGCCGCCGATGATCAACAGCATCATGGCGATGATTTTAATAGAAGAGGTCAGGGTATCGTTGATCTGCTCCATGGAGCGGCCGCGGTTCAAACCGAAGGTGAACAGGGCGATCAGTACCGCAATCAGGGTGGCCATGACCGGGTCGCCGAAGAATTCGGCAATCGGCAGGAAGGCGTGGCCCTTCGGCAGGATCATCTCGGCCACGGCGCGCATCGCCATCAGGATCACCGGAACCAGCGAGGTCCAGACGCTGACGCCAAAGCCAGGCATCTCTTCTTCAGTGAACACTTTCGGGTTATGCAGGCCTTCCGGGATCGGCTTATCAATGCCTTTCAGGAAACGGGCGAAAACCGGGCCGGCGAGAATAACCGTCGGGATAGCCAGAATGGTGCCATAGAGCAGCGTCTTACCCATATCGGCGTGGAAGATGGTGGCGATCGCGGTCGGACCCGGGTGCGGCGGCAGGAAGCCATGGGTGACGGAGAGCGCGGCGGCCATCGGTACGCCGACGTACAGCAGCGGAATACGGGCCGAGGCGGCGATGGTAAACACCAGCGGCAGCATCAGTACGAAGCCCACTTCATAGAACAGGGCGAAACCGACGGTGAAGCCGGTCAGGACCACCGCCCATTGAATATGCTTCTTACCGAACTTATTGATAAGCGTGGTGGCGATACGCTGAGCGCCGCCGCAGTCTGCCAGCAGCTTACCGAGCATAGCGCCGAAGCCCATGATCAGCGCGAGGCTGCCAAGGGTGCCGCCAACGCCGTTTTTGATGGAAACGATCACTTTATCCAGTGGCATACCCTGCATTAATCCGACGGCGAGCGCCACCAGAACCAGCGCAATGAAGCCGTTCATTTTGAAACGGATCATTAACAGCAATAACAGGGCAACCCCGATAGCAACGATGACTAATGGCATGATTTACCTGGCCTTAATTTGTTATGGGTAACGTCAAAGTTTGAACCTGTAGAGCATCCGCTCCGTCAGGGAGCAAAATAGTCTGGCACCGTAAACGCTAGCATTATCCTTACCCAGAGAAAGGATAGCTGGCTATTTTTTTGCCGGTGGTGCCTGAAGTGGATGATACGGGTAACATGTGAGGGTTGAGAATCACCTGACCGGGGAAAATGTTAAATATGAGACTTAAGTCATACTCTTTCCCCGGTTTTTGCCGGTCGTTTAGTGGGAGATGTTGCGCGGTAACACAGAAAGGAGCAAGGAGAGCCGGCGACAGGGTGCCGCCGGAGGAAAGGCTTAGTAGTAGGAGTGCTCGCCGCGCTGGTGCTCGGTCAGATCGCGAACCCCTTTCAGCTCTGGAAACTCGTTCAGCAGCTGTTTTTCAATACCTTCTTTCAGGGTTACGTCGACCATCGAGCAGCCATTGCATCCGCCGCCGAACTGCAGGATAGCCAGACCGTCGTCGGTGATCTCCATCAGCGACACGCGACCGCCGTGGCCGGCCAGCTGCGGGTTAATCTGCGACTGCAGCAGGTACTCGACGCGCTCCATCAGCGGGGCATCGTCAGCGACTTTGCGCATTTTGGCGTTCGGCGCTTTCAGGGTCAGCTGCGAGCCAAGCTGGTCGGTGACGAAATCAATTTCAGCGTCTTCCAGATAGGGCGCGCTGAGCTCATCGACATAGGCGGTCAGCTGTTCAAATTTCAGCGCCGTGTCGGTGTCTTCCACCGCATCCGGTGGGCAGTAGGATACTCCGCACTCAGCGTTTGGGGTGCCGGGATTAATCACAAATACGCGAATTTGCGTCCCTTCTTCCTGATTTGCCAGCAGTTTGGCAAAGTGCGCTTGTGCAGCATCGGAAATACGGATCATAGCGTTGGCCTAATAGTTGACTATTTTACTGGGTTATAATACGCCCATCAGCGGGGGTCTACAAGGTACGGCATATACACCATACCTGAACCGTCGCGGCGCCGTTTCGCAAAAGCAGGCGGGATATCTCGGCGACGGTGCTGCCGGTCGTGACGACATCATCCACCAGAGCGATATGGAGTCCCTGGACGGCAAATTCAAGCTGAAAGGCATTTTTCAGGTTCTGCCTGCGCAGGCGGGCATTGAGCGAATGCTGCACGGCGCCCGCTCGCTGGCGCGTCAGGCCGTCGTGACGCCAGACGCACCCACGCCAGCGGGCCAACGGTCGGCACAGCTCATCGCACTGATTATAACCCCGGCGCCAGCGGCGGCGATGCCACAGCGGCACGCCGACCAGCGCGTCTACCGGCGGCAAATCGTCGCGCTGTTTAAGGCGCAGCAGCAGCAGGCGCGCCAGGGCGGGGCCCAGTTCCGGACGATGGTGAAACTTCAGCTGCCGCACCAGGTCGCTCAGCGGCGAACGATAGTCATTGACCGCCACCATTCGATGCCAGGGCGGCGGCTTTTGCAGGCAGCGGCCGCAGGGATGCCGGGACATTGCCGCCGGCAGGCCGCACTGCGGGCAGAGCGGGGGGCAGGCGAGCAGGGCGCGGCTGCAGCGAGAGCAGATCCCCCAGCGGGCGACCGCCAGCGGCATTTGGCATAGCCAGCATAAGCTGTGTGCTGTTAGCATATTTGGCCTTCTGTCCAGTAAAAAAGAGAACGGTAACGGATGAACGACATCTGGTGGCAAACAATCGGCGAAGGTGATTGTCATCTTGTGCTGCTGCACGGTTGGGGACTGAACGCTCAGGTCTGGGATTGCATCACGCCGCAGCTGGCTTCGCATTTTACCCTTCACCTGGTGGACCTGCCTGGCTATGGCCGTAGCGGCGGGTTTGGGGCGATGTCGCTGGAGGCGATGGCGCAGCGGGTGCTGGAGCAGGCTCCGCCTCAGGCGGTGTGGCTGGGCTGGAGCCTGGGCGGGCTGGTGGCCAGCCAGGTCGCGATTATGCGTCCGCAACGGGTGCAGGCGCTGGTAACGGTTGCCTCTTCCCCCTGTTTCGCGGCTCATGAGGACTGGCCCGGCATCAAGCCGGAGGTGCTGGCCGGATTTCAGCAGCAGCTGAGCGAGGATTTCCAGCGCACCGTCGAGCGGTTCCTCGCACTGCAAACCATGGGAACGGAGAGCGCCCGTCAGGATGCGCGGGCGTTAAAGCAGGCGGTGCTCTCGCTGCCGATGCCTTCCGCTGAGGCGCTGAACGGCGGTCTGGAGATCCTCAGAACCGTTGATCTGCGCCAGGCGCTGGTCGGGCTGCCGATGCCGTTTCTGCGGCTGTACGGTCGACTGGACGGGTTGGTGCCGCGCAAGATTGTCCCGCTGCTGGATAAGCTATGGCCGGAAAGCGAGTCAATTCTCTTTGACAAGGCAGCGCATGCGCCGTTTGTTTCCCATCCCGCGGCCTTTTGCGAGCCGCTGATGGCGCTGAAAAAACGGCTGGGGTAATTTTTTTTGCCGCGCCATGGTAAAAGGGCCATTCACAGCAATACTTAGGTTGTTACGGTGGTTGATTATTTCATTCCGCCACCGTGACCTACAATAACAACCTAATGGAGAGTAGAGGCTATGAAACTTGTTACAGGAATGGTTGCATCTCTGGTGATTGGCTGTCTGTCTTTTGGCGCATTCGCAGCGAAAGAGATCCAAAAAGAGGACGTGGCGAAGATGAATCTGACCAAGGTCGGCAGCATCACGACCTCAAGGACGACCTCGCCGATGGACGCCCGACGCGATCTGTCGAAAAAAGCTGATGAGCTGGGTGGAAAATACTTTGTGGTGATTGCCGGGCAGAAAAACGAAAAAACCGTTCACGCTAACGCTGACGTGTATAAATAATCCAGTCATAAAAAACGGGCCTGTTGGCCCGTTTTTCTCTCCTGTCACACTCGTTTTACCCCATGGCGCTGGCTGGCCTTACTCCCTTCATCGCAGCGCCCACCACTCCTGCTGGCACGCCGCTTTCCCTTCAGGACAGCTTTTACAGCTGCCGGAGAGGCAGCCCTCGCTCGTTTCACTGATCCGTACCACCTTGCCCATGGCTTCCATGCGTTCGAGCATGGCGTCAATCAGCGGCTGAGGCGTCCGCAGGCGGGCGCTGAGCTGTTTCGCCTCCATGCGGCCCTGCAGGGCCAGCATATCGCGGACTTCCATTAACGACGCCACCACCGCTCCTCCTTAGTGGCAATCGCCAGCCGGGCTGGAACAGCAGGAGGTCGGCGTTTTCCGGGTGGCCAGCAGCGAGACGTCAACCCGGCTGCGCGCCCGACGCAGCAGACCGAAGAGCACCACGTTGAACAATACCACCGCCAGGATACACGCCAGGCTGTAGCGCGGATGGTCGCTAAAGCTGACGGTCTGGTAGTAGAGCGTCGAGAGCGAATAGGCGATATTCAGCCCCCACAGAATGGAGAAGGTCATCCAGCCGCGGCTCGATTCGCGGGCGATGGCGCCCATCACCGAGATGCAGGGGATGTAGAGCAGAACGAAGATCAGATAGCTGTAAGCCGCCGCGGCGCTGCCAAATTTACTGCCCATCACGCCCATCGCGCCGGTGGCCATTTCGCCATCGCCTTTGCTGGCTTCGATGGGGTTGGCCAGGACGCTGAGGCTGAAGGTGTCTTTCAGTCCCTGCCATGTCTCGTCGACGGCGGCCAGCAGTTCTTCGCCGAGGCTGAAGGTCTGCGGATTGAACTCCTCGTTCTGGATATCTTCGGCGGTATAGAGGGTGTTCAGCGTACCGACCACCACCTCCTTCGCCATCGCGCCGGTAAACAGGCCCACGGTGGCCTGCCAGTTATCTTCATGCACGCCGATCGGTTTAAACACCGGAGTAATGACCCGGCTCACCGAGGCCAGCGCGGAGTCGTTGATGTTGTCGACGACCTTACCGCTCAGCGAGAAGCTGTTCAGCGCGCTGAGGAAGATGCTGACAATGACGATCACCTTCCCGGCGCGCAGCACAAAGCCTTTCAGGCGCTGCCAGGTCTGGATAATGAGGCTCTTGATATGCGGGACGTGGTACACCGGCAGCTCCATCACGAACGGCGAGGCTTCGCCGCGCATAATGGTGTGCTTCAGCATCAGGCCGGTGAGAATGGCCATCACAATGCCCAGCACGTAGAGCGAGAAGACCGCCAGCGCGCCGTTCTGACCAAAGAACGCGGCCGCGAAGACGGCGAAGATCGCCAGCCGCGCGCCGCAGGACATAAACGGCGCCATCATAATGGTCATCAGACGTTCGCGCGGGGCGTCGAGGGTGCGGGCGCCCATTACCGACGGCACGTTACAGCCGAAACCGACAATCAACGGGACAAAGGATTTTCCCGGCAGGCCGAGGGCTTGCATCAGGCGGTCCATGACAAAGGCGGCGCGCGCCATGTAGCCGGAGTCCTCAAGGAAAGAGAGGAACAGATACATCATGCCGATCTGCGGCACCAGCGGCAGCACGGTGTTGATACCGCCGCCGATCCCCTGGGCGAGGAACACGGTCAGCCAGTCCGGGAAGTGCAGGGTGTAGCCCAGCCATTGAATACCGTGAATAAAGACCGCGACCGAGCCGGCGTCAAAAATCGGCTGCAGCGCGCCGCCGATGTTGATCGCCAGCAGGAACATCAGATACATGACAAAGAGAAAAATCGGCAACCCGAGGAAGCGGTTGAGGATCACCTTGTCCATCGCCGCGGTAAAGCGGCTTGGCTCGGCGGTCAGGGTGTTGCTGACGGCGTCGCAAATGGCGGCGATGGTCTGATAGCGCGCGTCAGCGATATGCAGCGCCGGGTCGTCGATCTCGTCGCTAAGATTCGCCAGGGCGATATCCAGTTTATCGGCGGCGTCGCCGGCATAGGCCCGGCTGTAGATGTCGCCCTCCAGCATCTGCAGACCGAGCCAGCGCCGTTGTTTGACCGGGATCTGCGCTGACATCTGCTGCGCCAGCAGGTCAGCTTCGCGCAGCAGCGGCTGCGGATAATGGACCAGCTCAATATCGCTGTTCGCCTGATGACGGTCGAGGGCAATCTTCAGCGCTTCGATCCCGCGTCCGCGGGTCGAAACCAGCGGAATGACCGGGCAGCCGAGGCGCGCGGCGAGGGCATCGATATCGATACGCACCTGCTGCTTTTCGGCAATATCCAGCATGTTCAGCGCCACGACGCAGGGGATCCCCAGCTCAAGCAGCTGCAGCGTCAAATAGAGGTTTCGCTCGAGGTTGGAGGCGTCGACCACGTTAATCAGCATGTCGGCCTCGCCGCTGAGGATGTAGTGGCAGGCGATCTGCTCGTCCAGCGAGGTCTGCGAAGAGATGGTGGTCAGAGAGTAGGTCCCGGGGAGGTCAACCAGCGTGACCTGGTGGTCAGTGGTGGCGAATACGCCCTCTTTACGCTCAACGGTGACCCCGGCCCAGTTGCCCACGCGCTGGCGGGCGCCGGTCAGTTGATTAAATAAAGTGGTCTTGCCGGAATTAGGATTACCAATTAAACCAACGGTTAATTTTTTCATATTTCAGACTCTTGTGCCGGGCCAGCCGTTATTGTGCAACCGCTTCCAGTTCGATTAAGGCGAGATCTTTTTTGCGTAATACCAAACTGACGCGTCGGGTTTCAATATGAACAGGATCGCCGAGCGGCGCCACGCGCACCACATGAAAAGAGGATCCGGGCAGCATGCCGAGGGAGAGCAATTTCTGACGGTATGCTGGGCTAATATCGCGGGAGAATCCAATGATTTTCCACGCACTATCAGGTGTGAATTGCATAGGGCCTACTTGTCTATCGCTAACCGAAGATGAATTGACCGGGCGTCGGGATGTCACCGCGCCGGATACCATAGCCAACGAAAAAAGAAAAAATCATTCTGAAAGTGATGATAATGAGAATGGTTTTTATCATCAATACATATGATGCGATCAACGCTATTTTTAAAGCGGAAATCACTTTTTTATTGATGTGCCGCAAAATCTTTCTGTGATCGAAAATGCACGAAATATTATTTCGGCGATCTAATGTTTAATTAAGGTTTCTTAAGTTAACGAAATGAAAATATTAATTTCGCTGTCTTCAGGCGTGGAATAAAAACAGGTTTTCAGAAACAACTGAACCTGTTTTGCGCGTGATGGCGATGGCCTGGTCATGAAAAGAAAACTGCCCCTGAAAAGGGGCAGGGTGGGATTAGCGTTTTTTACCCATCGCCGCCGCGAGGGCATCCATCATCGCGCTGTTGCCGGCAGGCTGCGCGTCGCGACCGCGAGGTTTGGCGGCTTTCGCGGCCGGGCGGTTGCCCTGCGGGCGATCCTGACCGCCGCCGCGGCGGGCGTTGCTGTCGCCCGGCTGCTCGTCGAGACGCATGGTCAGGGCGATACGCTTACGCGGCAGATCGACTTCCATGACCTTGACCTTCACGATGTCGCCCGCTTTCACCACGGTGTGCGGATCTTCAACAAACTTGTCAGAAAGCGACGAAATGTGGACCAGTCCGTCCTGATGGACGCCGATATCGACAAATGCGCCGAAGTTGGTGACGTTGGTGACGGCCCCTTCCAGAATCATCCCCGGCAGCAGATCGTTCATGGTCTCTACGCCGTCGGCGAACTTCGCTGTCTTAAACTCCGGACGCGGGTCGCGGCCCGGTTTTTCCAGCTCTTTGATGATGTCGGTCACGGTCGGTACGCCGAACTTCTCATCGGTGAAATCCACGGCCTTCAGGTGGCGCAGCGCACTGCTATTGCCCATCAGATCTTTCAGCGCCTGCTGGGTAGCGGCCAGAATGCGTTCGACCACCGGGTAGGCTTCCGGGTGAACGGTGGAGGCATCCAGCGGGTTGTCGCCGTGGTTGATACGCAGGAAGCCGGCGCACTGTTCAAAGGCTTTCGGCCCCAGGCGGCTGACCTTCAGCAGCTGCTGGCGGTTCTGGAACTGGCCGTTCTCGTCGCGCCAGGCGACGATGTTCTGCGCCATCATGCGGGTCAGGCCGGCCACGCGGGTCAGCAGCGGCACGGAGGCGGTGTTCAGGTCAACGCCAACGGCGTTCACGCAGTCTTCCACCACCGCGTCCAGCTTACGCGCCAGCTGGGTCTGGCTGACATCGTGCTGATACTGGCCGACGCCAATGGATTTCGGGTCGATTTTCACCAGCTCGGCCAGGGGATCCTGCAGACGGCGGGCAATGGAGACCGCGCCGCGCAGCGACACGTCGAGGTCAGGGAACTCCTGCGCCGCCAGCTCGGAGGCGGAGTAAACGGAAGCCCCGGCTTCGCTGACGATCACCTTCTGGGCGGTGACCTTCGGGAACTGTTTCTGCACGTCGAGGAAGAAACGCTCGGTTTCACGCGAGGCGGTGCCGTTGCCGATCGCCACCAGCTCGACGTTGTGCTTCTCGCACAGCGCCGCCACGACAACCGCCGCTTTAGCCGCCTGGCCGGTGTGGGGGTAGATGGTATCGGTGGCCACCAGTTTGCCGGTACCGTCAACCACGGCCACTTTCACCCCGGTGCGCAGGCCCGGGTCAAGGCCCATGGTAGCGCGCAGCCCGGCGGGCGCAGCCATCAGCAGGTCGTGTAGGTTGCGGGCGAAGACGTTAATAGCTTCGTCTTCGGCGCGCTCGCGCACGGTACCCATCAGCTCGGTTTCGAGATGCATCAGGACTTTGATCCGCCAGGTCCAACTGACGACGCCTTTACGCCAGCTGTCCGCCGGGGCGTTATTCAGGCGCAGGCCCAGATGGTCGATAATAATCTGCTCGCCGTGGCTCTCTTTCGGCGGCTCGTCAAACTGCGGGTCAGCGTTTAAAGAGAGCTGCAGGACGCCTTCGTTGCGACCGCGGAACATCGCCAGTGCGCGATGCGACGGCACGGTGGCGATCGGTTCATGGTGATCGAAGTAGTCGCGGAATTTGGCACCTTCCTCTTCTTTGCCGCTGACGACGGTGGAGACCAGGTGGGCGTTTTTCCACAGATAGTCACGGACCTTCGCCAGCAGCGCGGCGTCTTCGGCAAAACGCTCCATCAGGATATAGCGCGCGCCATCCAGCGCCGCTTTGCTGTCGGCCACGCCTTTATCGGCATCAATATATTTTGCGGCTTCCGTTTCCGGATCGTGGGACGGTTCGTTCCACAGCAGGTCAGCCAGCGGCTCCAGCCCCGCTTCGATAGCGATTTGCCCGCGGGTGCGGCGCTTCGGTTTATACGGCAGGTAGAGATCTTCCAGTTCAGTTTTGCTGAGCGTGGTGTTGATGGCTTTTTCCAGCGCGTCGGTCAGTTTGCCCTGTTCAGCGATGGATTTGAGGATCGCCTGACGACGGTCTTCCAGTTCGCGCAGATAGCCGAGGCGGGTTTCCAGATTACGCAGCTGCGTGTCATCCAGACCGCCGGTGACTTCTTTACGATAACGTGCAATAAACGGCACGGTGTTCCCTTCATCAAGCAGGCGAACGGCAGCTTCTACCTGTTCGGCTCTGGCCTGAAGTTCACCCGCAATAATGCGGCAGAGCGAATCATTCATCATGGCTTTTAATTCATCTTTAGGGTCAAAAAACAGGGACTAGTTATACGGACTGACGGCTAAAAATGCCAGTCGCGCCGGGCGTCTCTCGGAAAGTTCTTGTCTATTTAACGTATTCGATCTCGTTGACATACCAGCTGGCTTCGCCCGCCGGCGTGTTGACGATGGCCAGATCGCCAACCTCTTTTTTTAACAGTGCGCGCGCCATCGGCGAGTCGATGGAGATATAGTCTTTGCGGCCAAAAATTTCATCGTAACCGACGATGCGAAAGCGCTTGATATCGCCTTCATCGTTTTCAATCTCTACCCAGGCGCCGAAGAAGACTTTACCTTCCTGTTGCGGCGAGTAATCGACAATTTTCAACTGTTCCAGACATTTGGTCAGATAGCGGACCCGGCGATCGATCTCGCGCAGGCGCTTTTTGTTGTACTGGTAATCCGCGTTCTCGCTGCGGTCGCCAAGGCTGGCGGCCCAGGTCACCTTTTTGGTCACTTCCGGGCGCTCCTGGCGCCACAGGTAGTCCATCTCCTGCTTCAGTTTTTCATATCCCTCGCGGGTGATCAGCGGCGTTTTCATCGTGAGTTCAACCTTCTGACAGTCTGTCGTTGCGCACAATTTGTAGCGCGTAATAATACCGACAGGATAAATACTGTGTCTTATGATTAAATGTATACTTAACCTGCTGTTAAATATGCTTTGTAACAATTTAGCCTGGAATATATACCAGATTTAGCTGGTGAGCGCGCCGGGCTTTTTTGAGAATACGCACTGACTATTGCAGTGAACCTTTGGGAGTACAAACAATGCAAGAGAATTATAAGATTCTGGTTGTGGATGACGACATGCGCCTGCGTGCGCTGCTCGAACGTTATCTGACCGAGCAGGGCTTCCAGGTTCGTAGCGTGGCGAACGCCGAACAGATGGATCGTCTGTTAACCCGCGAATCCTTCCACCTGATGGTGCTGGATCTGATGCTGCCTGGGGAAGATGGTCTCTCGATTTGCCGCCGTCTGCGCAGCCAGAGCAACCCGATGCCGATCATTATGGTGACGGCGAAAGGCGAAGAGGTTGATCGTATTGTGGGCCTGGAGATCGGGGCCGACGACTACATTCCGAAGCCGTTCAACCCGCGTGAACTGCTGGCCCGCATCCGGGCGGTGCTGCGCCGTCAGGCGAACGAGCTGCCGGGCGCGCCGTCGCAGGAAGAGGCGGTTATCGCCTTTGGTAAATTCAAACTGAACCTGGGCACCCGCGAGATGTTCCGTGAAGACGAGCCGATGCCGTTGACCAGCGGCGAGTTTGCGGTCCTGAAGGCGCTGGTAAGCCATCCTCGTGAGCCGCTGTCGCGCGATAAGTTAATGAACCTCGCTCGCGGCCGCGAATACTCTGCGATGGAGCGTTCCATCGACGTACAGATCTCCCGCCTGCGCCGCATGGTGGAAGAGGACCCGGCGCATCCGCGCTATATCCAGACCGTCTGGGGTCTGGGCTACGTCTTCGTCCCGGACGGTTCTAAGGCATGAAACGCGTGCGCTTTTCGCCGCGCAGCTCCTTTGCTCGCACGCTGCTCCTGATCGTCACCTTGCTGTTCGTCAGCCTGGTGACGACCTATCTGGTAGTACTGAATTTCGCGATCCTGCCAAGTCTCCAGCAGTTTAATAAAGTATTGGCCTACGAAGTGCGTATGCTGATGACTGATAAGCTGCAGCTGGAGGATGGCACCCAGCTGGTGGTGCCCCCGGCGTTTCGCCGTGAAATTTATCGCGAGCTGGGGATTTCTCTCTATTCCAATGAAGCGGCGGAAGACGCAGGCCTGCGCTGGGCGCAGCATTATGAATTCTTGAGCCAGCAGATGGCTCATCAGCTTGGCGGCCCCACTGAGGTGCGGGTGGAGGTCAATAAAAGCTCCCCCGTGGTGTGGCTGAAGACCTGGCTGTCGCCCAATATTTGGGTGCGGGTGCCGCTGACCGAGATCCATCAGGGCGACTTCTCGCCGCTGTTCCGCTATACCCTGGCGATCATGCTGCTGGCGATAGGCGGCGCCTGGCTGTTTATCCGTATTCAGAACCGCCCGCTGGTGGATCTGGAGCATGCGGCGCTGCAGGTCGGGCGCGGCATTATTCCGCCGCCGCTGCGCGAGTATGGCGCCTCTGAGGTGCGATCGGTGACCCGTGCCTTCAACCACATGGCCGCGGGCGTGAAGCAGCTGGCCGACGACCGTACGCTGCTGATGGCCGGGGTCAGCCATGATTTACGGACTCCGCTGACCCGCATTCGTCTGGCTACCGAGATGATGGGCGAGCAGGACGGCTATCTCGCGGAGTCGATCAACAAAGATATCGAAGAGTGCAACGCCATCATCGAGCAGTTTATCGACTATCTGCGCACCGGGCAGGAGATGCCGATGGAGCTGGCGGATCTGAATGCGGTGCTGGGGGAAGTGATCGCTGCGGAGAGCGGCTATGAGCGGGAGATCGCCACCGCCCTGCAGGCCGGCGAAATTCCGGTACGCATGCATCCTCTGTCTATCAAGCGCGCGCTGGCGAATATGGTGGTCAACGCGGCCCGCTATGGCAATGGCTGGATCAAGGTCAGCAGCGGCAGCGAAGCGAGCCGGGCCTGGTTCCAGGTAGAAGATGACGGACCGGGGATTAAACCTGAGCAGCGAGAGCACCTGTTTCAGCCGTTTGTACGTGGAGACAGCGCCCGCAGCACCAGCGGCACCGGGCTGGGGTTGGCGATTGTTCAGCGTATTATCGATAATCACAACGGGCGGCTGGAGATTGGCTCCAGCGAACGCGGCGGGTTACTGATCCGCGCCTGGCTGCCGGTGCACCGGGTACTGGCGCCGATGAAACCGGCCAAAGAGAGCTGATCGCGCCCGCGGTTGGTTGGTCAGAACGCTGCACAATAAAAAGCCGGGCAAGCCCGGCTTTTTCATCTTTGCGCCCGTTAGCGCTGCGGCCCTGCCGCCACCAGCGCGGCGCCCGCTGGCGTATCGGTATACTTCTCAAAGTTCTCAATAAACAGCTTCGCCAGCTGGTCGGCTTTTTCCTGCCACTGCTCCGGGGAACCATAGGTGCTGCGCGGATCGAGGATCTGAGGATCCACGCCCGGGAGGGCCGTCGGGATCTGCAGGTTAAACATCGGCAGGGTAAAGGTCTCCGCGTTGTCCAGCGAGCCATTGAGGATGGCGTCGATGATGGCGCGGGTATCTTTAATCGAGATGCGCTTGCCGGTGCCGTTCCAGCCGGTATTGACCAGATAAGCCTGCGCGCCGGCCGCCTGCATGCGTTTGACCAGCACTTCGGCGTACTGCGTCGGGTGCAGCGACAGGAAGGCGGCGCCGAAGCAGGCGGAGAAAGTTGGCGTGGGTTCGGTCACGCCGCGCTCGGTGCCGGCCAGTTTGGCGGTAAACCCGGACAGGAAATGGTACTGCGTCTGATCGGCGGTCAGGCGGGAGACCGGCGGCAGTACGCCGAACGCATCGGCCGTCAGGAAGATCACTTTGGTGGCGTGACCCGCTTTGGAGACCGGTTTGACGATATTATCGATATGGTCGATGGGGTAGGAGACGCGGGTGTTTTCGGTCTTTGAGCCGTCATCGAAATCGATTGTCCCGTCGGCGCGCACCACCACGTTTTCCAGCAGGGCGTTGCGGCGGATGGCGTGATAGATATCCGGCTCGGCCGCTTCAGAGAGCTTGATGGTCTTGGCGTAGCAGCCCCCTTCGAAGTTAAACACACCGTCGTCATCCCAGCCATGTTCGTCATCGCCAATCAGGCGGCGTTTCGGGTCGGTGGAGAGGGTGGTTTTGCCGGTGCCTGAGAGGCCGAAGAAAATGGCGACATCGCCTTTCTCGCCCACGTTGGCAGAACAGTGCATGGAGGCGATGCCCTTCAGCGGCAGCAGGTAGTTCATGATCGAGAACATCCCTTTCTTCATCTCGCCGCCGTACCAGGTGCCGCCGATCAGCTGAATGCGCTCGGTGAGGTTGAAAGCGATGAAGTTTTCCGAGTTCAGGCCCTGCTCTTTCCACTGCGGGTTGGTGCACTTCGCGCCGTTCATCACGATGAAGTCGGGCGTGAATTCCGCCAGCTCTTCGTCGCTCGGGCGGATGAACATGTTTTTAACGAAGTGCGCCTGCCAGGCCACTTCGGTAATGAAACGTACGCTGAGACGGGTATCGGCGTTAGCGCCGCAGAAGGCGTCGACGATAAACAGGCGTTTACCGGACAGCTGCTGTGTTACCAGCCCTTTTAGATGCTGCCAGGTTTCCTGCGAAAGCGGCTTGTTGTCGTTTTTACCCTTGCCTTTATCGGACCACCAGACGGTATCGCGGGTGGTGTCGTCGCGCACGAGGTACTTATCTTTCGGAGAACGACCGGTAAAAATGCCCGTGTCGACGGCGATAGCACCGAGACTGGTTAATACGCCACGTTCGTAGCCTTCCAGGTTGGGGTCGAGCTCTTCCTGAAACAACATGTCGTAGCTGGGATTGTGGACGATATCCTGAACGTCATTGATACCATAAGCCTTGAGATCCTGCGGGGTTAAACCATGATTAACGCGCATGTCACTGCTCCTTAGCCAAGATGTACTGCTGTAAATTGTAGGGTTTATTACCGGGTATTGACCGCGACCAGGCTCATAGATTTACGTATCTCGACATTCTTCAGAATGACGAAAAAAACGGTGACTCCTGTCACGAAGTGAAGTGGATTATCTCAGGAAATGGCTGGATGGTGGGGTTAGATGTTTCTCAATGGTTAAAAAGTAATTAAAAAAACTACTGAAATGTGAATGTAATCGCTTTCCTGGAATAAAATTACGTAACTCTTTCAGCGAAAATCGATTCAACTCGTGAATAAATAAAAGTCAGACACCGGGCGACAAACCACATCGCCGCCCGGTGCCTGAAGAAGAAGTGAGGATTAATGGACCTGCGGATCGGCCGGAGAGGCGTTATTACGGATCTCGGCGATGTCCATGGCGTTGAAGATATAGTGGTTACCGCAGTAGTCGCAGTGCATATCAATCTCGCCTTCGTCGGCAAGGATGCTATCTATCTCTTCGTCCGGCAGGGTTTTCAGCGCGCCGGCGCAGCGTTCGCGGGAGCAGGTGCACTTGAACTCCACGCTCTGCGGATCGTAGACCGTGACTTCTTCTTCATGGTACAGACGCCACAGCACATCGTTCGCCGGCAGGGTGAACAGCTCTTCCGCCTTGATGGTCTCGGTGAGCGTCGCCAGGTGCTCAAAGTCGGCAGTCTGGGCATCCTGCGCCGGCATCACCTGCAGCAGCATCCCGCCCGCCATAGGCTGGCCTTCATGTTCGCCGGTGCGGATAATAAGGCGCGTTGGCAGCTGCTCTGAACGCTGGAAGTAATCTTCCAGGCAGGCGGCCAGCGTATCGCCTTCCAGACCGACCACGCCCTGATAACGCTCACCCTCTTCCGGGGAGATGGTGATGACCAGATAGCCGTTGCCGACCATCGCTTTCAGATCCGCATCGTCCGCAATCTCGCCCTGCACGCGCGCGACGCCGCGCAGCTGCTGCTGGTTATTGCCGTTGATGACCGCCAGCTGTAAAGGCCCATCGCCCTGCAGCTGCACGGTGATGTCGCCGGCAAATTTCAGCGTCGCAGTCAGCAGACTGGTGGCGACCAGCAGCTCCGCCAGCACCGTTTTCACCGGCTGGGGATAAGTGTGATTCGCCAGAATCTGTTCCAGGGTTTCCGACACCGTCACCAGCTCACCGCGCACGGCATAGTTTTCAAACAGATAACGATGTAATTGATCGTGTTGAGTCATAATCATCTCTCTTTCTGGCGCGAGTTACTCACTCTCGCCGTGTTTAAATCTCATCAGGTCGCGGCGCTCTTTCTTGTCCGGACGTCTGTCAGGGTGCGGCATGGTCAGGGCGTTCATTTTGCGCGCCAGGGCCATTTTTTCACGCTTCTCGATACTCTCAGCCGTCTCTTCATACAGGGTGACGGCTTCGCTTGCCGGGCGGCGCTGTTCGGTGATACCGACGATGCGCACCGTCCGCTCGTCGTTGCCCTGACGCAGCGTTAGCATGGCGTCCAGTTCGACGATTTTCCCGGGCTTGCTGCGTTGTCCGTTGTAATGCACCTTGCCGCCTTCAATCATCTCTCGCGCCAGCGCGCGGGTCTTGTAAAAGCGGGCGGCCCAAAGCCATTTGTCCAGTCTGACGGTTTCGGTAGGCTTCTCTTTCATCGCCTCTCCTTCGGGGTAAGCGAAGGGATCAGTCGTCGGTAATCATTCAGCCCCGGATGGCGCAGATACTGCTTTTCCGCCAGCCCGGAGTCGGGATTGGTAATGCCCAGGCAGTAACGAATGCCAAACTCCCTCGCGGCATCCAGAATTGCCTCGCTGTCGTCGACAAACAGCGTTTTATGCGCCTCAAGGCCGGTTTCCTCCGCCACGGCGCGCCACAGACGCTGATCCTCTTTCGGATAACCAAATGTGTGGGTGGAAAGTAATAAATCAAGGTGCGCATCCAGGCCGGTGTGTTTGAGTTTCACCGCCAGATTGTGGGGATGGGCATTGGTCAACAGAATACGTCGCTTACCGCTGGCCTTGAGCGCATCAAGGAACGGCACGGTATCCTCACGCAGCGTGGCGCGCGGACCCTGTTCGCTGGTCATCGCACAAATATCCAAACCCAGGCGCTCGCTCCAGTAATCCAGACAGTACCAGTTTAGCGTATGCTGCACGGCGTGATACTCCTGGTGCATGGCCTCTTTCGCCTGTTGCAGATTGAGGCCGCGGGCGGCCCCCCAGGTTTCCGGCACCAGCGTTTGCCAGAAATAGTTGTCGAAAGCGAGATCCAGGAGCGTGCCGTCCATATCCAGCAGAACGGTATCGACCTCCTGCCAGGCGATATCAAAATGCATGATGACTCTCCAGCGAGCGGGAAATGGGCGACAGGGTATCACACCCTGTCGCCGGGAAAATTAATCTTGCGGGTCAGACGAGGGGAGCAGCACCGGGTTCAGGCAGCTTTCGTAATATTTCTGAATCTCTTCCATACGCTGGCGATGGCGTTGATAACGACGCAGCGCCTGCACCCCGTGGTAAGCCATGCATCCCACCATCGACAGCAGCAGCAGGGTGATGCCCAGATAGCGCCACAGGCCGCTGCGGTCAGGAATGCGGTGCAGGTTGATATGCTGAGTGCCGTTGGCGTCAGTAAACAGATTGGTGACTATCCCTTCGGCATGGAAGGGGGTATGCATCAGCATACCGGCCAGCCGCCGCAGTTCCCCCCACTGCTCATGCGCCGGGTAATCATACAGGCTCACCGCCGGCCACGGCTGATTGACCAGCACGCTGCCCTCGTCGCTGGCGATGAGGAAGCCGCCCGGGGCCGGGCTGTTGAGCGCCTGCGCCGCCCGCGAGGTTTCACGCATGACAAAGGGGGCGGTTGAGGTGGTCACCAGATTCTCCAGCGACTCGGCGCTGACTGGCCGCAGCAGCACGTTCACGCCATCCAGTTTCCCGGCGGACGCACGCTTAGTTAACGTCTCCCAGTTACGGGTATTGCCGAGATTAACCAGCGCATTCTTCAGCCGCAGGCAATCATCGGCAGCGGAACAGAGATCGTTGGTTTTCTGAACGATATCGCCGAAATCATCCAGCAGCACCATGCCAGATTTCTGAATGGCGGAGCGCAGCGCCGGGCTGACGCGGGAGTCGTCGTCGGTTTCCGGGTGCAGCTGACGCTGGACGGACTGCATCAGAGCGGTCGCTTTGCTGACGATGTCAGACTCCGGCAGCGGCAGAGGAGGGGCATCGTTCCACACAATCTGCGAACAATCGAAAGGCAGGAACGGCGAATCCTCTTTGGCCGTCCAGCTGCCCGGCGTGCGGATGTTGCACATCCCGGTGCCGGTCAGGCGCAGCGTATCGCCAATGCGCACATGGGCCTTTTCCAGCTGGCTGACGGTCGTGGCTTCAATGGTCTGCGCCCCCTTCAGCCACGACAGGGTGAACTTAAACGGCATATTCAGCGGTACGCTGGCCCATAGCATGATTACCACCACCAGGGCGCCGGCGGCGATAATCGCGCTGCGCAGCCAGTACTGCAGCGGGAAGTTTTTCACTTCATCATGAAGCGACAAGTAGCGTCCCTGACGGGCTACATGGCGGTTGAGATAGATATCAATATCGGTCTGCTGTCCGAGGTCCTGGGCGATCCAGGGCTGCCAGTGGCGCGGATAGATGAGATCGATAATGCCCAGCGAGATATTATTGATATGCTCCTGATCGTTTTCGCCAAACAGCCCCCAGCGCTTAGGGACGCCGCGCAGGCAATGGATTTCGCGCAGCGAGGCGCGGCGCGGCGGGGCATAGATCCCCAATAGGCCGGCGGCGAGCAGCAGCAAACCGGCAGCCACCAGCCATGGGGTAAAGACGGCAGGCCCAATCAGACTGAAATAAAAGAACAGGAAAGAGGCGACGATCAGGATCGCTTCGCGCAGACCATCCGGGCGGTTCAGGGCGTGTTCTTCCGGGCTTTCCCGACGGATCTGCCGCAACTCTACCTGTTCGCTCTCTTCGCCGCGAATTGAGGCCTGGGTGGCCGAGGCGCGTTCCAGCGCGTAGCTTTGCGCTTCCTGACGATAGTCGCTCAGGGTATGGCCGTTAAGGGTGATAACCAGCGGCAGGCTGTCGGTGGGGATCAGCTCGACGCTGTTTTCATCGTTGATATGCTGTTCCCAGAACGGCGGCAGATGTACCTCCACCGAATCGAGAAAATAGCGCCATTTATTCGGCGCGTCGGTAGTGATCCCGTAGCGGGTGATGGCTCGCGTCACCCCATAGACGGTATCGCTCTGTTCGTTTAGCGCCAGAGCGACGGGCGCGCTGGTGGCGCCGGACGCGGGAACCTGCTGGGCGCGGCTCAGTTCGGCAAGATACTTTTCGATGGCCTGGCGCTCATCGGCCGCGATCGGCCGCGTGGTGGCATCGCTAAAGGCGTGCAGTAGAGGGAGCCGGCGGCGTCTGGCGTGCGTGCGATACCACCATCCAATGAGCAATACGCAGATTAGCAGAGCTGTAAGGAATATCAGAAAGGTGCCCATGCCCATCCCATCATAGTTATATTTTTCTTACGAAATCGTCGGTGAACGTGAAGACTAACGTCAAGCTGCAGTGTTAGCGGCGCACCTGCTTGCAGGGTAGTAAATATGTCATGCAGCAGCGTATTAGCTTACCAAAAACGTTAAAGGGCAGAAATCGGTAAATTCTCAAAGAGAATTCAAGCTATTGACTTTTTTATCTTTATTACTTTCCCCTTTGCAGGGAAAAGGTTACAACTCTGTAAATAAGTAGCGATTTGGATTGCCGAAAGCGTGTTGCGTATCGCACAATGACTGCTTAATCACAGCATAGACCGATGACAATGAGCAAATCATTACAAAAACCCACCATTCTCAATGTTGAAACTGTCGCCCGTTCGCGCCTCTTTAATGTCGAAAGCGTCGATCTGGAATTCAGCAACGGTGTGCGTCGCGTTTATGAACGTATGCGGCCTTCCACCCGCGAAGCGGTGATGATTGTGCCGATTATTGATGATCATATTATTTTGATTCGCGAGTATGCCGTCGGGACGGAATCCTACGAGCTGGGCTTCTCCAAAGGGCTGATTGATCCGGGTGAAACCGTGGATGAAGCGGCCAATCGCGAGCTGAAAGAAGAGGTTGGCTTCGGAGCCAATAAGCTGACGTTTCTGAAGAAGCTCAGTATGGCTCCCTCTTACTTCTCCAGCAAAATGAACATCCTGGTGGCGGAAGATCTCTATCCGGAGTCGCTGCCGGGCGATGAGCCCGAGCCGCTGCCGCAGGTGCGCTGGCCGCTGGCGCAGTTGATGTCGCTGCTGGATGAAGAAGATTTTAACGAGGCTCGCAACGTTAGTGCGCTGTTTTTAGTGCGGGAATGGTTGCAGGCCCAGGGCCGACTCTGAACGAGCGTTTACGCTAAGCAGCAATAAAAAAGCGCCCGCAGGCGCTTTTTTTGTCAGAACAGCTCGTGGGTTTCACCGCCGCCGTCAGTCAGGGTGGTGCCCACCTCATGGACCGCCTGCTGCGTGGGCTGGGTACCCTCAATAAAGTATTCCGCCCGGCTGTTGCCACCGTTCGCCAGCTGACCGGTGCTGCGATCGATATTCACCGTGACGATTCCCGGCGGCGGCGTTAATGGCTCTTCCGGAACGCCTTCCAGCACGCTCTTCATAAAGCTGTCCCAGGCCGGCTGGGCGCTTTTGGCGCCGCCTTCGTAGCCGGAGATCTGATCTTTAATCGCCCCCGATGCGGTGGTCCGGCCAAGATCGCGACGATGATCGTCAAAGCCGATCCAAACCGAGGTCACCACGCCCGGTCCGTAGCCTGAGAACCAGGCGTCCTTCGAGCTGTTGGTGGTCCCGGTTTTGCCGCCGATGTCATGCCGCTGCAGGTCACGTCCGGCGCGCCAGCCGGTTCCCATCCAGCCCGGTTCGCCAAAGATGTTGCTGTTCAGCGCGCTCTTGATCAGGAAGGCCAGCGGGGTGTTGATCACATGCGGCGCGTATTCCTGGGCGCCGCTCTGCGCCACCAGTGACTGATTGGCCTGCTCCAGCTGCGGCTGCGGCGGCACGGTGCCATTCTGCGGTTCCGTCGAGGTGGCGACATCTTCCACATCTTTGTTTTCCAGCACGTTGGATTTTGGCGTATCGCCGTAAATCACCGGTAAATCACACTGCGGGCAGGCGATTTTCGGACGCTCTTCAAAGAGGACCCCGCCCTGATCGTTCTCAATCTTACTGATAAAGAACGGGTTCACCAGGAAGCCGCCGTTGGCCATCACCGAATAACCGCGGGCGACCTGCAGAGGCGTAAAGGAGGCGGAGCCCAGCGCCAGCGATTCGGTGTGGACAATGTTTTGCGCCGGGAAGCCAAAGCGCTGCAAATACTCGGCGGCATAGTCAACGCCCATGGCGCGCATGGCGCGCACCATGACCACGTTTTTCGACTGCCCCAGGCCCTGGCGTAAACGAATCGGACCGGCATACTGCGGCGGCGAGTTTTTCGGCCGCCAGTCGGAACCGGCTCCGGCGTCCCAGCGCGAGATTGGCACATCGTTGAGCATGCTTGCCAGAGTTAAGCCTTTATCCATCGCAGCCGTGTAGAGGAATGGCTTGATGTTGGAGCCGACCTGGCGCAGCGCCTGAGTGGCGCGGTTGAACTTGCTCTGGTTAAAGTCAAACCCACCGACAAGGGCGATAATCGCGCCGTTTTGCGGGTTAATGGAGACCAATGCCGAGTTGACGTCCGGGACCTGCGACAGCCACCAGCTGTCTCCCACTTTGCGAACCCAGATCTGCTGCCCGGCCTGCACGACGTCGTTGACTTTACGCGGGGTCGCCCCCTGCTGCGTATCGGAGATAAAGCGGCGAGCCCAGCGCACGCCGTCCATCGTCAGCGAAACGGAGTCGCCGTTAGCCAACAGCGCGACAGCCTCCTGGGCATTCGCGGAGGTGACCACCGCAGGAGAAAGCGGGCCAAAGCCAGGCTGGCGCTTCAGGGCGTCAACGATCTTTTTCGCCTCCCACGGCGTTTCGCCGACCTTCCACAGCACGCTGGCCGGGCCGCGGTAGCCGTGACGCATATCGTAATCCAGCACGTTATTGCGGACCGCCTGCTGGGCCGCCTGCTGGTTTTTGCGGGTAATCGTGGTGTACACCCGGTAGCCATCTTCGTAGGCCTGCTCGCCGTAGCGATTCACCATCTCCTGGCGCACCATTTCGCTCAGATAGGGCGCGGAGAAGGCGATTTTCGGCGCGTGGTAGCTGGCGTCGATGGGTTCGCTGCGCGCCTCATCGTATTGCGCCTGGGTGATGTACCCCTCGCTCAGCATACGCGACAGCACCACGTTGCGCCGGGCTGTGGCGCGATCCATCGAATAGAGCGGGTTAAAAGTGGACGGGGCTTTCGGCAGACCGGCAATCACCGCCATTTCGCTGAGGGTCAGCTGGTCGATAGGTTTGCCAAAATAGACCTGCGCCGCGGCGCCGACGCCATAGGCGCGGTAGCCGAGGTAAATCTTGTTCAGATACAGCTCAAGGATTTCATCTTTGTTCAGCAGCTGCTCGATGCGGATAGCCAGAAAGGCCTCTTTAATCTTACGCATCAACGTCTTCTCGGGGCTGAGGAAGAAGTTACGCGCTAACTGCTGGGTGATGGTGCTGGCGCCCTGCGAGGCGTGGCCTGAAAACATCGCCACGCTGGCGGCGCGGAAAATACCCACCGGATCGACGCCGTGATGCTCATAGAAACGACTGTCTTCGGTAGCGATAAACGCTTTCACCAGCTCGGGGGGAATTTGCTGCAACGTGACAGGGATACGGCGCTTTTCGCCGTACTGCGCAATAAGCTCACCGTCGGCGCTATAGACCTGCATCGGGATCTGCAAACGCACATCCTTCAGGGTTGCGACGTCGGGGAGTTGCGGCTCTATGTATTTGTAGAGGCCAAAAATCGAGCCTGCTCCCAGCAGTACGCAACAGACTGCAAGGATCAATAGATACTTTACGAACTTCACCGGTGTTTTCCCATTTAGTTTTATTTGGGCAGTTTATAAACAAACGCGCGGTAGTATAAAGGCAAGCCAAGTGCATTGATATAGCCGGACAGTTTTGCCGGATAAGGAGATCGTAAGCATGGCTTTCAGAAACTGGCGGATCGGAATGCATATCCAACAAGATAGCATTGCCATTGTCGCGCTACTGTTTGAGCGCTCACACTGGGCGCTGCGCCGCTGGTGGCGCATTCCGCTGCCGCCAGGCCTGGTGCGGCAGGGGATGGTAGCGGACGTCAGCGCCCTCGGCTCACGGCTGGCCGCCTGGCGGCGGGAGCTACCGGTACAGCATCAGATTAATATCGCCTTTCCCGCGGCTCGCACGCTGCAAAAACGCGTGCCTTATCCCCAATTCGCCCTGCGAGAGCGGGAACAGGCGACGTGGATAGCCAGCGCCATGACCCAGCAGCTGGCGATGCCCGCCTCCTCTCTCTGTATTGATTATGCGCCCACCTCGCGAAATGACGGCTGGCAGGTAACGGCGGCGCAGCGGCTGGATATCAATGTTCTGCGGGAGCTGGCAGGGCGGCTGCGCCTGCGGGTAGTTGCCATCGTACCGGATGCCAGCGCGCTCGGCGCTTTTTTCCCCTGGGTGACGGCAGCAGAGCAAGGCCTGGCGTGGCGGGATGAAAAGCACTGGCTATGGGCGACCCATGAGGCCTGGGGCTGTGACGCCTGCGATGCGATAGGGTCCTTGAGCCAGCTGGCGGGGCAGCTTCAGGTTCCTCTGCGCTTGTGCGCTGACGCGGGCGACGAGGCCAGTCGTTTTGATGTCTGGCAGGTGGTTCACCGCCGGCAGCCTCCGCTGCCAGCCGATGGCGATCGCTACGCCATTGCCCTTGGGCTGGCGCTGGGGGGCGGGCGCCATGACGCATGTCGTTAATCTTCTCCCCTGGCGTGACCTGCGTCGCCGCCAGCGCCTGCGCTACACCCTGTTGTTAGCCATCGGTATCGTGCTGCTGGCGGGGATGATCCTGCTGGTGGGGCGAACGGCTGGTCTACAGCGCGACGCCCTGGCGAGGCTCCACGCGACGGCCGACGCAGCGCTGCTCGCCTCGCTCAAACAACGTGAACAGGCGATGCGCGAAGCGTGGCAGCAGCATCAACGCCAGCGCGAGCAGCTCCAGCGCAGATCGACGATCGCCGCCTGGCAACCCCGACTAATGGCGCTCGCGGCGGACCTGCCCGCTCAGGCATGGCTGACGCGGCTGGAGTACCAGGGGGCGCGCCTGACGCTGGATGGCCTGGCCCTCAACCTGCAGGCGCTGGCTGGAGTGGAGGCTTCTCTGGCCAGCGTCACGGGATTCGCGCCGGCTAAAGCCGGCGGAACGCAGCGCGACGCCGAGGGGCGCTGGCGGTTCAGTTTCACCCTGTCGGGAGCGCGCGCCGATGAGGATTAATACCCTGCGCACCCGGGCGGGGCTGCTGATCCTGCTCGCGATGGGGCTGACGGGGGGCGGCGTGGCGCTTTGGCGCGATGCCCGGCCGCCGCTGGCGGCGCTGTCCCGCGATGGCGCTCTGCAAACGCAGTGGCGGCGGATCATGGCGCTGCGCATCCCTGACGGTGAAAGATCCGGGGAGCGCATCGACAAGCAGCCGTTCTCGCCCATAGCCATTCCGCTCGCCGGGGCGAAGCTAATCGCCTGGCATCCGCAGGGGAGCGGCGGCGAGATGGAGCTGGCTCTCTCCTGGCCGACGGTACCCGCTCTGTTTTCATGGCTGGCGCGCAGCGGGATGAACCCGCGTTCGTTCTCGCTGGAGCGCGAGGGGCAGGCGCTGCGCATGCGGCTGCAGCTGGAGGCGGAAGATGGTCGGTAAATGCTGGGTTTTGCTGTGGTTGCCGCTGTCGCTGCTGGCGGCCGAGCGCGATCCTTTTCAGCCGGTTGAGGATCCCTGCCGCGCGGCGCAGCTGTCGCAATGGCGTTATGGCGGCGCGGCCGGCGATGGTGCAGGCTGGATGGGTTTTTTGCAGGACGGAAGCGGCACGTGGCGACGGGTGCGCCTGGATGAGCAATTGCCCACGGGCTGGCGGGTGAACCGGCTGACGGACAGTGAACTGGACATCGTCACGCCTCCGGGATGTGAACCGCCAGCGTGGCGCTGGCAACGTAAAGGAAAACAAGATGATGCGATGGATAAGCCTGCTTTTGCTGCTACCGCTGGCGGTGGTCGCCGCGCGAAATGATAAGCCGGTTTCGCTGGTCGTTGACGACGCGCCAGTGGCCCAGGTGCTGCAAGCCCTGGCCGAAATGAACCAGAAGAATCTCGTTATCGCACCGGACGTCAGCGGCACGCTCTCCCTGCGCCTGCAGAAGGTTCCCTGGACCCAGGCGCTGCGGGCAGTGGCGGATAGCGCAGGCCTCTCTTTGCAACAGCAGGGAACGGTCATCTACGCACATACGCAGGCCTGGCAAAAGGCCAACCTGGCGCAGCGCGAAGCGGAACAGGCGAAACGTCTGCAGAACCTGCCGCTGCGGGCGGAGAGCGTGACCCTGCACTATGCCGATGCCGAGGAGCTGGCTAAAAGCGGCGGTAAGTTGCTTAGCGCCCGGGGAAACCTGATGGCGGACAAGCGGACCAATCGGCTGCTGATCCGCGATGATGCCCGCCATCTGCCGGCGCTGAAGGCCTGGGCGCAGGAGATGGATCTGCCGGTCGGACAGGTGGAGCTGGCCGCCCATATCGTGTCAATGAGCGAAACCAGCCTGCGTGAACTGGGGGTGAAATGGCGGCTGGCGGAGGCTGAAAGCACGCCAGGATCCGGGCACATCACCACCCTAAGCAGCGATCTGTCAGTCAACGACGCCAGCACCCGCGCAGGCTTTAACATCGGCAAAATTAACGGGCGCTTGCTTGAGCTGGAGCTTTCCGCGCTGGAGCGCAAGCAGCAGGTCGAGATTATCGCCAGTCCTCGTTTGCTCGCCTCTCATATGCAGCCCGCCAGCATCAAGCAGGGGAGCGAGATCCCCTATCAGGTCTCCAGCGGTGAAAGCGGCGCCACGTCGGTGGAGTTTAAAGAGGCGGTGCTGGGCATGGAGGTGACGCCGACGGTGCTGCAGCAGGGGAGAGTGCGGTTGAAGCTGCGAATAAGCGAGAACACGCCAGGCCAGGTGCTGAAGCAGGATAACGGCGAGGCGCTGGCCATTGATAAACAGGAGATCGAGACCCTGGTGGAAGTCCGCAGCGGCGAGACCCTGGCGTTGGGCGGCATCTTTTCGCAGAAAAACAAAACCGCCCGCGACAGCGTCCCGCTGCTTGGCGATATCCCGGTGCTGGGGCGTCTGTTTCGCCGCGACGGGAAAGATAATGAACGCCGTGAACTGGTTGTCTTTATTACGCCACGGATTCTGGCAGTACGTTAAGCAGGTTTTTCATGCTAAACACGTTTCAGGTGTTTGACGTGAGGACGGATTTAGCATACAAGGGGTACCGATTTGAGAGTCGGGTACGACATCAATCCTCCCTATATTGTCCGGCGATTTTATTCAGTTGCCAAACCAGCCGGAGTATTGAGATAATTTTTAGTCTGACTCTCGCTCTATTGCATATGAGGTTTCAGTTCATGCCCTGCGGCGCTGGGTGTCTGCGAAGCGGGTTTATCATTAACGAATAGTCTTAGTAGTACCGAAAAAATGGCAGAGAAACGCAATATCTTTCTGGTTGGGCCTATGGGTGCCGGCAAAAGCACTATTGGGCGCCAGTTAGCCCAACAGCTCAACATGGAATTTTACGATTCCGATCAAGAGATTGAGAAACGCACTGGCGCTGATGTGGGCTGGGTCTTCGATGTTGAAGGCGAAGAAGGCTTCCGCGACCGTGAAGAAAAAATTATCAATGAGTTGACGGAAAAACAGGGAATTGTGCTGGCGACTGGCGGCGGCTCTGTAAAATCCCGTGAAACGCGTAACCGTCTCTCCGCCCGCGGCGTGGTGGTCTACCTGGAAACAACGATCGAGAAGCAGTTGGCCCGTACGCAGCGCGATAAAAAGCGTCCTTTGCTACAAGTCGATGCGCCGCCTCGTGAAGTACTGGAAGCGCTGGCTGACGAGCGTAACCCGCTGTATGAAGAGATCGCCGATGTGACTATCCGCACAGACGATCAGAGTGCGAAAGTCGTCGCGAACCAGATTATTCATATGCTGGAAAGCAACTGATTCTGGCTTAATAAAAGTGCGTCAGAGTAAAAGTCACTGAGGTGGATGTCGCGTTATGGAGAGGCTTACTGTTACCCTCGGGGAACGTAGTTACCCGATTACCATCGCGGCTGGTTTGTTCAACGATCCAGCTTCCTTCCTGCCACTTAAGTCGGGCGACCAGGCTATGCTGGTCACCAACGAAACGCTGGCGCCGCTTTATCTGGATACCGTCCGCTCTGCGCTTGAGCAGGCAGGGGTCAACGTTGACAGCGTAGTCCTGCCCGACGGCGAGCAGTATAAAAGCCTGGCGGTGATGGATACCGTATTTACCGCGCTGTTGCAAAAACCCCATGGCCGCGACACCACGCTGGTGGCGCTCGGCGGCGGTGTTATCGGTGATTTAACCGGTTTCGCCGCGGCAAGCTATCAGCGCGGCGTGCGTTTTATCCAGGTCCCTACCACCCTGCTGTCGCAGGTCGACTCGTCGGTCGGCGGCAAAACCGCAGTGAACCACCCTCTCGGCAAAAACATGATTGGCGCCTTCTGGCAGCCGGTTTCCGTGGTGGTTGATCTTAACTGTCTGAAGACGCTGCCGAAGCGCGAACTCGCTTCCGGACTGGCTGAGGTCATCAAGTATGGGGTGATCCTCGACGGCGCCTTCTTCAGCTGGCTGGAAAACAACATTGATGCCTTGCTGGCGTTGGATGAAAAGGCCATGGCGTACTGCATTCGCCGCTGCTGTGAGCTGAAAGCGGAAGTTGTGGCTGCCGACGAGCGTGAAACCGGGTTACGTGCTTTACTCAATCTTGGACATACCTTCGGCCATGCTATCGAAGCGGAAATGGGCTACGGTAACTGGCTGCACGGCGAAGCGGTGGCGGCAGGTATGGTGATGGCGGCGCATACGTCCGAACGGCTGGGGCAGTTCCGCGCGCAGGATACTCAGCGCCTTATCGATCTGCTCAAGCGTGCAGGCTTACCGGTACGCGGCCCGCAGGAAATGCGTGCGCAGGCGTATTTGCCCCATATGATGCGCGATAAGAAAGTACTGGCTGGCGAAATGCGGCTGGTGCTCCCGCTCGCAATAGGAAGCAGCGAGCTGCGCGGCGGAGTGCCGCACGATGTGGTTCTTGGCGCGATTGCTGACACTCAGCAGGCGCAACAATAAGAAGGTCTGGCCGCGTTCGCGCGGCGTTATCATTTCGGGTGATGTGCAATAATCGTGAGCATAAGCCTTTTAGTGGGGTGTTAAATGGATGATTTCAAACCAGAAGACGATATGAAAGCCGATCGCAACGATCGTCGTGCTGGTCGTTCCCGTCAGTCTTCCGAGCGTGATGCCGATCCGCAGATCAATTTTGACGATGTCGATCTTGATGCCGATGAAGGCCGTCCGACGCGCGCCGGCAAGGCCCGTCGTGAGCGTGAAGAGGAAGAATTCGAAGAAGAACTGGATGCGGAAGATGAGGAGATGCTCGAAGAGCAGCCTGTAGAGCGTCGTCCGCGTAAGCGTAAAAAAGCGCCGGCGAAACCCGCTTCCCGCCAGTACATCATGATGGGCGTGGGCATTCTGGTACTGTTGCTGTTAATCGTGGGTATCGGTTCCGCGCTGAAATCGCCATCTTCTTCCAGCCAGCAGACCGCTTCCGGCGAGAAGAGCATTAATCTGTCTGACGACCAGTCCACCAGCACGCCAGCTGCCGGCCAGGATCAGACTGCCGCCAATACCACCACACAGCAGGACGTCACGGTACCGCCAATTGCCGCGAACCCGACCCAGGGCCAGGCCGCGGCAGAGCCGCAGGGCCAGCAGCGCGTTGAAGTTCAGGGCGATCTGAATAATGCGTTGACCCAGCAGCAGGGCCAGCTGGACGGCGCCGTAGCTAACTCGACGCTGCCAACTGAACCGGCAACCGTCGCGCCGATCCGTAATGGCGCCAGTGGCACCGCGGCGCCGCGCCAGACGACCGAACGTCAGACGGCGGCAACGCCGCGTCCTGCTGAGCGTAAGCACACCGTCATCGAAGCGAAGCCGCAGCCGAAACCACAGGCGGTGGCAAAAGCGCCGGTAGAAACGAAGCCGGTTCAGCCGAAGCATGTTGAAAGCGCGGCGACCACTACCCCGACGAAAACGACCGTCGCGGAAAGCAAACCGGTAGCCACCGCGCAGAGTAAACCTGCAGCACCAGCAACCACGACCACTGCTGCGCCAGCCGCAACGGCGGCCGCGGCAGCGCCGGCGGCGAAGAGCGGTAAAACGGCAGGCGACGTCAGCTCGATGAAATCTGCGCCGTCGGGTAACTATACCCTGCAGCTCAGCAGCTCCTCTAACTATGAAAACCTGAACAACTGGGCGAAGAAAGAGAAGCTGGACAGATATGTTGTCTATGAAACGTCACGTAACGGCCAACCGTGGTACGTGCTGGTGAGCGGTATCTATTCATCAAAAGATGAAGCGAAACGCGCGGTCACCTCGCTGCCGCCGGACGTGCAGGCGAAAAATCCATGGGCAAAACCACTGCATCAGGTTCAGGCTGATCTGAAATAATGCCGTGGGGTAGTCTTAAGCGCAGGATGCTGTCGGAGCTTTCTCCACAGCCGGAGAACGTGTAATTAGTTAGGCAGCATGAAAAAGAATCGCGCTTTTCTAAAGTGGGCAGGGGGGAAGTACCCCCTGCTTGACGATATTAAAAAGCATTTGCCGGAAGGTGAGTGCTTAATCGAGCCCTTTGTGGGCGCCGGGTCGGTATTTCTCAATACCGACTTTTCTCGTTATATCCTCGCGGATATCAACAGTGATTTAATCGGCCTGTACAACATCGTCAAATTGCGCACCGACGAGTACGTCGCTGCCGCCCGCGAGATGTTTACCCCGGAAAATAACGTCGCTGAGCGCTACTACCAGTACCGTGATGAGTTCAATCAGAGCCAGGACCCGCTGCGTCGCGCGGTGCTGTTCCTGTATCTGAACCGTCACGGTTACAACGGCCTGTGTCGCTACAATTTGCGCGGCGAGTTCAATGTGCCGTTTGGCCGCTATAAGAAGCCCTATTTCCCCGAGGCTGAGCTCTATCATTTTGCCGACAAGGCGCAAAACGCTGAGTTTTACTGCGAATCTTATGAAGAGTGCATGCAGCGTGCGGATAGCCGCACGGTGGTGTATTGCGATCCGCCCTATGCGCCGTTGACGGCGACGGCGAACTTTACCGCCTACCACACCAACAGCTTCAACCTGGAGCAACAGGTGCTGCTGGCGCAAAAGGCGGAATCGCTGATGAAGAAACGGATCCCGGTGCTGATTTCCAACCACCGCACGCCGTTGACGCAGGAGTGGTATAAAAACGCGGCAGAAACGCATATTGTGAAGGTTCGGCGCAGCATCAGCAGCAACGGTGGTACGCGTAAAAAGGTGGACGAGCTCTTAGCGCTCTACCGTCCGCCTAAGACCAAATAAATTTCAAGGAGATGCGGATGAAGCAGTATTTGATTGCCCCTTCGATTCTGTCGGCTGATTTTGCCCGTCTGGGTGAGGATACCGCGAAGGCGCTGGCGGCGGGTGCGGATGTCGTGCACTTCGACGTCATGGACAACCACTACGTGCCGAACCTGACGATTGGCCCGATGGTGCTGAAGTCGCTGCGTAACTACGGTATTACCGCGCCGATCGACGTCCACCTGATGGTGAAGCCGGTCGACCGCATCATTCCTGATTTTGCCGAAGCTGGCGCCAGCATCATCACCTTCCACCCGGAAGCCTCCGAACACGTCGACCGCAGCCTGCAGCTTATCAAAGAGCACGGCTGTAAAGCGGGCCTGGTGTTTAACCCCGCGACGCCGCTGAGCTATCTCGATTATGTGATGGATAAGCTGGACGTCATCCTGCTGATGTCGGTTAACCCGGGGTTTGGCGGCCAGTCCTTTATTCCCCAGACGCTGGATAAACTACGTGAAGTGCGCCAGCGCATCGATGCGTCCGGCTACGACATCCGTCTGGAAGTGGATGGCGGGGTGAAAGCGAGCAATATCGGCGAAATCGCCGCGGCGGGCGCGGATATGTTCGTTGCCGGTTCGGCGATCTTCGGCCAGCCGGACTACAAGAAAGTGATTGATCAAATGCGTAGTGAATTAGCGAAGGTGAGTCATGGATAAATTACAGGCGATCCGCGGCATCGCGTTTGATCTCGACGGCACGCTGGTGGACAGCGCGCCGGGTCTGACCGCCGCCGTTGATAACGCCCTCTACGCCCTGGAACTGCCGGTGGCGGGAGAAGAGCGCGTCGTAACCTGGATCGGCAACGGCGCCGATGTCCTGATGGAGCGGGCGCTGAGCTGGGCTCGCCAGGAGCGTGCCACGTTACGTGCGGCGATGGGCAAGCCTTCCGTCGACGATCATGATATTCCGCAAGACGAACAGCTGCGCATTTTGCGTAAACTGTTTGACCGCTATTACGCCGAAGCGGCGGAAGAGGGCAGTTTCCTGTTTCCGGCAGTGGCCGATACGCTCGGCGCGCTGCAGGGCAAAGGCCTGCCACTGGCGCTGGTGACCAATAAGCCGACGCCGTTCGTCGCCCCGCTGCTGGACGCGCTCGATATTGCGAAATATTTTACCGTGGTGATCGGCGGCGATGACGTCCAGAACAAAAAGCCGCATCCGGAACCGCTGCTGCTGGTAGCGCAAAAGCTCGGCCTGACGCCGGAGGCGCTGCTGTTCGTCGGCGATTCACGTAATGATATTCAGGCGGCCAAAGCGGCTGGCTGCTGCTCGGTTGGCCTGACCTACGGTTATAACTATGGCGAACCGCTTGCGCTGAGCGAGCCGGACTATCTCTTCGACCAGTTTAATGAACTCTTACCCGCTCTCGGGTTACCGCACAGTGAAACTCAGGAATTGAAACATGACTAAGCCCATCGTTTTTAGTGGCGCACAGCCCTCAGGTGAACTGACCATTGGCAACTACATGGGTGCGCTGCGTCAGTGGGTAAACATGCAGGACGATTACCACTGCATCTATTGCATCGTGGATCAGCACGCCATCACCGTGCGCCAGGATCCGCAGCAGCTGCGTAAGGCGACGCTGGACACCCTGGCGCTGTATCTGGCCTGCGGCATCGACCCGCAGAAAAGCACTATCTTCGTTCAGTCGCACGTGCCGGAACACGCCCAGTTAGGCTGGGCGCTGAACTGCTACACCTATTTCGGCGAACTGAGCCGCATGACCCAGTTTAAAGACAAGTCCGCGCGCTACGCGGAGAACATCAACGCCGGTCTGTTTGATTATCCGGTACTGATGGCCGCTGACATCCTGCTGTACCAGACCAACCAGGTTCCGGTGGGCGAAGATCAGAAACAGCACCTTGAACTAAGTCGCGATATCGCCCAGCGTTTTAACGCCATCTACGGCGATATTTTTAAAGTGCCTGAGCCGTTTATCCCTAAATCCGGCGCGCGCGTGATGTCGCTGCTGGAGCCGACGAAAAAGATGTCCAAGTCCGACGACAACCGCAACAACGTCATCGGCCTGCTGGAAGACCCGAAATCGGTGGTCAAGAAGATCAAACGTGCGGTCACCGACTCCGACGAGCCGCCGGTGGTGCGCTACGACCTGAAAGAGAAAGCGGGCGTCTCCAACCTGCTGGATATCCTCTCCGCGGTCACCGGGAAAACCATTCCTGAGCTGGAGCAGCACTTCGAAGGCAAAATGTATGGCCACCTGAAAGGCGAAGTCGCCGAAGCGGTATCGGGCATGCTGATTGACCTGCAGGAGCGCTATCACCGTTTCCGTAACGACGAAGCGTTTCTCAATCAGGTGATGAAAGACGGCGCAGAAAAGGCCAGCGCGCGGGCTTCTCAAACCCTGAAAGCGGTATACGAAGCGATTGGCTTTGTCGCCAAGCCGTAAGCGACGCAACAGGTAAACAGGGCGGGATTATCCCGCCCTTTTTTATGCCAGTCGTTCACGCCGCGAGGCGAAGGTTAGTGGTTCGAGAACCAGTTCAGTTTATCCCGCAGGCCGACCACGCGGCCGACAATGATCAGCGCCGGGCTGGCCATCTGCTGCGCCAGAATATCCAGCTGTCCTAAGGTGCCGCTGACCACTTTTTGCGTCACGGCGGTGCCGTTCTCGACGATGGCGGCAGGCATATCTTCCGCCATGCCGTGGGCGATAAGCTTCTCGCGGATCGCCGGCGCCTGGTTCAGACCCATGTAGAACACCAGGGTCTGCTTCTCCACCGCCAGGTTCGCCCAGTCCAGCTCGCCGCCGTTTTTCAGATGGCCGGTGACCAGGCGCACGCCCTGGGCGAAATCGCGATGGGTCAACGGGATCCCCGAGTAGGCGGAGCAGCCGGAGGCGGCGGTGATGCCTGGCACAACCGAGAAGGGGATGCCCGCCTCGCAGAGGGTCTCCAGCTCCTCTCCGCCGCGGCCAAAGATAAAGGGATCGCCGCCTTTCAGCCGGACCACGCGTCTTCCTTTTTGCGCTTCGCGCAGCAGGATCTGGTTGATCTCCTCCTGAGGCACGCAGTGATAGCCTGAGCGCTTGCCAACGAACACCCGGTCGGCATCGCGGCGCACCAGATTCATGATGTCGTCGGAGACCAGTCGGTCATAGACCACCACGTCGGCCTGCTGGATCTGCTGCAGGCCTTTGAGCGTGAGCAGCCCGGCGTCACCGGGGCCGGCGCCAACCAGGACGACCTCGCCGCGATGCTCTAACGGCTCGGTCAGCAGTTGCTCGGTGGTATCCGCCACCGCCTGCCGATCGTCATTGGCCAGCGACTGCGCCAGGCGGTCGTTAACGAACAGCTTCTCCCAGAACCGTCGGCGTTCGCCTACGGTGGCAAACTGCTGCTTGACGCGAGCGCGCAGATGGCCGGCGTAGCGGGCCAGCTGACCAAGATGCAGGGGTAAGATTGACTCCAGCTTCTCGCGCAGCAGGCGCGCCAGCACCGGTGATGTCCCGCCCGAGGAGACGGCGACCATCAGCGGCGAGCGGTCGATGATCGACGGCATGATAAAGCTGGCCTGGCGCGGGGCATCCACCACGTTACAGAAAATACGCCGCGCTTCGGCCGCGTCGCTGACCTGCTGGTTCACTGTTTCATTATCGGTAGCGGCGATGGCCAGCCAGCAGTTGTCCAGCAGCGAGGGGATAAACTCCCCCTGCACCAGGGTCAGCATCTGTGAATCGGCCCACACCTGAAACTGAGGGGTAAAGTCGAGCGCATTGACCGTGACGTTTGCGCCAGCATCCAACAGCAGACGGGCCTTGCGTTCGGCGACATCCCCGCCGCCAACCAGTAAACAATCCCGCTGGCGTAACTGGCAGAATATGGGTAAGTGATCCACAGAATAACCTCATAAAAATAAGGGGTAGGAAGTGAGTGGTCGTAGAATAGCAGCAAAGGTAATACAAAACATGCGACATATCCCGCACTCATGCGCTGTCGGTCAGAAGTGTTACTTATATCTCCCCCCGTGACCGGGGGGAGGAAGCGGGACTCACGCTTTAAGCTGAACGTGGCCGTCTTTTACCCGGGCGTCGAAACGGGCGATGGAGTGGCTCTCATCTTCCATGCACAGCCCGTCGCTCAGGCGAAAGCGCTGCTTTTTCAGCGGACTGGCAACCCACAGGGCGCCGTCATGCTCAGCGATAATCCCGCGGGACAGCACGCTGGCATTGAAGAATGGATCGATATTGCTGATGGCGAACACTCTGTCGTCATGGTACGGACGGAAGATCGCCACCTGCTGCTGACCGAGCAGGGCGCAGACGCCGGTGGCGGGCAGGATGTCGTCAATTTTGCAGATGTTTACCCACTGGCTCATGCTTTTTCCTCCACCAGAGTAACCGGGATACGCTCATACGGCGTGGCCGGGCGATGCTGGTCACGTTCCGGCACCACCTGAACGTTCGGGTCGCGCTGGTCGCTGTTGATAAAGTGTTTGAAGCGAGTCTGCGCCGCCGGGTTATTGACGGTCTCGGTCCACTCGCAGGCGAAGGCGGCGCGTAGGCGAGCCAGCTCCTCTTCCAGATGGTCGTTCAGACCGAGCTTGTCATCGATGATCACGCTGCGCAGATAGTCGATCCCGCCTTCCATGTTGTCCAGCCACGGCGCGGTGCGGGTCAGCTTATCGGCGGTGCGGATGTAGAACATCATAAAGCGGTCGAGATACGTAATCAGCGTCTCGCGATCGAGGTCCGCGGCCAGCAGATCGGCATGGCGCGGCTTCATCCCCCCGTTACCGCATACGTACAGGTTCCAGCCTTTCTCGGTGGCGATGATCCCGACGTCTTTACCCTGGGCTTCCGCGCATTCGCGGGTACAGCCGGAGACGCCGAACTTCATTTTATGCGGGGTGCGGATGCCTTTGTAGCGGTTTTCCAGTTCGACACCGAAGCCGACGCTGTCGCCGACCCCGTAGCGGCACCAGGTGCTGCCGACGCAGGTTTTCGCCATCCGCAGCGCTTTAGCGTAGGCGTGGCCGGTTTCGAAGCCCGCTTCAATCAGCTGCCGCCAGATCTCCGGCAGGTCGTCTTTCTGCGCGCCAAACAGGCCGATGCGCTGGGAGCCGGTGATTTTGGTGTACAGATTGAATTCACGAGCGATACGGCCCACGGCGACCAGCCCTTCCGGGGTGATTTCGCCGCCCGCGGAGCGCGGAATGACCGAGTAGGTGCCATCTTTCTGGATGTTGGCGAGGAAGTTGTCGTTGGTGTCCTGCAGCGGCGTGTGCTGAGGCTTGAGGATGTACTCATTCCAGCAGGAAGCCAGCAGGGAGCCGACGGTCGGTTTACAAACTTCACAGCCGTAGCCTTGGCCGTGTTTGGCCAGCAGTTCGTCGAAGGTTTTGATGCCTTCCACGCGGATCAGGTGGAACAGCTCCTGGCGGGAGTAAGCGAAGTGCTCGCACAGGTTGTTGTTGACCTCGATGCCCTGTTTCGCCAGCTCGGCGTTGAGCACCTGGGTGACCAGCGGGATACAGCCGCCGCAGCCGGTACCGGCCTTGGTTTCCGCTTTCAGCGCCGCGACGGTATGGCAGCCTTTGTTAATGGCGGCGATCAGGTCGCCTTTGCTGACGTCAAAGCAGGAGCAGATTTGCGCGCTGTCCGGCAGTTTATCGACGCCGATCGACGGTTTGCCGCTGCCGGCGTGGGCCGGGAGGATCAGCGAATCCGGATTCTCCGGCAGCTCAATGGCGTTGAGCACCAGCTGCAGCAGGTTGCCGTAGTCGCTGGTGTCGCCGACCAGCACCGCGCCGAGCAGGGTTTTGTTGTCGGCGCTGACGATCAGACGCTTATAAACTTCTTTGCTTTCGTCAAGATAGACGTAGCTGCGGGCGCCCGGCGTGCGGCCGTGGGCATCGCCGATGCCGCCCACGTCCACGCCCAGCAGCTTCAGCTTGGCGCTGAGGTCGGCGCCGGTGAAGCTGTTTTCACTGCCGAGGAGGTGATCGACGGCCACTTGGGCCATTTTATAACCCGGCGCGACGAGGCCATACACGCGGTTGTTCCAGCTGGCGCATTCGCCGATGGCATAGATATCCGGGTCGGAGGTCTGGCAGCTATCGTTGACCATGATGCCGCCGCGCTGGGCAACCGCCAGCCCGCACTGGGTGGCCAGTTTATCGCGCGGGCGGATCCCGGTAGAGAAGACGATGAAATCGACCTGCAGCTCGCTACCGTCGGCGAAGCGCATGGTTTTGCGCGCCTCGATGCCCTGCTGAACGATCTCTTTGGTGTTTTTGCTGGTGTGAACTTTCACGCCCATGCTTTCAATTTTGCGCCGCAGCTGCTCGCCGCCCATCTGGTCGAGCTGCTCGGCCATCAGCATCGGCGCGAACTCGATAACATGGGTTTCGACGCCGAGGTTTTTCAGCGCTCCTGCGGCTTCGAGGCCGAGCAGACCGCCGCCGACCACCGCGCCGCGTTTGCTGCGACGGGCGCAGGATTCAATGGCGTTGAGATCTTCAATGGTGCGATAGACAAAGCAATCCTGGGTTTCCGCGCCTTTAATCGGCGGGATCCAGGGGTATGAGCCGGTCGCCATGATCAGCTTGTCGTAGAACACTGTGCGCCCGGCGCTGGAGTGGATCACCTTCTCCTGGCGGTTGATGGTGATGGCCCTTTCGCCGACCAGCACCTTGACGCCGTGTTTCTCATAGAAGCCTTCGCGGACCAGCGACAGCTCTTCTGCGGTATGGTGGGAGAAATAAGACGACAGGTGGACACGGTCGTAGGCGATACGCGGCTCTTCACAGAACACGGTAATGTCGAATTGTCCGGCAGGCGCCTTATCAAGAAGCTCTTCGATAAAGCGATGGCCAACCATGCCGTTACCGATAATAGCGATTCTGACTTTGCTCATTTTTGCCTCGATTTCTTTTCTATTACCGCCTACCTTAACGATTCAGCCATCAGGCTTATTGATGCAAATCAATGACAACTTCACCTACCACTTAATGGGTATATAATTGATTTGTCTGTATTTTTCTAAGTTGTGGAAAACGCTGACTTTTCCTTTTTGCTGATTTTGTGTACAAGAATTGGGTGGGTCGCGATTGGGGTTGAGTAGAAAACAAGCCGTATTGAATGGAGAGGTTGATATGACAGCAGCGCCGCTTTGGTTGATTCAGAACGTACGCCTGGCAGACCGCGACGGCCTGTGGCAGATAGCGATAGATAAGGGGCGCTTTGGCGAGATCACGCCGATGGGGGAGGCGCGGGACGAAAGCTACGAAGTGTTGAACGCTCGCGGCGGGCTGGCGATCCCGCCTTTTATTGAGCCGCATATCCATCTGGATACCACCCAGACGGCCGGCGAGCCAAACTGGAACCAGTCCGGCACTCTGTTTGAGGGGATTGAGCGCTGGGCGGAGCGGAAAGCGCTGCTCAGCCATGAAGACGTTAAAGCCCGGGCGTGGAAAACCCTCAAGTGGCAGATCGCCAATGGCGTGCAGTTTGTCCGTACCCATGTCGATGTCTCCGATCCGACGTTGACGGCGCTGAAGGCGATGCTGGAGGTCAAACAGGAGGTGGCGCCATGGGTCGAGCTGCAGATTGTCGCTTTTCCGCAGGAGGGGATCCTCTCTTACCCCAACGGCGAGGCGCTGCTGGAAGAGGCCCTGAAGCTGGGGGCGGATGTCGTCGGGGCGATCCCGCACTTTGAGTTCACCCGTGAATATGGGGTGGAATCGCTGCATATCGCTTTCCGACTGGCGCGGAAATATGACCGCCCGCTGGATATTCACTGCGATGAAATTGACGACGAACAGTCGCGCTTTGTGGAAACCGTTGCCGCGCTGGCGTTAAAAGCGGGAATAGGGCCGCGGGTGACGGCCAGCCATACCACCGCCATGCACTCCTATAATGGCGCTTATACCTCGCGCTTGTTCCGCCTGCTTAAGCTCTCCGGCATCAATTTTGTCGCCAATCCGCTGGTCAATATTCATCTGCAGGGCCGGTTTGACGACTACCCGAAGCGACGTGGCATTACCCGGGTGAAGGAGCTGATGGCGGCGGGGATCAACGTTTGCTTTGGTCATGATGATGTCTTTGACCCGTGGTACCCGCTGGGGACCGGTAATATGCTGCAGGTCCTGCATATGGGGCTCCACGTTTGCCAGCTGATGGGCTACCAGCAAATTAACGACGGCCTGCAGCTTGTCACCGACAACAGCGCCCGCACGTTTGGCCTGACGGATTACGGCATCGTCAGCGGCAATCCGGCTAACCTGATCATTCTGCCGGCGGAGAATGGCTTTGAGGCGGTACGCTGCCAGGTGTCGGTGCGCTGGTCAATTCGCGAGGGAAGGGTGATTGCGACCACCCAACTGGCGCAAACCTGGATCCAGACCGACCGCGGTGGCGAGGAGCTTTCTTTTATGAGAAACAGCCCCCTTGCGGACGCAAAGGGGCCGAAGGCTTAGTGAGACGCCGCCTGAGCGTTGTTCTGGCGGTGACGGGAGACGAAGCCGAGGATAAAGCACATCACGAACACCACGGCGTAGAGGCCGTTAGCGGTGTGCAGCGCGGCCAGCGGACCGCTGGCCGCCACAATCGGGCCGGTGACCACGAAAGTCAGCATGGTGCCGATGGTGCCGCAGGTGAGGATAAAGTTCACCAGCTTTGGTGAAGCGACTTTAGTTTGCTGCGAACCGAGCGTAATGATCGAGGTGTAGATGGCGCTGGAGAAGAAGCCCAGGGTCAGAATAAACCACGGCATATGCTCCGGCGAACCATTGATAAACAGGTACATCAGCACCGTCGCGAGGCCGGCGAGGACGGTTAAGATGCGCTGCAGGTCGAAGAAGCGCAGGATAAAGCTGAATGACCACATGCCGATCATGTAGGACATCCAGAAATCGCTCACCAGCTTACCGGCATCGCCGAGGCTCATGCCAAGGCTCTTGGCATATTCCGGTACCCAGGAGATAAAGCCCAGCTGACCGAGGATATAGCACAGCGCCGCGACGGAGAGGAACAGCACGCCGATGCCCCACTTCTCTTTCACCACCGGCTGGCTGTTTTCGCTCTGCGCTTTTTTGCCGAGTACCGGGAAGTCACAGCCGAATGTCAGGACGAAAATAGCGACATACACCAGACCGATACAGGCGTAGACCCAGTACCACTCGATGCTGCGCGCCAGCAGGACCGCGGCGACCATCGGGAAAATCATTCCCGCCATGCTAAAAAAGGAGTCGGTAAACAGCAGACGCGCCCCGCGCTGACGGCCTTCATACATATGGGTGATCAGGAAGGTCCCGATCGACATGGTGATCCCGCTCACCAGGCCGAGAACGAACATTGATGCGGAGAACAGCGCCAGGCTGTGGCTGAGCATCAGGCCGGCCACCGCCAGCACCATCAAAATAAAGCCAAAACGCAGCTGAGTTTTCAGCGGCACGATCTCCATCAGCCAGGCATTGAGGAAGATGGAGATCAGAATACCGGCGTTCAGAAAGGTAAAGGTGTTGCTCATACTGGAAACGGGCAGATGGAAATAATCCGCAATGTTACCCATCACCATCCCGGTGACGATCACCAACGCGCCGGTCAGGGCGTAGGAGAAGAAGCTGATCCATGTGAGCTTAATACGGTTGCTGTTAGTCATGACTGGCCTGTGAATAGAAAGGTAAAGCGCGTTGACGCCGCGCCGGGCGGACAGATTTTAGTCGTTCAGGTGATGTAATTAAATGTTTATTGTGAAATACGTTATCTTTTGCATGTTTTAATGTGACTTGAATCACGTTTTTTCGACGCCAGGGAGAACGTTTGCGCGGTTACAATTATTACAGCTAAGTAAAATTTGGTAAAAGGCTGGCCCAGGATGCAAAGGCTCTTTAGAATCAAGGCACTCGCTTTTATTCTGCTCCGTTAAGGATTTTCCATGCTCAAATCAACACTGGCGGCGATGGCTGCCGTTTTCGCCATTTCAGCGTTCTCCCCGGCCATGGCGGCAAAGGGCGATCCGCATGTGCTGCTGACCACCTCGGCAGGTAACATTGAGCTTGAGTTAAACAGCCAGAAAGCCCCGATTTCCGTGGATAACTTCCTGAAGTACGTTAACAGCGGCTTCTACAACAACACTACCTTCCATCGCGTGATCCCGGGATTCATGGTGCAGGGCGGCGGCTTCAACGAGCAGATGCAGCAGAAACAGCCTAACCCGCCGATCAAAAATGAAGCAGACAACGGCCTGCGCAACACCCGCGGCACCATCGCCATGGCGCGTACCGCCGATCAGGATAGCGCCACCAGCCAGTTCTTCATCAACGTGGCGGATAACGCCTTCCTCGACCATGGCCAGCGCGACTTTGGCTATGCGGTGTTTGGCAAGGTAGTGAAAGGCATGGACGTTGCGGATAAGATCTCCCAGGTTCAGACCCATAACGTCGGCCCATACCAGAATGTGCCGACTAAACCGGTTGTTATCCTCTCTGCGAAAGTGCTGCCCTAATCTTCCCACGGCGCGGTAGTCTATCGCCGCGCCGGTTGCCTCCCGGCATAACCTGTAATTGCTGCTTATACTTGTGGCACACAGGGGACGATAAGGGGGCGACGATGCGTCCACTCACCGATAAGCAAAAATCCCGACTCTGGGAACAGACACGTAATAGCAATTTTCAGGCCAGCCGTCGCCTCGAAGGCGTATCGGTGCCACTGGTTACGCTGACTGCCGAGGAGGCGCAGGCGCGCCTCGCGACGCTGCGGAGGGAGTATGAGCGATAAATTTGGCGATGAACGCGATCCTTACCTCTATCCGGCCCTGAACGTCCTGCGCAACCGCCTCGGCATCCGCCAGGCCAACACTCTGCAGCAGGCTGCCCTGGAGATGACATCGCTGCGGGCGGCTACCCTGCCGCTGGGTCCGCGGGTGCGCGGCTTACCCTATCTGTGCGCTATTCATCATCAGCTGTATCAGGATCTGTTTGACTGGGCGGGTAGGCTGCGTGAAGTGAACCTCTACCTGGGCGATACGCCGTTCTGTCACTTTGCCCGCATCGAAGAGGAAGGGAACGCCCTGATGCAGGCCCTGGAGCAGGAGGATTATCTCTGCGGCCTGCCGCGGGATACCTTTATCGAACGCCTGAGCTGGTTCTATGGTGAAATTAATGTGCTGCACCCTTTTCGTCTCGGCAATGGCCTAACCCAGCGCATTTTCTTTGAACAGCTGGCGATACATGCCGGCTACCTTCTTGACTGGCGTGACGTCGATCCTGCCGCCTGGAGCACCGCCTGCCAGCAGGGCGCGATGGGCGATCCGGACCCGCTGGCGGCGATCTTTCGCAAAGTGGTAAGCGAAGCGCGGGAATCTGAGTAGAATAGCCCGGTTTGATTGTTCCGGAGCCGCTATGATCCTGCTTATCGATAACTATGACTCTTTCACCTGGAATCTGTATCAGTACTTTTGCGAACTGGGGGCGGAAGTGCTGGTCAGGCGCAACGATGCGTTGACGCTGGAGGAGATAGCGTCGCTGGCGCCGGAGAAGATGGTGATTTCGCCCGGTCCCTGTACGCCGGATGAAGCGGGGATTTCCCTCTCAGTAATCCGTCACTATGCAGGGAAAACGCCGCTGCTGGGCGTCTGCCTCGGGCATCAGGCGATAGCCCAGGCGTTTGGCGCGACCATTGTGCGGGCGGCGCAGGTGATGCATGGAAAAACTTCGCTTATCGAGCATAACGGCGAAGGGGTGTTTCAGGAGCTGAATAATCCTCTGACGGTGACCCGCTATCATTCGCTGGTGATTGACCCGCCGACGCTGCCGCCTGAGTTTATCGTCACCGCCCGCAGCGCCAGCGGTGAGATTATGGGGATTCGTCATCGCGACTGGGATCTCGAGGGCGTGCAGTTCCATCCGGAAAGCATCCTTAGCGAACAGGGCCATCAATTGCTGGCGAACTTTATTAAGCGGTGATTTCGGTTGCCATTGACTGACTTTTTATGCATATTTTGTGATTATATTATCATAATCATATCTGCATAACGAAGAGGGATGGGCAAGACATGGCAACTGAACAACCAGCAATCACCCGCGCCACATTCGATGAAGTTATTTTGCCAATTTATGCACCGGCAGAATTCATCCCGGTAAAGGGGAAAGGCAGCCGCGTCTGGGATCAGCAGGGCAAAGAGTATATTGATTTTGCCGGCGGTATCGCGGTGACGGCGCTGGGCCATTGCCACCCGGCGCTGGTGGCGGCGCTTCACGAGCAGGGTGAAACGCTGTGGCATACCAGCAACGTCTTTACCAATGAGCCAGCGCTGCGCCTGGGACGTAAGCTTGTCGATGCCACCTTCGCCGAGCGAGTGGTGTTTATGAACTCCGGTACCGAAGCCAATGAAACAGCCTTTAAGCTGGCGCGTCACTATGCGGTGACCCGCCATAGCCCATATAAAACCAAAATCATCGCCTTCCATAATGCCTTTCATGGCCGCTCTCTGTTTACCGTCTCGGTCGGTGGGCAGCCGAAGTACTCCGATGGTTTCGGCCCTAAACCGGCGGATATTGTCCATGTTCCCTTCAACGACCTGCAGGCGGTAAAAGCGGTGATGGATGACCACACCTGCGCGGTGGTGGTGGAGCCGATTCAGGGCGAAGGCGGCGTGACGGCAGCAACGCCGGCGTTCCTGCAAGGACTGCGCGAACTGTGCGATCAGCACCAGGCGCTGTTAGTCTTTGATGAAGTGCAGTGTGGTATGGGGCGTACCGGATCGCTGTTCGCCTATATGCACTATGGCGTAACCCCGGATATTCTCACCAGCGCGAAAGCGCTGGGCGGCGGTTTCCCGGTCAGCGCCATGTTGACCACCCACGAGATCGCCAGCGCCTTCCATGCCGGTTCCCATGGGTCAACCTACGGCGGCAACCCGCTGGCCTGCGCGGTCGCCAACGCCGCTTTCGATCTGATCAATACTCCGGCGGTGCTGGATGGCGTGAACGCGAAACGCGAACTGTTCGTCAAACACCTGCAGCAGCTGAATGCCGAGTTTGATCTGTTCAGTGATATTCGCGGGATGGGCCTGCTGGTTGGCGCCGAACTTAAGCCGCAGCACAAGGGCCGCGCGCGCGATTTCCTCTATGCCGCTGCGGAAGCCGGCGTCATGGTGCTTAACGCCGGGCCGGACGTGATGCGTTTTGTTCCCTCGCTGATCATCGAAGAGCAGGATATCGCCGAGGGGATGGCACGTTTCGCCCAGGCAGTGGCAAAGGTGATTAACGGCTGATCTTCCGTAGCCAGATGCCATGATGCGGCCGCTGACGCCATGCTACAGACGAGATAGTGTGCATGGTGTTCAGATGGCCCAGAATGCGTTGCAGATGCTGCTCCAGGGTGCTTAACGGACCGATCGGCACCTCGCTTTCCGGTGACTCCATAATATTGACATCCCCTGTGCTGCCGGGGCCATCGCTGTCCAGCCGCTGCTGACAGCGCTGCAGGGCAATCTCACAGGATTCGAGATAGCGCTGGGCAAGATCCGGGGTGAGCATCGTATGCTCCCGGGCCAGGGTGGTCATGGCGTTGATATGTTCGACGATAAACTGGCTGTGCGTCACCCATAGCTTCATATCTTCCAGGTAGTGGGTATTGAACCCCGGCTCCTGCATCGCCTGATTCAGGGAGTTGTAGAGCGCGTTGTGCGCCTGATTAACGCGCATACGTTGATAGGCCAGCGCGGGCGCTTTGGGATCGGGGCTGAGGATCAGGCGAATCGCCTGCTGGTCGGCCTCCAGCGCATCGTGGGCGTTTTTTTTCAGCAGGCCGCTCTGCCACTGCGGCCACAGCCAGACCATCCCGCCGAAGGCGATCAGGCAGCCGATCAGCGTGTCGATCAGCCGGGCGATAATAAACTGTTCGCCGTTGAGCGTCAGCAGCTGCAGGGTATATACCGCCGTCACCGTAAAGCCCACCATGGCCCAGCCATAGTGTTTGCGGATAATCAGATAGCTGAGCAGTGTGATCAGCAGCATCCCGCTCAGGGTGTAGCTCTCCGGAACGTGAAAGTGCAAGGTCAGCCCGGCGATGATCAGGCCGGCGAGCGTCCCCGCCGCCCGGTGGACAATACGAACCCGCGTGGCGCCATAGCCATTCTGGGTAACAAAGAGCACCGTCATCAGGATCCAGTAGGGCTTCGGCAAATGCAGGGCGTTGCCCATCAGGCTGGCGATGCTCAGCATCACGCTGATGCGGGCGGCATTGCGCAGCGCGGGCGATTTCAGCGACAGATAGTTTTTTAGCGCGGGAAACAGCGGTAAACGACGCTCTTTGTCAGCCATCAGATCCCGGGCATACAGCGGGCGCTGGGTATGCAGCACCCGGGCGATGCGGCTGAAGTGCCAGGCGCAGAAGTGGCCGACCGGGTTGTCCGGATGCTGGCGGGCGATCTTTTCCAGGGCGCCGATCTGTTTATCCATCTGGAAGCGCTGCGGAAAGCGATGATAGAGCATGTCATCCGCCAGCACCCGCAGACGGGCGGCGACGGTCTGCGCGTTCCAGCGGATCACCGCTTCGGCATGGCTGCGTTCTACCAGTTTTTGCACCTCTTCCGGCTGATGCAGGCTGACCGAAATATGCTCCTGTAGATCCAGCCCCATCTGGAACGCCCGCAGGAGACGTTTGTGGTCGTTACGTTGGTTGGCGGCCAGCATATGCATCTGCTGATAGCACTGGGTGATTAAATCGACCACCTTCTGCTGGCGGATGAGCAGCGGCGGCAGGGCGGTCGAGGGATCGGTATGCTGGGTCAACAGGCTATATTTGGCTTCGCAATAATTGGCCAGTTCCCGGTAGAGCAAACTGAGCGACTCCCGCAGCGGCTGTTCACGCCACAGCCAGAACCAGAACCAGTTAAACACGCCGTACCATAGCGTGCCGAAGGCGTAGATCAGCAGCGGCTCCCAGATGGGCATATTGCCCGCCAGGCTGAGAGTAAAAATGGCGGCGATCAGCGACGCGGGCAGCAGGCGCGCGTGCAGCGAACTGATCTCCGCGGTGACGCCGAGCAATAGCGCCAGGCCGCTGAGAATAAGCGGCAGAGGAATCGCCTGGGCGAGCAGCAGCTGCACCACCAGGCTGCATCCGGCAAACAGACAGCCGCCGATAATCAGACGTTTAAAAAAGCGCTTATGCGGGGTGTCGAGGCCGGCGATGTTGCAGCAGGCGGGGACTAAGGAGAACAGGAGCCCCTGCTGGAGATGGCCGAGCAGAAGACCGATGGCCACAGGCAGACACAGCACCAGCGTTTGCCGCAGTGCATAGTTAACTTCCGGGTGGTAAATCAGCCTGCGCCACATGAGGGAAAAACAAAAACGGCGTACTGCAGGAGCAATACGCCGCTTAGCAACTTAACGGGTACCGTAGACGACGATAGTTTTACCGTGGGCGGAAATCAGGTTCTGATCTTCCAGCATTTTCAAAATACGGCCAACGGTTTCACGAGAGCAGCCGACGATCTGACCAATTTCCTGACGGGTAATTTTAATTTGCATACCGTCCGGGTGGGTCATGGCATCGGGTTGCTTCGCCAGGTTCAGCAGCGTCTGGGCGATACGGCCCGTCACGTCGAGGAAGGCGAGGTTGCCCACTTTCTCAGACGTCACCTGCAGACGGCGAGCCATTTGCGAAGAGAGACGCATCAGAATGTCCGGGTTCACCTGGATCAGCTGACGGAATTTCTTATAAGAGATTTCGGCCACTTCACATGCGGTTTTCGCCCGTACCCAGGCGCTACGCTCCTGACCTTCTTCAAACAGGCCTAATTCACCGATGAAATCGCCCTGGTTGAGGTAGGAGAGGATCATCTCTTTACCTTCTTCATCCTTGATGAGTACAGCCACGGAGCCTTTAACGATGTAGTACAGCGTTTCTGCTTTCTCACCCTGGTGGATCAGCGTGCTCTTTGATGGGTACTTATGAATGTGGCAATGAGACAAGAACCATTCAAGGGTAGGGTCTGTTTGCGGTTTGCCAAGCACCATGCGCGGTTATCCTCTGTTATAAGCTATCTCCGGGCGCCGACACTACACGGCGTCCGGGCATGCAATCGTATTGTTTCCCTATACCTGGGAAGCTGGCTGATGATTTTTCGACAGCCCGTAATGTGAACTCCTCTGCATACATGCAGTACATCAATGTATTACTGTAGCATCCAGACTGTTTTAGCATAGCTTTCGCCGCATGTCTCCTGGTGTCTCGCTTCAGCATGACGCAGGTCGCCTTCCGTTGCGAGAATTGTTATGTGCGCGTAATCTGACAAGAATATTGCGATACTGGAGTTAAATTTTATGCAAGCGCGTGTGAAATGGGTTGAAGGGTTAACCTTTATCGGGGAGTCCGCGTCAGGACACCAGATTCTGATGGATGGCAACTCCGGGGATAAGGCGCCCAGCCCGATGGAGATGGTGCTGATGGCGGCGGGCGGTTGCAGTGCGATCGATGTGGTCTCCATTTTGCAAAAAGGTCGCCATGAGGTGACTAACTGCGAAGTGAAGCTGACCTCTGAACGTCGGGAAGAGGCGCCGCGCCTGTTCACGCATATTAATCTGCACTTTATCGTCACCGGTAAGGCGCTGAAAGATGCCGCGGTCTCCCGTGCGGTGGATCTGTCGGCAGAGAAATACTGCTCGGTGGCGCTGATGCTGGAAAAAGCGGTGAAGATCACCCACTCCTATGAAGTGATCGAGGCGTAGTCTTCGCCTGCTGTTGTGAATTTTCTTAACCCCGGCCTGGCCGGGGTTTCTTCTGTTAGCCGATCTTGCGGCCTTCCATCAGGCGTTCGACCAGCGGCGCCATAATAAGCTCCATCGCCAGCCCCATTTTACCGCCCGGCACCACCAGGGTGTTCATGTGCGAGATAAACGAGCCCTGTAGCATCGCCAGCAGCCAGGGGAAGTCGATGTTCTGCAGATTGCGGAAATGGATCACCACAAAGCTCTCGTCCAGAGAGGGGATCGCTTTCGCGGCAAACGGGTTGGAGGTGTCCACCGTCGGCACGCGCTGAAAGTTGATGTGGGTGCGGGAAAACTGCGGGGTGATGAAGTTGATGTAATCTTCCATCGATCGGACGACGGAGTCCATCACCGCCTCCCGGGAGTGGCCGCGCTCGCTGGTGTCGCGAATGAGTTTCTGGATCCACTCGAGATTAACGATAGGCACGACCCCGACCAGCAGGTCGACATGGCTGGCGACATCATGCTGCGGGGTGACAACCCCGCCGTGCAGCCCCTCATAGAACAGCACGTCCGTCGGCTCCGGCAGCGGCTGCCACGGGGTGAAGGTTCCCGGCACCTGATTCCACGGCACGGCTTCGTCATAGGTGTGGAGGTATTTACGCGACTGACCTTTGCCATGGCGGCCATAGTCGACAAAGGTCTGTTCCAGCAGACCGAAGTCGTTCGCCTCCGGGCCAAAGTAGCTGATATGTTTGCCCTGATCCCGTGCTTTGCGGATCGCCATGTCCATTTCCGGGCGGGTGTAGCGATGAAAGCTGTCGCCTTCCACCTCCGCAGCGTGCAGATTTAGCTGCGCGAAGATTTTGCGAAAGGCGAGGCTGGTGGTGGTAGTGCCCGCGCCGCTGGAGCCTGTGACGGCGATCACCGGATGTTTGGCAGACATAACAACTCCCTGGTTAAACGATGTAGTGGCGTCGCCTCAGCCGTTAAACAGGGCGCGCGGCATAATATTGACCGTCTCATGCAGTTCCGACCACACGAGGACCGCCTCTCCGCGTTTCAGCTGCTGTTTTACATCGGCGACTTTATCGGCAAGTGAACGTTCATGTTCACCATAATCGGTGCCTTCACGTAACACAAAGCTTTCAATCAGGTTATCCAGCGTTTCGGGATCCAGATCCTGCCAGGGAATAATCATACGGGAACCTCCAGCCAGCGGTTTAACCAGTCGGGAATGCGTCTTTCCAGCCACATCTCCGGTTTACGCAGGGTGCCGCCGACGAAGCCAACGTGGCCGCCTTGTTCAGTCAATTGATACTCGACGTTCGCCGGCAGTTGTTCCTGCGGGGGAATGGAGTGGTGGTCCATAAACGGATCGTCTTTCGCGTGAATGATGAGCGTCGGCTTAGTAATATCGCTGAGCCGCGGCATGGCGCTGCATTGCCGGTAGTAATCCAGCGCATCGGCAAAGCCATGGATTTTGGCGGTGATCATATCGTCAAATTCCCGGATGCGGCGCATCCCTTTGAGCTGACGTAAATCGACGGGCAGCGAGCCAGGATACGCTTTCAGCTTGCGTGAGGCGTTGGCTTTTAACAGATTGAGCAGGTAGCGCTGATAAACCCGCGAGAAGCCCTTATCCATATGATAGCTGCAGGCTTCCAGCATGAAAGGCGCGGAGACGATCACCGCCGCATCCAGCGGGCAGCGGTCGCCTTCTTCTGCCAGCAGGCAGCCCAGCATATTGCCGCCCAGCGAATAGCCGACGGCGGCGGTCGGCGCGGGGCCAAACTCGCGCTGCAGCCAGTGCAGAAACCAGGTGCCATCTTCCGTTTCGCCGGAGTGATAGATGCGGTGATTGCGGTTAGGTTCGCCGCTGCAGCCGCGAAAATGCATGACTACGCCAAGCCAGCCGCGCTGCATCGCCGCGTGGATCAGTCCATGGGCATACGGGCTGTGCAGACTCCCTTCCAGACCATGAAAGACGACGAGGCGCGGCTTGTGGCACGCCTGGTGCGGGTCTTCGCTCCAGGCGAGATCGACAAAATCGCCGTCTGGCAGCTCAAGGCGCTGCCAGTGCGGGGTAAAGCGCAATTTACGGCGGATCAGCCGCGGCAGCATGGTTTGCAGATGACGATTGCCCGCGCCGCGCATGGGATGGAACTCACGCGAATCGTTTTCGGGGGGCGTCATGTCTGTGGGGATGATTTCAACCATAGCACCAGAATAATTAATAAACGTGATGATGACTATACCGCGCAGGGCGCGCAGGAGTTAGCCAATATGTGGTCTTGTGGCCAGTGACGCCAGGTTACACCACAACAAACCATTGATGTCACTGATGGCCAGACCGCGAGGGCGGGCAGAAATACACTCTGCCCGCGCCGTAGTAGGCGCAGGCAGAATGATGACGCGGCGATTAGCCTTCCTGAAGCATGCGCTCCAGCTGCTCCTGTGCCTCCAGCCAGGCCATTTCGCACTCCTCCAGCCCGGATTTCGCGCTGGCCTGCTGCTGCAGGCATTCAGTCAGTTCTGCTTTACGCGAGGCGTCGTAGAGTTCGCTGTCGCCAAGTTTCTCTTCTGCACTGGCCAGCTGCGCGTTGAGCTTATCCATCTCTTTTTCCAGACGGGCGATCTCTTTGCGCAGCGGTTGGGTCTGGCTGCGTAGCTCCGCTTCCCGACGCTTCTGGTCTTTGCGCGCTTGCGCGCTGTTGCCGCTCTCTTTTGGCGCGTCGCCGCTCTGGGACTCCTGTTTTTGCGAGTCGCTGAGCCACTGCTGATAATCTTCCAGATCGCCGTCGAACGGTTCGACTTTGCCATCGTGGACAAGGTACAGATCGTCGGTGGTGGAGCGGATCAGGTGGCGATCGTGCGATACGACCACCAGCGCCCCTTCAAAGTCGATCAGCGCTTCGGTTAAAGCCTGACGCATATCGAGGTCGAGATGGTTGGTCGGTTCGTCGAGCAGCAGCAGGTTAGGGCGCTGCCAGACGATCAGGGCCAGCACCAGACGCGCCTTTTCTCCACCGGAGAAGCGGCGGGTCTCTTCGCTGACCTTATCGCCCTGGAAACCAAAGCCGCCCAGATAATCGCGCAGCTTCTGCTCCAGCTCCTGCGGCGCCAGGCGCGCCAGATGCTGCAGCGGCGACTCATCGGCGCGCAGAAACTCCAGCTGATGCTGGGCGAAGTAGCCGAGCTTGATGCCTTTGGCGAGGCCGATCTCCCCGCTTACGGGCTGGAGTTCGCCAGCCAGGAGCTTAATCAGCGTCGATTTCCCGGCGCCGTTGCGGCCCAGCAGACCGATACGCGACCCCGGCACCAGATTGAGCTTGATGGAGTCGAGGATAATACGCTCGCCATAGCCGGCGCTGACTTTCTCCATCTTCAGCAGCGGGTTAGGCAGGCTCTCCGGCTGGCGGAAGCTGAAGTGGAACGGGTTATCCACGTGCGCCGGGGCGATGAGCTCCATCCGCTCCAGCATTTTAATACGGCTCTGCGCCTGCTTGGCTTTGGTGGCTTTGGCGCGGAAGCGATCGATATAGCTTTGCAGATGCGCGACACGCTGCTGCTGGCTTTCGTACATCGCCTGCTGCTGAGCGAGCCGGGTGGCGCGCTGCACTTCAAACGAACTGTAGTTGCCGGTGTACTCAAACATCGTCTGCTGTTCGATGTGGATAATTTTGTCGACGATAGGATCGAGGAAATCGCGATCGTGGGAGATCAGGATCAGCGTCCCCGTGTAGCCCTTCAGCCACTTCTCCAGCCAGATCACCGCATCAAGGTCGAGGTGGTTAGTCGGTTCATCGAGCAGCAGCAGATCGGAGCGGCAGATCAGCGCCTGCGCGAGATTAAGGCGCATACGCCAGCCGCCGGAAAAATCGCTGACTGGCCGCTCAAGCTGTTCATTGCTGAAACCCAGGCCGTGCAGCAGGCTGGCGGCGCGGGAGCGGATGGTCCAGGCGTCGATGGCGTCCAGCTTGCCGTGGACGGTGGCGATGGCATGGCCGTCGTTGCGCTCGTTAGCCTGCTGGAGCGCGGCTTCCAGCTGGCGATATTCACGATCGCCGTCAATGACATAATCGATTGCCGGCTGCGGCAGGGCCGGGGTTTCCTGATTCACCCAGGCCAGCTGCCAGTTGCCGGGAAAGGTCATACTGCCGCCGTCAGCGCTTATCTCGTTTTTCAAAAGCGATAGCAGCGTCGATTTCCCGCAGCCGTTTTTCCCCACCAGACCGATCTTCTGGCCAGGGTTGATGGTAGCGGTGGCGTTGTCCAGCAGGACGCGTACGCCGCGACGAATTTGTAACGAGGAGAAAACAATCATAAGGCGCCGTATGTTCAGACTATGTTAATTTGTCATTATGATAATGTAGTTTGGAAGCGAATCGCTTCACCGGGCCGCCATGGTAGCCCAAAACGAAGACGATACACAAAGTCATTCTGGCTGTGTCAAAAAGCCGGGGTTGTGCAGGCCGCCAGAAGACCTACGGGAGGGGAATGATGTCTCAGACAGCGAAAGTGTTGCTGCTGTATGCCCACCCAGAATCTCAGGATTCCGTGGCCAACCGGGTTTTATTACAACCCGCCTTACAGTTGCCGAACGTCACCGTGCACGATCTCTACGCGCACTATCCGGATTTTTTTATCGATATTGCTCACGAACAGGACCTGCTGCGCCAGCATGAGGTGATTGTTTTCCAGCATCCTTTATATACCTGGAGCTGTCCTGCGCTGCTCAAGGAGTGGCTGGATCGTGTCTTAAGCCGCGGCTTCGCCAGCGGCGCCGGAGGGAACGAACTGGCGGGAAAGTACTGGCGCAGCGTGATCACCACCGGCGAACCAGAGAGCGCTTACCGTCGCGATGCAAATCGCTATCCGATGAACGATATTCTGCGTCCTTTTGAACTGACCGCCGGTATGTGCCGTATGCACTGGATGAGCCCCATCATCGTCTACTGGGCCCGGCGGCAGCAGCCAGAGGAGCTGCGCAGCCGCGCCCTGGCCTATCGGGACTGGCTGGCCAACCCCCTAGCCGCCGGAGGTGTCCATGGCGGGATTTGATCTGCTGCTGGCGGGGGTGCTGTTTTTGTTCGCGGCCGTCATCGCTGTCCCTCTGGCTTCAAGACTGGGGATTGGCGCGGTGCTGGGCTATCTGCTGGCTGGGATCGCCATTGGCCCTTGGGGGCTCGGGTTTATCAGCGATGTGGATGAAATTCTCCATTTCTCTGAACTCGGCGTGGTGTTTCTGATGTTTATCATCGGCCTGGAGCTCAATCCCGCTAAGCTATGGCGGCTGCGAAGCTCCATCTTCGGCGTTGGCGCGGCGCAAGTGATGCTCAGCGCGGCGATCCTCGGCGGTCTGTTGATGACGACAGGGTTTTCATGGCAGGCGGCGGTGGTCGGCGGGATTGGCCTGGCGATGTCCTCTACCGCGATGGCACTGCAGCTGATGCGCGAGAAGGGAATGAGCCGCAGCGAATCAGGGCAGTTAGGCTTTTCGGTCCTGCTGTTTCAGGATCTGGCGGTGATCCCGGCGCTGGCGCTGGTGCCTCTGCTGGCTGGTTCCGCGGATGAGCATGTGAACTGGCTGACGGTCGGCATGAAGGTCCTGGCGTTTGCCGGGATGCTGATTGGCGGACGCTATCTGCTGCGGCCGGTGTTCCGCTTTATCGCCAGCTCCGGGGTCAGGGAAGTGTTCACTGCCGCCACGCTGCTGCTGGTCCTCGGATCCGCCCTGTTTATGGAGGCGCTGGGGCTGTCGATGGCGCTGGGTACCTTTATCGCCGGCGTGCTGCTGGCGGAAAGCGAGTATCGCCATGAACTGGAGATCGCCATCGATCCGTTCAAGGGGCTGCTGCTTGGGTTGTTCTTTATCTCCGTCGGTATGGCGCTGAACCTTGGCGTGCTGTACACCCATCTGCTGTGGGTGGCGGTGAGCGTGGCGGTGCTGGTGGCGGTAAAAATGCTGGTGCTTTATCTGCTGGCCCGTCTCTATGGCCTGCGGAGTTCCGAACGTATGCAGTTTGCGGGCGTATTAAGCCAGGGCGGCGAGTTCGCGTTTGTCCTCTTTTCGCTGCCCGCCTCGCAGCGGTTGTTCCAGCACGACCAGATGGCGCTGCTGCTGGTGGCCGTCACCTTGTCGATGATGACCACGCCGCTGCTGATGAAAGGGATCGATAAGATACTGTCGCGACGCCTGAATCCAGCGGAGGATACCGATGAGGCGCCGTGGGTAGAGGATGATAAACCGCAGGTGATTATTGTTGGCTTTGGCCGTTTCGGCCAAGTCATCGGTCGCTTGCTGATGGCTAATAAGATGCGTATTACGGTGCTGGAGCGAGACATCAGCGCGGTAAATCTGATGCGCAACTATGGCTATAAAGTCTATTTTGGCGACGCTACCCAGCTGGAGCTGCTGCGCTCGGCAGGGGCGGAGGAGGCGCAGTCGATCGTCATTACCTGTAATGAGCCGGAAGACACCATGCGGCTGGTGGAGATGTGTCAACAACACTTTCCACATCTGCACATCCTGGCCCGCGCTCGCGGGCGCGTCGAGGCGCATGAGCTGCTGCAGGCCGGCGTGACGCAGTTTTCTCGTGAGACTTTCTCCAGTGCGCTTGAGCTGGGGCGTAAAGCCCTCATTACCCTGGGGATGCATCCTCACCAGGCCCAGCGCGCGCAGCTGCACTTCCGACGCCTCGATATGCGAATGCTGCGTGAGTTAATGCCGGTGCATACTGATACGGTACAGATATCACGCGTGCGGGAAGCCCGGCGCGAACTGGAAGAGATTTTTCAGCGCGAAATGCAGAAAGAGAGCCGGCAGCTGGACGGCTGGGACGAGTTTGAATAAAGGTAAATCATATGGCAGTGCGTAAACGTTTTATTGCCGGGGCGAAATGTCCGGCGTGCCAGGCGCAGGATTCACTGGCGATGTGGCGTGAGAATAATGTCGATGTTGTTGAGTGCGTTAAGTGCGGTCATCAGATGCGTGAGGCGGATAAAGAGGCCCGTGAGCATGTACGCAAAGAGGAGCAGGTGATTGGCATTTTTCATCCCGACTAGCGTTATCCGTCGGCTTTTTTTAAGCTAAAGGGTACACGGCAGCAGAATTCCGCTACAATCTGCGCCACTATTCTTCCCATCTCAGGAGATATCATGAAAGTAGCAAAAGACCTGGTGGTCAGCCTGGCCTATCAGGTACGTACAGAAGACGGTGTGTTGGTTGATGAGTCTCCGGTAAGCGCGCCGCTGGATTACCTGCACGGTCACGGCTCCCTGATTTCCGGCCTGGAAAACGCGCTGGATGGCCACGAAGTGGGCGACAAATTTGACGTAGCCGTCGGCGCTAACGACGCTTACGGTCAGTATGACGAAAACCTGGTGCAGCGTGTACCGAAAGACGTCTTCATGGGCGTTGATGAACTGCAGGTTGGCATGCGCTTCCTGGCGGAAACCGATCAGGGTCCGGTACCAGTAGAAATCACTGAAGTTGAAGACGACCACGTTGTGGTTGATGGCAACCACATGCTGGCAGGCCAGAACCTGAAATTCAATGTGGAAGTTGTCGCCATCCGCGAAGCGACCGCTGAAGAGCTGGAGCACGGTCACGTGCACGGCGCGCATGGTCACGATCACGACCACGATCATGGTCACGATGGCTGCTGCGGCGGTCACGGTCACGACCACGATCATGGCCACGACCATGGTAAAGGCGGCTGCGGCGGCCACGGTGGCTGCGGCTGCCACTAATCTTTGCGCCTCGGCACGAAGACGACAAAAAGCGGGGAAACCCGCTTTTTTTACGCCTCAATAGTGCGGCGGAGGCGTCTCTTCGGCCTGGGAGGCGATATGGGAGGGTTGGGTCGCCTTCAGCTTCTCGATCATCAGACGCATATGCTCCCGCATCTTCGCCATCTCGATCTCGTGGGCGGTCACGGTTTTGTTGAGGTCTTCGATGGTGATTTCCTGAAACGCCAGCCGGCTTTCCAGCTCCGCAAGGCGCGTTTCTAATGTGCTATCGTGCATGGGTAACCTCTTTAGTCTGATCCTGCAGGCGGATTCTACTTAAGTTTCCCCCGGCGCGCAGCATCGCTGCGTCCTACAGGAAACTTATTCATACAAAAATAGTCCTAAAAGAGGCGATATTCAGGAACGTCCGTATGTAGATTTTAACGGCGACGTTCTATAGTACGTTTTTTGCTTTTTACGATAACCCTGGGGTGAGAGGCCCCGGCCCTGGAGAAATGGATGAAATCACTGTTTAAAGTAACGCTGCTGGCGACCACAATGGCCGTCGCCCTGAATGCACCGCTGACCTTTGCTGCAGATACCGCGGCGAAAGCAGCCCCGGCGGCTGAGAGTAAATCGGCATTTAAAAATGACGATCAGAAATCAGCCTATGCGCTGGGCGCGTCCCTGGGGCGTTACATGGAAAACTCCCTGAAAGAACAAGAAAAACTGGGCATTAAGCTGGATAAAGCCCAGCTGATCGCCGGCGTACAGGACGCGTTTGCCGATAAGAGCAAACTGTCCGACCAGGAGATCGAACAGACTCTGCAGGCCTTTGAAACACGCGTGAAGACCGCAGCTCAGCAGAAAATGGAAAAAGACGCTACTGAGAACGAAACCAAAGGTAAAGCTTTCCGTGACAGCTTTGCCAAAGAGAAGGGCGTGAAAACGTCTAAGACTGGCCTGCTGTATAAAGTCGAGAAAGAAGGCACTGGCGATGCGCCGAAAGACAGCGACACCGTGGTGGTTAACTACAAAGGTACGCTGATCGACGGCAAAGAGTTTGATAACTCTTATACCCGCGGCGAGCCGCTCTCTTTCCGTCTCGACGGGGTGATCCCGGGCTGGACTGAAGGCCTGAAGAACATCAAGAAAGGCGGCAAAATCAAGCTGGTCATTCCGCCAGATCTGGCCTACGGCAAAACCGGCGTCCCGGGGATCCCGGCCAACTCCACGCTGGTCTTTGATGTAGAGCTGCTGGATATCAAACCGGCGCCGAAAGCAGATGCTCAGCCGGAAGCCGCTGGCGATGCGAAAGCCGCAGACGCGAAAGCTGACGCTAAGAAGTAATCGGGTTCAGGCCGCCGTCTCGTCAGAGGCGGCGGCTTTTTTATTGCGCGCAGATATAATTAAAACTGGAAAGATCCTCAGGCGCTGTATTACTTTAGATAGCTTAATAATGATGATGAGCCTGCCCTGACAATAACGACAGGCTCCTGAAAAGGAGTGCTTTTTTTCATGTCCAGGTCGCTTTTAACCAACGAAACCAGCGAGCTTGACCTGCTGGATCAACGTCCCTTTGACCAGACCGATTTCGATATTCTTAAATCTTATGAAGCGGTGGTGGACGGGTTGGCGATGCTCATCGGTTCGCACTGTGAAATCGTGCTGCATTCTTTGCAGGATCTGAAATGCTCTGCCATCCGTATCGCCAATGGTGAACATACCGGCCGCCAAATCGGTTCACCGATTACCGATCTTGCGCTGCGCATGCTGCACGATATGACGGGCGCCGATAGCAGCGTTTCCAAATGCTACTTTACCCGCGCCAAAAGCGGCGTCCTGATGAAGTCAGTGACGATTGCCATCCGCAACCGCGATCACCGGGTGATTGGTCTGTTGTGCATCAACATGAATCTGGATGTGCCGTTTTCGCAGATCATGAGCACCTTTATTCCACCAGAAACGCCTGAGGTTAACTCGCCGGTGAACTTTGCTTCCTCGGTTGACGATCTGGTCGCCCAGACTCTGGAATTCACCATCGAAGAGGTGAATGCCGATCGCAGCGTGTCGAACAATGCTAAAAACCGTCAAATCGTGCTGAATCTCTACGAGAAAGGGATCTTCGATATTAAAGACGCCATTAACCAGGTGGCCGATCGTCTGAATATCTCCAAGCACACCGTCTACCTCTATATTCGCCAGTTCAAAAGCGGTGATTTCCAGGGGCTGGATAAGTAATGCGTTTTGCCCTCACGGTGACCGGACCTGCCTATGGCACGCAGCAGGCGAGCAGCGCCTGGCAATTTGCTCAGGCCGTGCTGCAGGAAGGCCATGAGCTGGCGTGCGTTTTTTTCTATCGCGAAGGTGTGCTTAACGCTAACCAGTTGACGGCGCCCGCCAGCGATGAGTTCGATCTGGTGCGCGGGTGGCAATCCCTCCACAATGAGCACGGCGTCGCGCTGCATATCTGCGTGGCGGCCGCCCTGCGTCGTGGCGTAACGGACGAACGCGAAGCGCAACAGCTCGCTCTGCCTGGCCATAATCTGCAGCCGGGTTTTACGTTAAGCGGACTTGGCGCGCTGGCGGAAGCGGCGCTCACTTGCGATCGGATGGTACAGTTCTGATGAAACGTGTGGCTTTCGTTTTTTCTTCCGCACCGCACGGCAGCGCCGCCGGCAGGGAAGGCCTCGATGCCTTATTAGCCACCTCCGCCCTCACCGACGAGATTGGCGTGTTTTTCGTGGGCGACGGCGTGTTTCAGCTGTTGCCCGCCCAGCGGCCTGGTGCTGTGCTGGCCCGCGACTACATCGCCACCTTTAAACTGCTGTCGCTATACGATATAGACCAGTGCTGGCTGTGCGCCGAGTCGGCGCGAGAGCGCGGCCTGGATCCCGCGACCCCGTGGGTGGTGGATGCCGAATGCCTGGCGCCGGATGCCCTGCGCGCCCGTCTGCATGAATTTGATGTGATTTTGCGTTTCTGAGGCCCCCATGCTCCATACGCTCAGTGTTTCTCCCTGGCATGCCGATATCGCAGCAATGCTTCGCTTGATGGAGCAGGGTGACGATCTGTTACTGCTGTCTGATGGCGTCGCGGCGGCTATCGCCGGCGGCCGCTTCCTTGAGATCCTGCAATCCGCCCCCATAACCCTTTACGTGCTGCAAGACGACGTTGACGCCCGCGGGCTAACTGGTCAAATTGCGGACAGTGTCGGCAGGGTTAGCTATACTGATTTCGTCAGACTCACAGTCAAACATGCCGGTCAGTTGGCCTGGTGATGGCGGGATCGTTGTATATTTCTTGACACCTTTTCGGCACCGCCCTAAAATTCTGCGTCCTCATAATATATGAGGCGATTTATTACGTGTTTACGAAGCAAAAGCTAAAACCAGGAGCTATTTAATGGCAACAATTAACCAGCTGGTACGCAAACCACGCGCGCGCAAAGTTGCAAAGAGCAACGTGCCAGCGCTGGAAGCCTGCCCGCAGAAACGTGGCGTATGTACTCGCGTATATACCACCACTCCTAAGAAACCGAACTCCGCACTGCGTAAAGTTTGCCGTGTGCGTCTGACTAACGGTTTCGAAGTCACCTCCTACATCGGTGGTGAAGGTCACAACCTGCAGGAGCACTCCGTGATCCTGATCCGTGGCGGTCGTGTTAAAGACCTTCCGGGTGTTCGTTACCACACCGTTCGTGGTGCGCTTGACTGCTCCGGCGTTAAAGACCGTAAGCAGGCTCGCTCCAAGTACGGCGTGAAGCGTCCTAAGGCTTAATGGTTCTCCGTTAAGTAAGGCCAAACTGATTTATCTTAATGTCATACTAAACTCTTAGAGTTTTGGACAATCCTGAATTAACAACGGAGTATTTCCATGCCACGTCGTCGCGTCATTGGTCAGCGTAAAATTCTGCCGGATCCGAAGTTCGGATCAGAACTGCTGGCTAAATTTGTCAATATCCTGATGGTAGATGGTAAAAAATCTACTGCAGAAACTATCGTATACAGCGCGCTGGAGACCCTGGCTCAGCGTTCTGGTAAATCTGAACTGGAAGCCTTCGAAGTTGCGCTCGAAAACGTGCGCCCGACTGTCGAAGTTAAGTCCCGCCGCGTAGGTGGTTCTACTTATCAGGTTCCAGTTGAAGTTCGTCCGGTCCGTCGTAATGCCCTGGCAATGCGTTGGATCGTTGAAGCTGCTCGTAAACGCGGTGATAAATCCATGGCTCTGCGCCTGGCGAACGAACTCACTGATGCTGCAGACAACAAAGGTACTGCAGTTAAGAAACGTGAAGACGTTCACCGTATGGCCGAAGCCAACAAGGCGTTCGCTCACTACCGTTGGTAATCCCTTCGGAGTCATAGTCACCAGGCGGGCGCTTCAGATGAGTCGCCCGCTCTGGATAACTTAACTGAACGCCTAAAGAAATAAACGAGGAATCAAATGGCTCGTACAACACCCATCGCACGCTACCGTAACATCGGTATCAGTGCGCACATCGACGCCGGTAAAACCACTACTACCGAACGTATTCTGTTCTACACCGGTGTAAACCACAAAATCGGTGAAGTTCATGACGGCGCCGCTACCATGGACTGGATGGAGCAGGAGCAGGAACGTGGTATCACCATCACTTCCGCTGCGACTACTGCATTCTGGTCTGGTATGGCTAAGCAGTATGAACCGCACCGTGTAAACATCATCGACACCCCGGGGCACGTTGACTTCACTATCGAAGTTGAACGTTCCATGCGTGTTCTTGATGGTGCGGTAATGGTTTACTGCGCAGTTGGTGGTGTTCAGCCGCAGTCTGAAACCGTATGGCGTCAGGCAAACAAATATAAAGTTCCGCGCATCGCGTTCGTTAACAAAATGGACCGTATGGGCGCTAACTTCCTGAAAGTTGTTGGTCAGATCAAAACCCGTCTGGGCGCGAACCCGGTTCCGCTGCAGCTGGCAATTGGTGCTGAAGAAGGTTTCACCGGCGTTGTTGACCTGGTGAAAATGAAAGCCATCAACTGGAACGATGCAGACCAGGGCGTAACCTTCGAATACGAAGATATCCCGGCTGACATGCAGGACCTGGCTGACGAATGGCACCAGAACCTGATCGAGTCCGCAGCTGAAGCTTCTGAAGAGCTGATGGAAAAATACCTGGGTGGTGAAGAACTGACTGAAGAAGAGATCAAAAAAGCTCTGCGTCAGCGCGTTCTGAACAACGAAATCATCCTGGTAACCTGTGGTTCTGCGTTCAAGAACAAAGGTGTTCAGGCGATGCTGGATGCGGTAGTTGACTACCTGCCATCCCCGGTTGACGTTCCGGCGATCAACGGCATCCTGGACGACGGTAAAGATACTCCGGCTGAGCGTCACGCAAGCGACGACGAGCCGTTCTCTGCACTGGCGTTCAAAATCGCTACCGACCCGTTCGTGGGCAACCTGACCTTCTTCCGCGTGTACTCCGGTGTGGTTAACTCTGGTGATACCGTACTGAACTCCGTGAAAGCTGCACGTGAGCGTTTCGGTCGTATCGTACAGATGCACGCTAACAAACGTGAAGAGATCAAAGAAGTTCGCGCGGGCGACATCGCTGCTGCAATCGGTCTGAAAGACGTAACTACTGGTGACACCCTGTGTGACCCGGATGCGCCGATCATTCTGGAGCGTATGGAATTCCCTGAGCCGGTAATCTCCATCGCCGTTGAGCCGAAAACCAAAGCTGACCAGGAAAAAATGGGTCTGGCTCTGGGTCGTCTGGCTAAAGAAGACCCGTCTTTCCGCGTATGGACTGACGAAGAGTCTAACCAGACCATTATCGCCGGTATGGGTGAGCTGCACCTCGACATCATCGTTGACCGTATGAAGCGTGAATTCAACGTTGAAGCGAACGTCGGTAAACCTCAGGTTGCTTACCGTGAAGCGATTCGCGCGAAAGTTACCGATATCGAAGGTAAACACGCCAAGCAGTCTGGTGGTCGTGGTCAGTACGGTCACGTTGTGATCGACATGTACCCGCTGGAGCCGGGCTCTAACCCGAAAGGTTACGAGTTCATCAACGACATCAAAGGTGGTGTAATTCCTGGCGAATACATCCCGGCCGTTGATAAAGGCATCCAGGAACAGCTGAAAGCTGGTCCGCTGGCAGGTTACCCGGTAGTTGATATGGGTATCCGTCTGCACTTCGGTTCTTACCACGACGTTGACTCCTCTGAGCTGGCGTTTAAACTGGCTGCGTCTATTGCCTTTAAAGAAGGCTTTAAGAAAGCAAAACCAGTTCTGCTTGAGCCGATCATGAAGGTTGAAGTAGAAACTCCGGAAGAGAACACTGGTGACGTTATCGGTGACTTGAGCCGCCGTCGCGGTATGCTGCGCGGTCAGGAATCCGAAGTAACCGGCGTTAAGATCCACGCTGAAGTACCGCTGTCCGAAATGTTCGGTTATGCAACTCAGCTGCGTTCTCTGACCAAAGGTCGTGCATCATACACCATGGAATTCCTGAAGTATGATGATGCGCCGAACAACGTTGCTCAGGCCGTTATTGAAGCCCGTGGTAAATAATCCACAGGATTAAAACCTAAGTCCCGTGCTCTCTCCGAAGGGGAGAGCACTATAGTAAGGAATATAGCCGTGTCTAAAGAAAAATTTGAACGTACAAAACCGCACGTCAACGTTGGTACTATCGGCCACGTTGACCATGGTAAAACTACCCTGACTGCTGCCATCACTACCGTTCTGGCTAAAACCTACGGTGGTTCCGCTCGCGCATTCGACCAGATCGATAACGCGCCGGAAGAAAAAGCTCGTGGTATCACCATCAACACCTCTCACGTTGAATATGACACCCCGACTCGCCACTACGCGCACGTAGACTGCCCGGGCCACGCCGACTATGTTAAAAACATGATCACCGGTGCTGCGCAGATGGACGGCGCGATCCTGG
>NZ_JBEAFZ010000001.1:0-397455 GCF_040062415.1 Klebsiella sp. GG_Kp173
GATGGTAGTGTGGGGTCTCCCCATGTGAGAGTAGGGAACTGCCAGGCATCAAATTGCAGTAAGCCGGGGTGACAACCGGTGGTCATAAAGCGAAAAAATTCGGTGGAGCGGTAGTTCAGTCGGTTAGAATACCTGCCTGTCACGCAGGGGGTCGCGGGTTCGAGTCCCGTCCGTTCCGCCACTTATTAAGAGCCCTGAGCATTTGCTCAGGGCTTTTTTGTTTCATATGTTCCCGATTATTGCTAAATCAGCAAAAATCCTCTGCATTAATCGCTCTTTTTCCCCTCCACACCATCCGCCATAATTTCATCCGTTAACCGAAATGAACAAATAACGAGGAAAAACATGGCAATCCCTGCATTTGGTCTTGGCACCTTCCGTCTGAAAGAAGATGTTGTTATCGCATCCGTAAAAACCGCGCTGGAGCTGGGCTATCGTACTATCGACACCGCGCAAATCTATGACAACGAAGCCGCGGTGGGTCAGGCTATCGCTGAGAGCGGCGTGCCGCGTGATGAGTTGTTCATCACGACCAAAATCTGGATCGAGAACCTGAGCAAAGACAAACTCATCGCCAGCCTGCAAGAGAGCCTGCAGAAGCTGCGCACTGACTATGTTGATCTGACGCTGATCCACTGGCCGTCACCGAACGATGCGGTGGCTGTTGAAGAGTTTATGGCCGCTCTGATGGAAGCGAAGACGCTCGGCCTGACCCGTCAGATCGGTATCTCCAACTTCACTATTCCACTGATGGAGCGCGCGATTGCCGCCGTTGGCGCTGAAAACATTGCTACCAATCAGATTGAACTCTCGCCGTATCTGCAAAACCGTAAAGTCGTCGATTGGGCGCGTGAGCACGGTATCCATATCACCTCTTATATGACCCTGGCCTACGGTAAAGCACTGAAAGATGAGGTGATTGCCCGTATCGCGGCGAAACATAACGCGACTCCGGCGCAGGTTATCCTGGCATGGGCGATGGGCGAGGGGTACGCGGTAATCCCGTCCTCGACGAAGCGTGAGAACCTGGCCAGCAACCTGAAGGCGTTGGATCTGCAGCTGGATGATGAAGATCGCCAGGCGATCGCTGCGCTGGATTGCAACGATCGGCTGGTGAGCCCGGAAGGTCTGGCGCCGCAGTGGGATTAATCTCCCGCTTCCGGCATGCCTATCAGAGGGTACTACGACAGCTCCTTCGGGAGCTGTTTTACGTGTTCGCTTAGAAAATCAATAAACGCCCTGATACGTGTACTGACGGCTCTGTCGCTGTAGTACACCGCACTGAAGGGCATCTCCACCGGCAAGCGTTTGTCGGCCAGTAGTTCAACAAACTCACCGCTGGCTATCTCTTTATCCACCATATAATCCGACAGACAGGCAATACCGTTGCCGGTCAGACACAGTTGTTTGAGGGTTTCCCCACTGTTTGATGACACCGCCGCCTCAATCTCTAACAACTGACCATCGCAACAGGAGACTGGCCAGGTGTTCAGAGAGACGGGTTCAGTGAAGCCCAGACACTGATGTTGTTTCAGATCTGACGGATGCTGCGGCACACCGTAGCGCGAGACATACGCTGGCGAGGCGACGATCTTACGATAGCTGGTGAACAGCGGTCGGGCGCGCAGGCTGGAATCCGTTAAGGTTCCGGCCCGTATCGCTACATCCACTTTCCGTTCAATCAGGTTAATAAACGTCTCTGAAGAGACGAGCGACAGCGTCATTTCCGGGTAACGCTCGCGAAACGGCTTCACCAGCGGCATGAGAAAATGCAGCATCACCGGCGTCGCGGCATCCACCCGCAGCAAGCCCCGCGGCGTCGTGCGCGTTTCCAGCAAGTCATTTTCTGCCGCCGCCATCTCCTGCAATACCACCTGCATCCGCCGAAAATAGCGCTCGCCTTCCTCTGTCAGACTGAGCTGGCGGGTGGTCCGATTAAGCAGGCTGACACCAAGCTTTGATTCGAGCTTTTTGACTGCCCGGCTGACGGCAGAGTTGGCCTGACCCAGCTGTTCGGCTGCCCGGCTGAAACTCCCGCTTTCCACTACCGCCACAAAGATGGCGATCTCCTCGGATGTGGCTCTCATTATTGCACCTGTAGCAAAATTCTATTGATACTTTGATAGTTTTTGTTATTTATACAACCCTTCATACTACGTGTCATCTTAATCCTGATGCTACGGAGTAAATTATGCCACTGGCGCTATTTGCCTTAACCATCGGTGCCTTTGCAATTGGCACCACTGAATTCGTGATTGTCGGCCTGGTCCCGACGATTGCCCAACAACTCTCTATCTCTCTACCTTCTGCGGGACTGCTGGTCTCTATCTACGCGCTGGGCGTGGCGATCGGCGCCCCGGTGCTGACGGCATTAACCGGGCGTATGCCGCGTAAACAGCTGCTGCTGGCGTTGATGGTCCTGTTTACGGCGGGTAATGTGCTGGCCTGGCAGGCTCCAGGCTATGAAACGCTGATCCTGGCGCGCCTGCTGACCGGCCTGGCGCACGGCGTGTTCTTCTCTATTGGCTCGACAATCGCCACCAGCCTGGTGGCAAAAGAGAAGGCAGCCTCGGCCATCGCCATTATGTTCGGCGGCCTGACGGTCGCGCTGGTGACCGGCGTTCCCTTTGGCACCTTTATTGGTCAGCATTTTGGCTGGCGGGAAACCTTCCTCGCGGTATCGATTCTGGGTGTAATTGCGCTTGTCAGCAGTCTGATTCTGGTGCCGAATAATATTCCGGGCCGCGCCAGCGCCAGCCTGCGCGATCAGCTGAAAGTCTTAACCCATCCGCGCCTGCTGATGATCTATGCCATTACCGCGCTGGGCTATGGCGGCGTGTTTACCGCTTTTACCTTCCTTGCGCCGATGATGCAGGAGCTGGCCGGCTTCAGCCCCTCAGCGGTGAGCTGGATCCTGCTGGGCTATGGCGTCTCGGTGGCTATCGGCAACGTATGGGGCGGCAAACTGGCCGATAAGCATGGCGCCGTCTCCGCGCTGAAGTTTATCTTCGCCGCGCTGGTTGTGCTGCTGCTGGTGTTCCAGCTGACCGCCAGCGTTCACTATGCCGCGCTGGCAACGGTGCTGGTGATGGGCGTTTTCGCCTTCGGCAACGTGCCGGGTCTGCAGGTCTATGTGGTGCAAAAAGCAGAGCAGTATACCCCGGGGGCTGTCGACATCGCTTCCGGTCTGAATATCGCCGCCTTCAACGTCGGCATCGCGCTGGGATCGATCGTCGGCGGACAGACGGTTGAGCGGTACGGTCTGGCGCAGACGCCGTGGATTGGCGCGGTGATTGTGCTGGTCGCTTTGCTGTTGGTGGTCCTGAGCGGGCGTTTAGATAAATTGCCGCGCCGTTCGGCAGCGCTTTCTCCCGAAGGCTAAGGGTTTCTCGCAAATTGCATTGAAAGTGTATGGGAAAATCCCTATAACAGAAGAACCAGTCGTCGTCGGGCTGGTTTCTGTTATCGAGGATTAATGCCCAAATTGCGAAAGAACACCTACGCCATGCGCTATGTCGCCGGACAACCTGCGGAGAGAATATTGCCTCCGGGGGCGTTTGCGGGCGTGAGTCCGGTTTATCCCGCCGGCACGCCGTTAAGCAGCGATGAGAAGATCCGCGTGCTGGTGTGGAATATCTTCAAACAGCAGCGAGCAGAGTGGCAGTCGGTCCTTAAGAATTTTGGCAAAGACGCGCATTTGGTCCTGTTACAGGAGGCGCAGACGACGCCGGAGCTGGTCAGGTTCGCGACCACCAACTATCTGGCCGCCGATCAGGTGCCTGCGCTGGTGCTGCCCCAGCATCCTTCCGGCGTGATGACGCTGGCTTCCGCCCATCCTATCTATTGCTGCCCATTGCGCGAGCGTGAACCAATTTTGCGTCTGCCTAAATCAGCATTAGTGACCGTTTATCCGCTGCCCGATGCGCGGTTGTTAATGGTGGTCAATATCCATGCCGTCAACTTCAGCCTTGGCGTCGACGTCTACAGCAAACAGCTGCTGCCGATTGGCGATCAGATTGCCCATCACAGCGGGCCGGTGATTATGGCCGGGGACTTCAATGCCTGGAGCCGGCCGCGAATGAACGCGCTGTACCGCTTTGCACGCGAGATGTCGCTGCGTGAAGTTCGTTTCTCTGACGACCAGCGCCGTCGCGCGTTTGGTCGCCCGCTCGATTTTGTGTTCTACCGTGGGTTAAGCGTGCACGATGCTTCCGTGCTGGTAACCCGCGCCTCCGACCACAACCCGCTACTAGTCGAATTCAGTCCCGGCAAGCCTGATTAATTTAAGGTTGGTCAGGCCTGCCATGGGGCAGGCCTGTGCATGCATAGTGCTGCCTTTTATTACTCAAAAAACCGTAAGGACAAGACAACATGACAACACGCTCTCACCATGACAACGTTGAAAAGCAGTTCGGCTCCCAGGCCAGCGCCTATCTGACCAGCGCCGTACACGCCTCTGGTCGCGATCTGCAGCGGCTGGCGGAACGTCTGGCTGATTTTCCGCAGGCGAAAGTGCTGGATATGGGCTGCGGGGCAGGGCACGCCAGCTTTACCGCGGCGGGACAGGTTGCCGAGGTTACCGCCTATGATTTATCGAGCCAGATGCTGGAGGTCGTTGCCGCCGCGGCAAAGGAAAAAGGTTTTAGCAATATCGTGACCCAGCAGGGGTATGCCGAAACGCTGCCGTTCGCTGATGCCAGCTTTGATATCGTTATCAGCCGCTATTCCGCTCATCACTGGCATGACGTTGGCCAGGCACTGCGCGAGGTGAAGCGTGTTCTCAAGCCGGGTGGGGTGATGATCGTGATGGACGTGATGTCGCCGGGCCATGCGGTGCGTGATGTCTGGCTGCAGACCGTGGAAGCCCTGCGCGATACCTCGCACGTGCGTAATTATTCCAGCGGCGAGTGGCTGACGCTGGCGACGGAGGCGGGGCTGGTGATTAATCGGCTGTTGACCGATCGCCTGCCGCTGGAGTTCAGTTCGTGGGTGGCGCGGATGCGTACCCCTGAGCCGCTGGTGGAGGCGATTCGTTTATACCAGCAGAGCGCCTCGGCGGAGGTGAAAGCCTACTTTGAGTTACAGCAGGATGGTTCCTTTACCAGCGATACCATCATGTTTGAAGCGCATAAAGCGGTTTAATACGGACAACAAAAAAGGCACCGGGGGAAGTCGGTGCCTTTTTATCGAACCCTGACGTATCAGGACTCTGGTCGATCGCTGTTTTTCACAAACAGGGTTAGCTGATCGCCAGGCCGCAGATTGTCGGTATCGCTGTTCCAGCGCATGACGTCGCGAATATTAACGCCATGACGTTTGGCGATGCTCGACAGCGAGTCACCTTTGCGAACGCGATAGGTGATGCTATCGCTGTTATTCGCCAGACGCTGCGCGCTGCTGCCGGCGCCGATAACCAGGTTCTGTCCAACCTTCAACCCAGAGCCGCGCAGGTTATTCCACTGCTGCAGATCGCGGGTTGTCACACCGAGACGGGAAGCAATCCCGGAAATGGTGTCGCCGGAACGCACCTTATAGCTTCGGCTGGTCAGCGGCGTATTATCCGCGAGCTGCGTCGGCTGTACGGCGGCAATGTCGCCAGAGGCCAGCGATTCACGCAGTTGGGCTGCGTGCTTCTGCGGCACCATGACGTACTTTGGCCCGCTAGCGCCCAGCGTTGACCCCTTTACGCCGGCGTTGAAGGTCTTCAGCTTGCTGACCGGCATACCGGCCATATCCGCGAGCTGAGAAATCTCAACCGGACTGTCGAGGCGAACGCGCGCCAGCGCACGGCTTTCATCAGCCGTAGGCAACTTTACGCCGTAACGTTTGCTGTTTTTGAGGATGTCGCTCAATGCCAGCATTTTCGGTACGTAGACTTTCGTTTCATGCGGCAGAGACAGCGACCAGAAATCGGTGGGTTTGCCACGCGAACGGTTCGCTTTTACTGCCTTCAGGACCCGACCTTCGCCGCTGTTATATGCCGCGACCGTTAACAACCAGTCGCCGTCGAACATTTTGTTCAGACGTTGCATCATGTCCAGCGCCGCGGTTGTCGATGCGACAACGTCACGACGCGCATCGTAACTGCGGGTCTGTTTTAAACCATAATTGCGCCCTGTGCTCGGAATGATCTGCCAGATGCCTGCGGCATTGGCGCCAGACGTCGCGTGTGGGTCAAAAGCGCTCTCCACTATGGGTAGTAATACCAGTTCCATTGGCATGTTACGTTTCTTAACCTGCCCGGCTATCCAGTACATATACGGCTCTGCCCGTAAAGTTACATCGTGGAGATAGCTCTTATTTCTTAAGTACTTCTGTTTTTGCTCGCGAATCCGGGGGTTATCCGGTATTCCCATCTTTAGCTCGTCGCCTATGGAAGTCCACAGATCCTGGTCTTGCGCGTAGAAGGTTCCATCATCTAACCAGCGCGCTTGACTTGTGAACTTGCCTGCTTCCCCTTGACCAGCCGCAGAAAGGCTCTGTGCTCGCTGTTCGACGGTGCCATCGTGCTTAGACGCCTGGCACCCCACCAGCAGGACAGAGGCGAATAATATCGCTCGTGCCTTCATGTGTGTGTCAATAGTTGCTTAAAAGACGACCAAGGATAACGGCGAAGTTAGCCGATGACAAGAATTAAATGTCAGAATTCGTCTTTCTTTGACCTTAACCACGCAAATCGCGCCACAGAGTGTTGCAATTTTGTTTCTTTGTTAATTTTATCAATTAAATCAACATCATTTACGCGTAAAAATAAATTTATACGCCGCTCGTTTTTCAGAATTACGGGTAGTGTCTTTTGTTTTTTTGCACGTAACTCATTAACTTTATGATAGTAATCGTTTATGTCCCTATCATCAGGCAGGATACTCAACGCAAACTTCATATTCGCTAACGTATATTCATGTGCGCAACATATAATGGTTTCTGCAGGAAGGGCGTTAATTTTCATAAATGATTGATACATTTGCTCTGCGGTGCCTTCGAACAGCCTTCCGCAGCCGCCGGAGAACATTGTGTCGCCGCAAAACAGATAAGGTTCGCTGTAGTAACAGATATGTCCTAATGTGTGACCTGGCGTGGAGAAAATGGAAAAATCGTGACCCAGAATTGACAACCGATCGCCATCGTCTACTACCTGAGTAACCCCCTTATCCTGGGTTTCTGCCGGCCCGTAAACCACCAGAGAGGGGAATTTTTCACGTAATTGTTTTACGCCGCCGACGTGATCCTGATGGTGATGGGTCAGTAAAATGGCCTCGGGCTGCCAATGGTTTTCCTCGATTGCCGCCAGAATCGGCGCGGCCTCGCCCGGGTCAACGATGATGCAGCGGCCGTGATTCTCAATGAGAACCCAGATGTAGTTGTCCTGAAACGCGGGAATACTGATAAGATTCATAAATTACCTCTAAAGCGTAGCGGAAGGTGGCAATGAAGCCGGCAAGGATACCTCATACAGTGACAGCGCCTGAGCATTGGTCCAGTATGCCGTGGGGCGAATACTATCGCGAAACGCTTGAACAGCAGATGAAGCCATGGCTGGCTAAATTATATGGCTTTCATCTGCTTAAGATTGGCAATCTGAGCGCGGAAATCAATACCGAAGCTTGCGCCATCTCGCACCAGGTGAATGTCTCGCTGGCGGGAAACCCAATGCAGGTCCGGGCCGACCCGCTGCATTTGCCCTTTGCCGAAAAGTCCGTCGACGCCTGCCTGCTGGCGCATACCCTGCCGTGGTGCAGCGATCCGCATCGCCTGCTGCGGGAGGCCGATCGCGTCCTGATCGATGATGGCTGGATGATCCTGACCGGGTTTAATCCGGTGAGCCTGATGGGGTTGCGTAAACTGGTGCCGGTCCTGCGCAAAGGCACGCCGTACAACAGCCGTATGTTTACGCTGATGCGCCAGCTGGACTGGCTGTCGCTGCTCAACTTTGAAGTGCTGCATTATGGGCGTTATCAGGTTTTACCCTGGTCGCGGCATGGCGGCAAACTGCTGAGCACCCATCTGCCGGCGCTGGGCTGTTTGCAATTGATTGTCGCTCGCAAACGGACCATACCGCTCACCCTTAATCCGATGAAGTCAGGGAAAGCGAAAACCCAGCTGCGGCCAGCAGTAGGCGCCACCCGGCAGTGGCGCAAGGGGCAGAATTAGCTCTCCGGCTGGTAGCCGATGTCGTCCTGAGTGGGATGGGAGGCCGCCGCGCGGGCCAGCTCGTCGCAGCGTTCGTTTTCTGGATGGCCGGCGTGGCCCTTCACCCATTCCCATTTGATCTTATGCTGGCCAAGCGCGGCGTCCAGCCGCTGCCAGAGGTCGACATTCTTTACCGGTTTTTTCTCTGCCGTTTTCCAGCCGCGCTTTTTCCAGTTGTGGATCCACTGGGTGATCCCCTGGCGGACATACTGGCTGTCGGTGCTGAGCACCACTTCGCAATGCTCTTTTAACGCTTCGAGAGCGACGATCGCCGCCATCAGTTCCATGCGGTTATTGGTGGTCAGACGGTAGCCGGCGCTGAAGGTCTTTTCGTGCTGGCGGTAGCGCATGATGGCGCCGTAACCGCCGGGTCCTGGATTTCCCAGGCAAGAGCCGTCGGTGAAAATTTCTACCTGTTTGAGCATCTCTGGTAGACTTCCTGTAATTGAAATCGATTTGTAAACGATAAGTCTGACATAAATGACCGCTATGAGCACTGCAATTACGCGCCAGATTGTTCTCGATACCGAAACCACCGGTATGAACCAGATCGGGGCGCACTACGAAGGACACAAGATCATTGAGATCGGCGCCGTGGAGGTGATCAACCGCCGCCTGACCGGTAACAATTTCCACGTCTATCTGAAGCCCGATCGGCTGGTGGATCCGGAGGCGTTCGGCGTGCACGGGATCGCCGATGAATTCCTGCTGGATAAACCCACCTTTGCCGATGTTGCCGATGAATTTATGGATTACATCCGCGGCGCGGAGCTGGTGATCCATAACGCCTCGTTCGATATCGGCTTTATGGATTATGAGTTCGGTAAGCTGAACCGCGGCATTGGAAAAACCGAGACCTTTTGTAAAATCACCGACAGTCTGGCACTGGCGCGGAAAATGTTCCCCGGCAAGCGCAACAGTCTGGATGCGTTATGTTCGCGCTACGAAATAGATAACAGCAAGCGTACGCTGCACGGGGCATTACTCGATGCCCAGATCCTCGCCGATGTCTATTTGATGATGACCGGCGGCCAGACGTCGATGGCGTTCTCTATGGAAGGCGAAAGCCAGCAGCAGGCGGGAGAGATGGGCATTCAGCGCGTCGTCCGCGCCGCCAGCCAGTTACGGGTAGTTTATGCCTCTGATGAAGAACTGGTGAACCATGAATCCCGCCTCGATCTGGTACAAAAGAAAGGCGGAAGCTGCCTGTGGCGTGCCTGATAACCACTCAAATGGATTAAAAGTAGGCGGTTGGGCGATTTTTGCAGCAAACGATTCAAAACGGTAGAAAAAGCGTTGACGGGGTAGAGGGGAATCCGTAATATTCGCCTCGTTCCCAACGGAACAAAAACGCGGAGCGGTAGTTCAGTCGGTTAGAATACCTGCCTGTCACGCAGGGGGTCGCGGGTTCGAGTCCCGTCCGTTCCGCCACTATTCAGAAAGCCTGAATCAGCAATGATTCAGGCTTTCGTCGTTTTCGTCGCCGAATTTCAGCGCGCCTCTTGTTCCTCCTGCATACACTGCATGAATACCCGCATCGCAGGACTGATTGCTTTCCCGGCGTGATGGGCGCAGAGCGCATGGATCGTCAGCGGCGTCTCGCTGAACGGCAGCTCGACCAGCGTCCCGCGTTTGAGTTCCTCCTCTACCGCAAAGCGCGGCAGGAAGCTCACCCCAAGATTGCCCGCCACGCACTGTTTGATGCTTTCAATACTCCACAGTTCGATGGTGTTCTCCATGGTAATGCCGCGCTGGCGCAGGGTACTTTCAAAAATCTGCCGGAACACGCACTGGGGCTCGTTGATGATAAAGCTCAATGGGATATGCTGCCGCGGGCGCAGGAAGTCGACCGGCGCCTGATCGACTGACGCGACCAGCGCCAGCGGCTGCGGGCCAAGTTCCATCATGGTGAGCGCATCATCGTTGCCAACCCGGTAAAACACCCCCAGGTCGACTTCGTCAGCGAGCAGCGCATCACGGATGCTATAGCAATTGAGCGACTGCAGTGACAGGCGGACCTTCGGGGCGCGTTGCTTAAAACGCTGCAGCACCGGCGGCATTTTGTACGCCAGCAGGGTTTCACCAGTGGCGACGCGAAGTTCGCCGCCGGGTTCATCGTCCTGGCGCGCCGCCTGGCGAATCGACGCCATCACTTTGGTCAGATCGTAGACGTGCGGCAGGACATTCTTACCCGCGGCGGTGAGACACATCCGCCGGCCAATTTTCTCAAACAGCGGGATAGCAAGCTCCTGCTCAAGCTGCTGGATATGAAAGGTTACGGTGGACTGGGTGCAGCACAGTTTCTGCGAGGCGCGCAGAAAGGATCCTTCTTCGACAACCGTTTTGAAGGTGATAAAGCGTCGCAGATCCATATTTCCTCTTTATATCGACATTCTCGAATTCAGAATGAAAAAACATTCATTTTTTTAAATTATCAGCTTCGGGTACTGTCTGCCAGTCAAGAGGAGAAAACACGTGACACCTACCCTGATTAGCGCCTTTTTAACTTACACCCTGATCACCGCCCTGACGCCCGGGCCGAATAATATTCTGGCGCTGAGCAGCGTCACCGCGCACGGCTTTCGACGGAGCATGCGGGTTCTGGCCGGCATGAGCCTGGGGTTTGTGATCATCATGCTGATTTGTGCCGGGCTGACGTTCACTCTCGTTACCCTGGATGAGGGGATAACCTCCCTGCTACGCTGGGTCGGCGCGGGGTATATCCTGTGGCTGGCCTGGCACATTGCCCGCAGCGACCCGGCCAGCGGTGGGCAGGAGGAGCGGCCTGTCAGCTTCTGGGCCAGCCTGGGGCTGCAGTTTGTGAATGTAAAAATTATCCTGTACGGCATCACGGCCCTGTCGACCTTTGTTCTCCCGGTGACTCGCGAGCCATTCTGGATGGTGATGATAAGCCTGTTGCTATCAGTAATAGGCGTTGCCGGCAATCTTTGCTGGGCGCTGGCCGGTCAGCTGTTTCAGCCGGTGTTCGAACGCCATGGAAGAGGGTTAAATCTGCTGCTGGCGCTGCTGCTGGTCTGGTGCGCGGTACGAATGTTTATGGAATGAATTAAGGGAGCGTAACGCTCCCCTGCGGTTATTTATCCTGCGGCAGGGCGGGTTGCCCTTCATTTACCCAGGTCATGAAGATTCGGTAGCCGATGGCCAGCAGGGTGGCGCCGAGGAACATACCGAGAATGCCGTTAGAGGCCATTCCGCCGAGGGCGCCCAGCAGGACTACCGGCATTGGCGCGTCGACTCCGCGCCCCAGCAGCAGAGGTTTGAGCACGTTATCGGCCATACCGGCGACGATCAGCAGGATGGTGTAGAAGATATCCATTCCGGTACTGTGGGTGCCGAGACTCCACATTAGCGCAATGGCCGGGGCCGTCACCAGGATCACCGGCACCTGGGCAATGCCGAGGATCAGGGCCAGAATAAAGAAGATCCCGACGGCGGGAATGCTGGCCATCAGCATGATCACGCCGACCAGCAGCGCCTGGATCAATGCCACCCCGATGACGCCCTGGGCGACCGCGCGGATGGTGCTGGTACACAGGCGGGTGAGGGTCACGCCTTTATTTTCATCGGTAATACGGATGGCAATACGCTGGGCGCTGATGGCGCCCGCTGCGCCCCAGGCCATCATAATGCCCGAGACGATAAACGAAATAATAAAGCCAATCAGTCCGCCGCCCATGCTGGCTAATATGCTGAGGAACTGTTTGGCAATATCGCCGATTTGCGAACGGTAATTGCTGAGCAGTCCCGGGAGATCCACGGAAGCCCGCATCCACAGGGCGCTAAGCCGCTCGCCAACGATCGGTAAAGAGGCAATTCGTGAAGAGGGCGGGGGAATGGTAAAGCTCTGGCTGCCCATCTTGTCAATCATGGCGCTGGCGCTTTCCGCCAGCGAGGTGATCATTAGCACCGTGGGGATAACAATCAGTAAAATACCTAACAGCACCAGCGCCACCGACGCCAGTCCCTGTTTGCCCGCTAACAGTCTGGCAAAATACTGATGTAAAGGATAGAGCGCCACGGCCAGAATCAACGCCCAGAGCATCATATTGACGAAGGGAGAAAAGACGGTAAAACAGAATGAGGCCAGCGCCAGAATAAGACCGAACCGAATAAACATATCGAGAAAGCGGGTGACCAGCCGTTTTTCTATTAACTGAAGATTATTATTATCCATTTTCCATTACGCTCATTAAATATTCATACGCCAACGCTCAGCCGGGTTCAACAAAACAAGCTGGCAATAGAAAACTCATGATTTACAAAGCAGAAGTGAATTGAAAATGATCTCCGCCCGTTTGGTTGTGGGGTCTTTTAATGAGTGTAGAACAGAAATGAAAGGCGCCCTGTAAATATTCTGTTGGGCGCTGCAAGAGGAAATTCCGCTTTCTTTTCCCGCAGAAGGGGGGGAAGAAAGCGGAGGGGGATTAATCCAGAGTAAAAGGATCGGCATCGCGCCAGGCGGGAAATTTTTCACGATATTCCTGGAGGGCGCTCAGCGACAGTTCGGCGTCAAGACGAGTGGCCTGATGCGGATCGGCGGTGGCGACAATCTCCCCCTGGGGACTGATAACCCGGCTATCACCGCGGTAATGATGACCGTTGCCGTCGGTGCCGACCCGGTTACAGCCGGCGACGTAGGCCTGGTTTTCAATCGCGCGGGCGACCAGCAGCGACTGCCAGTGCAGGGAGCGCGGCGCCGGCCAGTTGGCAACATACAGCGCCAAATCATAGTCGTTCAGATTACGCGACCATACCGGAAAGCGCAGGTCGTAACAGACCAGCGGCAGGATACGCCATCCGCGCCATTCAAAGACCACGCGTCGGTCACCAGCCTCATAATGATGGTGTTCATCGGCCATACGGAACAGGTGCCGTTTATCATAATGGTGCACCGTACCGTCGGGCTCGACCAGCAGGAAGCGGTTAACAGCGCCGTGTTCGGTTTGCAGCGCTGCGCTGCCGGCAATCAGCGCCTGGGTTTGCGCGGCCCGGGCATGCATCCACTCCACCACCTCGGCCTCGGGTAAAGACTGTTTTGCCGCTTCCATCGCAAAGCCGGTGGTAAACATCTCAGGTAAAACAATGATATCACGCCCGACAATCCCTTCCAGTTGGCGATCAAAATGGCGCAGGTTGGCAGGGCCGTCCATCCAGACCAGCGGTTGTTGCAACAGCGTAATTTTCAGGCCAGGCACAATGGTCAACTCCATTCTCATGAGGGGGTTAGGTTAACTGTAACACCATATCAGCCTCGCGGCGGTCAGCGGAATATTTTGTTAAAAAAATGCTACTGACAGAAGCCACGGAGGAGGGGGGGACGAAAAAAAGGCGGGGAAAATTCCCCGCCCGGCGTGTGATGTGGTGATTGTTTTATTATGCGGCTTCAACGTTGCGAACTTTTTCCGGCAGCTTTACCGGCTTTGTCGCCAGCTCCTCTGGCGCAAAGTCGTCGACGTTAATGCTGCGCAAGCGACTGTGCTCTGCGCGGGTCAGAATAGCGGCTTCTTCCTGATTTATTAATCCTTTGGCCAGCGCGTTGTGTGCCAGCTCATCCAGACGGGTGAACGGCAGGTTTTTACCCAACTCTTTGCAGATCCGCTGATGGATAGGATCGGCCGCCATCACTTCCAGCAGGGCCTCTTCCAGCAGACCAACCGGGTTATGCTCGCTCGGCGTCAGGTACTGACCGCGACCGATGCGGGAGCGGGTGGCGCTGGGCACCTGCAGAATTTTAGCGACTTTATGGTCCAGCTTATCCGACGGCGCATGATGATGACGACCGGTCGGGAAGATGACCAGCCGCATTGCGCCAGCCACCAGACGGTTGGGGAAGTTTTTCAGCAGATCGTCGATGGCCTGCTCGGCCTGATGCAGCGCATCCTGCACCCCCCAGTGAACCAGCGGCAGATCGGCTTCATTGCGTCCTTCATCGTCATAGCGTTTCAGCACCGCCGAGGCCAGGTACAGCTGGCTTAACACATCCCCCAGACGCGCGGAGATACGTTCGCGACGCTTGAGACTGCCGCCCAGCACCGCCATCGACACGTCTGACAGCAGCGCGAGGTTGGCACTCAGACGGTTCATTTGCTGATAGTAACGACGGGTGGCGTCACGGGTCGGCGCGCTGCTGGTGCGTCCGCCGGTCAGGCCCAGCCAGAAACTCCGTACTTTGTTACTACCGACGTGGCCGATATGTTTGAACAGCAGCTTGTCATAGGCGTTCAGGTCGTTGTTCTGCGCGGCAGCCATCTCCTCCAGCACGTATGGATGGCAGCGGATCGCACCCTGACCGAAGATCATCATGCTGCGGGTCAGAATGTTCGCCCCTTCCACGGTGATGGCGATAGGCGCGCCCTGATAGGCCCGGGCGAGGAAGTTGCCTTCGCCCAGCATAATGCCTTTCCCGCCGGTAATATCCATTGCGTCGATAATGGAGCGCTGGCCGCGGTGGGTGCAGTGATATTTCACGATCGCGGAGAGCACCGCCGGTTTCTCGCCGAGCATAATGCCGTAGGTGATAAGCGACGCCGCAGCGTCCATTACATAAGCATTACCGGCAATGCGCGCCAGCGCCTCTTCAATCCCTTCCATTTTACCGATCGAGATTTTGAACTGGCGGCGAATATGGGCGTAAGCCCCGGTAGCCATAGCCACCGATTTCAGGCCGCCGGTGGAGTTGGACGGCAGAGTAATACCGCGTCCCACCGACAGACATTCAACCAGCATGCGCCAGCCCTGACCGGCCATCCCCGGCCCACCAATGATGTAATCGATCGGCACGAAGATATCTTTGCCGCGGGTTGGGCCGTTCTGGAACGGGACGTTAAGCGGGAAGTGGCGACGGCCAATTTCCACGCCCGGGGTGGAGGTCGGGATCAGCGCGCAGGTGATGCCCAGCTCTTCTTCTCCCCCCAGCAGACGATCCGGGTCAGAAAGTTTAAACGCCAGTCCCAGCACGGTGGCGATAGGCGCCAGCGTAATGTAGCGTTTGTTCCATGTCAGGCGCATACCCAGCACCTGCTGGCCCTGCCAGTCACCCATGCAGACCACGCCGGTATCCGGGATGGCGCCGGCGTCAGAGCCCGCTTCCGGGCTAGTGAGAGCGAAGCAGGGGATCTCCTGCCCGCGCGCCAGACGCGGCAGATAATGGTTTTTCTGCTCTTCGGTACCGTAATGCTGCAGCAGCTCGCCCGGCCCCAGTGAGTTCGGGACGCCGACGGTGATCGCCAGAATGCCGGAGACGCCAGAGAGCTTCTGCAGCACCCGCGACTGGGCATAAGCGGAGAACTCAAGCCCGCCATACTCTTTCTTAATGATCATCGCGAAGAAGCGATGCTCTTTCAGATACGCCCACAGCTCCGGCGGCAGATCGGCCATTTCGTGGGTGATGGCGAAGTCGTTGGCCATCCGGCAGGCTTCTTCCACCGGGCCGTCGAGGAAGGCTTGCTCTTCGGCGGTCAGACGCGGCTGCGGATAGTTATGCAGCTTGTGCCAGTCAGGGTTGCCGCGAAACAGATCCCCTTCCCACCAGGTGGTCCCGGCGTCGATGGCTTCTTTTTCAGTACGCGACATCGGCGGCATCACCTTGCGGAAAGCGCGAAACGCCGGTGCGGAAATCATGGATTTACGCATAGGCGCAAAGTTAAACGGTAACAGAATGATCGCCAGCGGCAGCAGCAGCCAGATATTCCACAGACCGGCCGCGCCGAGCGCTGCGGTCCAGGCGAGCAAGATCACGCTGCTGAGCAGCAGGCTGACCCGGTGATAGAAGAGCGCACCGAGTAAAACAACGGTTGCAACAATACTCAAAATCATCATAGAGAAATGCTCCCTGTGCTTGTAGGAGGTCTGACCACTTGTGATGTATTGGTTGTAGTGCATGCTTTTTTATTTAGCAATGTGTTTACAAAATAATTACAACCTTGCTCACATTGTTGTATGCAAAAGCGGCACATAAAATCAAAAGGGCGGGGGATAACGCTGCCTGCTGCTTCTCGCTTCGGCGGCTATCCGGTACACTGCCAGGGTTATTCCACTCATACTGAAGGATTATCCTCATGTACCAGGATCTTATTCGTAACGAACTGAACGAAGCCGCGGAAACGCTGGCTAACTTTCTGCAGGACGAAGCCAATATCCATGCTATCCAGCGTGCCGCTGTCCTGCTGGCGGATAGCTTTAAGGCGGGTGGTAAAGTGCTGTCCTGCGGTAACGGCGGTTCCCATTGCGATGCGATGCATTTTGCGGAAGAGCTGACCGGACGTTATCGCGAAAACCGCCCGGGTTATCCTGCCATTGCGATCTCCGACGTCAGCCATCTCTCCTGTGTGAGCAATGATTTTGGCTATGAGTATGTATTCTCCCGCTACGTTGAATCCGTCGGCCGCGCGGGCGATGTGCTGCTTGGCATCTCCACCTCCGGCAACTCCGGCAACGTTATCAAGGCCATTGAAGCCGCGCGGGCGCAGGGGATGAAAGTGATCACCCTGACCGGTAAAGACGGCGGTAAAATGGCCGGTAGCGCCGATGTTGAAATTCGCGTGCCGCACTTTGGCTACGCCGACCGCATTCAGGAGATCCACATCAAAGTGATCCATATCCTGATTATGCTGATCGAAAAAGAGATGGCGAAAGGCTAACAGGCAGGTGAGTGTGTACTGTTGACGGCGGCCTCGCTTTGGCGCCGTCGTGATTTGTGATGGTGAGGTGATCTATGTGCGAACTGCTCGGGATGAGCGCCAATGTGCCAACAGATATCTGTTTTAGCTTTACCGGGCTGGTACAGCGCGGAGGCGGGACGGGGCCGCATAAAGACGGCTGGGGCATCACCTTCTATGAAGGCAAAGGCTGTCGCACATTCAAAGATCCGCAGCCGAGCTTTCAGTCGCCGATCGCGAAACTGGTCCAGGATTACCCGATTAAGTCCTGTTCCGTCGTCGCGCATATTCGTCAGGCCAACCGCGGGATGGTGGCCCTGGAGAATACGCATCCGTTCACCCGCGAGCTGTGGGGGCGCAACTGGACCTACGCGCACAACGGGCAGCTCAAAGGCTATAAATCGCTGAAAACCGGCAATTTCCACCCGGTAGGTGAAACCGACAGTGAAAAGGCCTTCTGCTGGCTGCTGCACCGCTTAACCGAGCGCTACCCGCGTACGCCGGGCAATATGCTGGGCGTATTTAAGTATATCGCCACCCTGGCGGGGGAGCTGCGTGAGAAAGGGGTGTTCAATATGCTGCTGTCGGACGGACGCTATGTGATGGCGTTCTGCTCGACCAACCTGCACTGGATCACCCGGCGGGCGCCGTTCGGCGTGGCAAAACTGCTGGACCAGGATGTGGAGATCGACTTTCAACGCGAGACCACACCCAACGATGTGGTCACGGTTATCGCCACGCAGCCGCTGACGGCCAATGAAACCTGGCATAAGATCATGCCAGGCGAGTGGGCGTTATTTTGTCTCGGGGAGCGTATAGTTTGAGGCCAGCTGCGGCTGGACAACCTCGTGGCTGAGCGGCTTGCTCACCACATAGCGGCCGTCGGTCACTGATACGATCGGCGGTTTGTGGGTCTGCTGGAAATAATCATAGCCAGGCTTTAGCTGTTTCCAGAAATCCGCATAGTAGGAGTATTTGTGGCGTTCCATATTGGCGTTGGTCATGCGGAACGGATAGATACTCACCTGCACGCTTGGCTGACCGAAGACTAAGGCGCCGGTCACGAACTGGAAGATCTCATCGATCCCGCGGTCGGTCATGGCGTAGCAGCCGATAGAGACGCAGTCGCCGTGGATCATCAGGTATTTCCCTTCATAACCATGGGCGCGATCGTAGGCGTTCGGGAAGCCGATATTAATCGCTTTATAGAAGCGGCTGTCGGGTTTGAGCTGGCTGCGGGTGACGTTATAGAACCCTTCCGGGCTCTTGAAATCGCCCTGGCGCTGTTTCGGGCCCAGGCCACCGGAGTAGTTGCAGATCCGATAGCTGTCGAGGAGCTGGTAGGTCTCACCCATTTTGACGTAAAGGTCGAGCATGCGCTCTTCTTTAAAGATCTCAATGTAAACCGGTGAACCCATTAATTGCTGCTTATATTCTTTGCTAACCGGCGTCGTCGGGCTGTTGCTGCTGAGCAGCCCGGCAAATGACACGCACGGCAGCAGAAGCATCGCAATAAATAATGCGATTTTGCGCATACTGCTTGTTCCTTGATAAAACAAAATAGCCACATTGCCAGGACGGCAAGAGAGACCCGAAATCAGAGTTTTCTGGATTTAGAGCGCTCACATTAGCATCACGGCATTTTTTCGCAAGGGCGACGTGGCGGCGTTTACAATTCCGCCTCACTTTATACCCTGACGGCGACGAAAACACAGTGAGAACTTTGCGCAATAGCTCGCATTTTAGAAGCACTTATCGCCCCTTGCGCTACAGCCGCCGCTCACGAAATGTTACACTTGCGCCGGTTCATCACCAGAGTAAGAAAGGATGCTTCTCTTCCGTCCTGAGCGCTACTGGCGCCGTTTTGCCCTTTCTTCTCTACCATTCTGTCAATAAGCTGGCCCCGGCCTGCGTCGGGGTTGAGGTTACGGATACCTGCTAACGATATGATTAAAATCACGAAGGGGCTGGATTTGCCCATAGCTGGCATGCCATTACAGCAGATTTCTTCCGCGCCAGCGGTGAAGCGCGTCGCGCTACTCGGCGAAGAGTACGTCGGCATGCGTCCCGCCATGGCGGTCAAAGAAGGCGATCGGGTCAAAAAAGGTCAGATCCTGTTCGAAGATAAAAAGATCCCCGGCGTCTGCTTTACCGCCCCGGCGAGCGGGGTCGTCAGCGCGATCCACCGCGGTGAACGGCGCGTGTTGCAGTCGGTGGTGATTGATATCGAGGGCAATGACGCGGTGGCGTTTACCCGTTACGCCGCGGACGCGCTGGCTGAACTGCCGCGCGACACCGTGCAGCAGCAGCTGTTGGCGTCGGGCCTGTGGACGGCGCTGCGCACACGGCCGTTCAGTAAAACGCCGCAGCCGGGCAGCGTGCCGGCCGCTATCTTTGTTAACGCCATGGATACCAATCCGCTGGCGGCGGAGCCGCAGCCGATTATTCTGGCCGAACGGGCCGCTTTCGACGCCGGCCTTACCGTGCTGACGCGTCTGACCGACGGGAAAGTCCACGTCTGCCAGCCCAGCGGCGGTAAGCTCGGCGGTCATCCAGCCGGCCAGGTCTGTTTTAACCAGTTCACCGGGCCGCACCCGGCGGGGCTGCCGGGAACGCATATTCACTTTCTGGAGCCGGTGAGCCTGAATAAGCAGGTCTGGCACCTCAATTATCAGGATGCGATCGCCATTGGTAAGCTTTTCCTTGAAGGTGAGCTGAACTGCGAGCGGGTGATTGCGCTCGGCGGCCCGCAGGTGAAGTCGCCGCGGCTGGTCAAAACGACGCTGGGCGCCAGTCTGGACGATCTGCTGGCGGGCGAGCTGGAGGAGGGGGAAAACCGCGTCATTTCCGGCTCGGTACTTAGCGGTACCCGCGCCCACGGCCCCCACGCCTTCCTCGGGCGTTTCCATCTGCAGGTGAGCGTAGTTCGCGAAGGTCGGGAAAAAGAGCTGTTTGGCTGGGTGATGCCGGGCAAAGAGAAGTTCTCGATTACCCGCACTACGCTAGGCCATTTCTTCAGGCGCAAGCGCTTTCATTTCTCCACCGATACCCACGGCGGCGAGCGGGCGATGGTGCCGATCGGCAACTACGAACGGGTGATGCCGCTGGATATCCTGCCGACCATACTGCTGCGCGATTTGCTGGCCGGGGACACCGACAGCGCTCAGGCGCTGGGCTGTCTGGAGCTGGATGAAGAAGATCTGGCGCTCTGCACCTACGTCTGCCCCGGGAAGTATGAATATGGCCCGGCGCTGCGCAGCGTATTAACCCGGATTGAGCAGGAAGGATAAGAGATGGGCTTAAAGCATCTGATTGAAAAACTTGAGCCGCATTTCACGCACGGCGGCAAGCTGGAAAAATATTACCCGCTGTATGAGGCGGCGGCGACCATCTTCTACACTCCAGGCCAGGTCACCCGCGGCGCGGCGCACGTGCGCGACGCCATCGACCTCAAGCGGATGATGATCCTCGTGTGGTTTGCCGTATTCCCGGCGATGTTCTGGGGGATGTACAACGTCGGGCTGCAGACCATTCCGGCGCTACATAAGCTTTACGGCGCCGAACAACTGCAGCAGGCGATCGCCAACAACTGGCACTATAGCGTCGCCCAGTGGTTAGGGGTGAGCTTCAGCGCCGACGCCGGCTGGCTGAGCATGATGACCTTAGGCGCGGTCTTCTTCCTGCCTATCTATATCACTGTCTTTATCGTCGGCGGCTTCTGGGAAGTGCTGTTCGCTATCGTGCGCAAGCATGAGATCAACGAAGGCTTCTTTGTCACCTCGATTCTGTTTGCGCTGATCGTCCCGCCCACGCTGCCGCTATGGCAGGCGGCGCTGGGGATCTCCTTCGGGGTGGTGATCGCTAAGGAGATTTTCGGCGGCACCGGGCGCAACTTCCTCAACCCGGCGCTGGCGGGGCGCGCGTTCCTGTTCTTCGCCTATCCGGCGCAGATCTCCGGCGACCTGGTGTGGACGGCAGCGGACGGTTTCTCCGGCGCGACGCCGCTCTCTCAGTGGGCCAGCGGCGGCGGTGAAGCGCTGGTTAACGTCGCTACCGGCATCCCGGTGAGCTGGATGGACGCCTTCCTCGGCAATATTCCGGGCTCGATTGGCGAAGTTTCAACGCTGATGATCCTGATTGGCGGAGCGATCATCCTCTTTAGCCGCGTCGCGTCCTGGCGCATCGTCGCCGGGGTAATGATCGGCATGATCGCCACCGCCACCCTGTTTAACGTTATCGGCTCCGACACCAACCCGATGTTCGCTATGCCATGGTACTGGCATCTGGTGCTCGGCGGCTTTGCCTTCGGCATGATGTTTATGGCGACGGACCCGGTATCCGCCTCGTTTACTGATAAAGGGAAATGGAGTTACGGCGTGCTGATCGGCGTGATGTGCGTGCTGATCCGCGTGGTGAACCCGGCTTATCCGGAAGGGATGATGTTGGCGATCCTCTTCGCCAACCTCTTCGCACCGCTGTTCGACTACCTGGTGGTGCAGGCCAATATTAAGCGGAGGAAGTCGCGTGGCTGAGAAGAAAAGTAACGATAGCATCGGCAAAACGCTGCTGGTGGTGCTGGTGCTTTGTCTGGTCTGCTCCATTGTAGTAGCGGGCTCGGCCGTGGGGCTGAAATCCCGCCAGCAGGTGCAACGGGCGCTGGATAAGCAGCGTAATATCCTGGCGGTGTCCGGCCTGATGCAGCCCGGCATGGATGCTGATGCGGTCGCCGACACCTTCGCGGCGCGCATTTCGCCGCGACTGGTGAATCTGGCGACCGGTGAGCTGCTGGAGAAAGACCCGTCAAAATTCAATCAGGCCCAGGCGCTGAAGGATCCGCAACAGAGTATGGCGCTGGACGCCAGCCAGGATCCGGCCGGGATAAAACGCCGCAGCAACCTGGCGGAAATCTACCTGGTGCGTGACGCGCAGCAGAAGATTGAGCAGGTGGTGTTGCCCATTTATGGCAATGGCCTGTGGTCGATGATGTACGCCTTCGTAGCGCTGGATGTCGATGGCCGCACGGTGAAAGGCATTACCTACTATGACCAGGGGGAGACTCCGGGGCTGGGCGGCGAAGTGGAGAACCCGAACTGGCGCCAGCAGTTTGTCGGCAAGCAGGTGCTGGATGACAACGGCATGCCGGCGCTGAGAGTGGTCAAAGGCGGCGCGCGCGCTGGTGACCTGCATGCGGTTGATGGCTTATCGGGCGCCACGCTGACGTCAAATGGCGTACAGCACAGCTTCGATTTCTGGATGGGTGAACTGGGCTTTGGTCCGTTCCTGAAAAAGGTGCGTGAAGGAGGGCTGAACAATGGCTGAACAGAGCGATATGAAAGAGGTGAAGCGCGTGCTGGTGGGCCCGCTCATTGCCAATAACCCCATCGCCCTGCAGGTGCTGGGCGTCTGTTCCGCGCTGGCGGTCACCACTAAACTGGAAACCGCCTTCGTGATGACCATTGCGGTAACCCTGGTGACGGCGTTCTCCAGCATGTTTATCTCGATGATCCGCCACCACATTCCCAACAGCGTGCGCATCATCGTGCAGATGGCGATCATCGCCTCGCTGGTTATCGTGGTGGATCAGCTACTGCGGGCTTTCGCCTATGAGACTTCCAAGCAGCTGTCGGTATTCGTCGGGCTTATCATCACCAACTGCATCGTGATGGGCCGCGCCGAAGCTTACGCTATGAAGTCGCCGCCGCTGGCCAGCTTTATGGACGGTATCGGCAACGGTCTCGGCTACGGCGCGATCCTGATTATCGTCGGCTTCCTGCGCGAGCTTATCGGCAGCGGCAAGCTGTTCGGGATCACGGTGCTGGAGACGGTGCAGAACGGCGGCTGGTATCAGCCGAACGGCCTGTTCCTGCTGGCGCCGAGCGCGTTCTTCATTATCGGTTTACTGATTTGGGCTCTGCGTAGCTGGAAGCCTGAACAGCAGGAAAAGGAGTAATCGATGATGGCTCATTACATTAGCCTGTTTGTCCGCGCGGTGTTCGTTGAAAACATGGCGCTGGCCTTCTTCCTCGGGATGTGTACCTTCCTCGCGGTGTCGAAAAAGGTCTCCACCGCCTTCGGCCTCGGCGTTGCGGTGACGGTGGTGCTGGGTCTTGCCGTACCGATCAACAACCTGGTGTATAACCTGGTGCTGCGCGACGGCGCGCTGGTGGAAGGGGTGGACCTCAGCTTCCTGAACTTCATCACCTTTATCGGGGTGATCGCCGCGCTGGTGCAGATCCTCGAGATGATCCTCGATAAGTACTTCCCGGCGCTATACAACGCGCTGGGGATCTTCCTGCCGCTGATTGCAGTTAACTGCGCGATATTTGGCGGTGTGTCGTTCATGGTGCAGCGTGATTACAACTTCCCGGAATCCATCGTCTACGGCTTCGGCTCCGGCATCGGCTGGATGCTGGCGATCGTGGCGATGGCGGGGATCCGCGAAAAGATGAAGTACGCCAACGTGCCTGCCGGCTTGCGCGGGTTAGGGATCACCTTTATCACCACCGGGTTGATGGCGCTGGGCTTTATGTCCTTCTCCGGCGTGCAGCTATAAGGGCGAATAAGTATGGAAATTATTCTTGGCGTCGTGATGTTCACGCTGATTGTGCTGGTGCTATCGGGGCTTATCCTGGCAGCGCGCTCAAAGCTGGTGAACGCGGGCGACGTGGTTATTGAGATCAATAACGAAGCGGATAAGCAGATCCGCACCCCGGCGGGGGATAAGCTGCTGAACACACTGTCGAGCAACGGGATTTTTGTCTCCTCCGCCTGCGGCGGCGGCGGCTCCTGCGGCCAGTGTCGGGTGACTATTAAAGAGGGTGGCGGCGATATCCTGCCGACCGAGCTTTCGCATATTACCAAACGTGAAGCCAAAGCCGGCTGCCGTCTGGCCTGCCAGGTCGCGGTGAAGCAGAACATGAAGATTGAGCTACCGGAGGAAATCTTCGGTGTGAAAAAATGGGAGTGTGAAGTTATCTCCAATGATAACAAAGCCACTTTCATTAAAGAGCTCAAGCTGCGGATCCCGGAGGGGGAGGTGGTGCCGTTCCGCGCGGGGGGCTATATTCAGATCGAATGCCCGCCGCATAAAGTGGCCTATGCTGACTTCGATGTTCCGGATGAATACCGCTCGGACTGGGACAAGTTCAACCTGTTCCGCTACGTCTCCGAGGTGAAAGAGCCGACCCTGCGCGCCTACTCGATGGCTAACTATCCGGAAGAGAAGGGTATCATTATGCTCAACGTGCGCATTGCGACGCCGCCGCCGAAGGTGCCGGATGCCCCGCCGGGGATCATGTCGTCCTATATCTGGTCGCTGAAGCCGGGTGATAAGGTGACGATTTCCGGGCCGTTCGGCGAGTTCTTTGCCAAAGAAACCGACGCCGAGATGGTGTTTATCGGCGGCGGCGCCGGGATGGCGCCGATGCGTTCGCATATTTTCGACCAGCTCAAGCGCCTGCACAGCACACGCAAAATCAGCTTCTGGTACGGAGCGCGCTCGCTGCGCGAGATGTTCTACGATGATGAGTTTGAACAGCTGGCGCGGGATAACCCGAACTTTACCTTCCACGTCGCGCTCTCCGATCCCCTGCCGGAAGATAACTGGACGGGGCATACCGGCTTTATCCATAACGTTCTGTACGAGAACTATCTGCGCGATCACCCGGCGCCGGAAGACTGCGAGTTCTACATGTGCGGGCCGCCGGTAATGAATGCCGCGGTGATTAAGATGCTGAAGGATCTGGGCGTCGAGGACGAGAATATTCTGCTCGACGACTTTGGAGGCTGACGATGCTGACGGTGTTTGTCGCAACCTTTGTGATTTTTGCGCTGGTGATCCTCGGGATGTCGCTGGGCTACCTGGTGAAGCGCAAGAGCATTCAGGGAAGCTGCGGCGGGATCTCCTCGCTGGGGCTGGAGAAAGTCTGCGACTGTCCTGAGCCCTGCGACGCGCGTAAGAAACGTCTCGCCCGAGAGGCGCAGCGCCAGCAGCGGCGCATTTTGTAATCTTTGGCCATTTTGGCCCGGAGGCGCTGCGCTTGCCGGGCCTGCTGCTTCGGTTTTGTAGGCCGGGAAAGGCGTCAGCCGCCACCCGGCAACAACATGCCAGCAACGTGAGGCCGCTTTCGCGGCCTTTTTTCTCCCTTTGCGCCCTTACTGCCAGCTTTTCGCCTGCGCCGGGGAATCAACCATCACGCCGTCAGCGCCCAGCGCCTTCGCCGTACGGTAATCTTCCGCACTGTTGATGCCGAAGAAGATAATGTGCGCTTTGCCCTGCGAGCGGAAGCAATCCATCGCCTCTTTATCCCAGGTGAGCGTCGCCGGGGAGATCCCTTCCCCAAGGGTGAATTTCTCCACCACCTCTACCTTGCGCTTCAGCTCCAGCCCATACCACTGTTCGCCTTCGCGCTGGCTGGCAGGCTGGCACTGATGGCTGAGCGAAATACTGGCGAGCCTGGTGCGGGTTTCGCTACGGGTGACGAAGCGGGGAATAGCCGGCGGCAGCGCGGCGATATAGCGGTCTTCGGTGGAATAGACCCGTACGCGATTGAGGCTGTGCGTGGCTTTTAACACCGCAAGCAGGCGCTCGCCCATCACGGTCGGGTCGGCATCCGGAGATTTAATGTCGATGTAGAAAAACGTGTGCGGCCATTGCTGCAAAACGGCTTGCAGCGTGGGAATGGTGGCCTGCTTGCCGCGCCAGGGGTGGCTGTCATCACCCCATTTCCAGCCGGCATCGACTTTCGCCAGCTCGGCGGCGGTCAAACTGGAAACTTTGCCCTTGCTATTGGTCAATGTGGAAAGATCGCTTGACCGGTAGAGCACCGGCACGCCGTCGCGGCTTAACTGCACGGTGACCCAAATGGCCTCAGCGTTATTCTCCAGCGCCAGCTTGATCGCTGGCAGGGTATTTTCCGGCGCATCGCCGGTGCCGCCGCGGTGGGCAATCAGCTGTGGGTCTGCCCAGGCGCTGGCGGTGGCCAGCAGGCAAAGTGCGGTAAGTATTTTCTTCATGATTACACCTTCCAGACTCATCGGTTAACTTTATGAAAATAAACATAATTCATTGCATTTTTATGTTTTTACCGCTTTTTTAGCCGATGAAATAAAAAAAGCATCAAATTCGCAGCGAGTTTTGCTATGCTGTATGGGTATACAGTGTTGAGTCTGACGATGCGTAAAATTATCCATGTCGATATGGACTGTTTCTTTGCGGCGGTGGAGATGCGCGACAACCCGGCGTTGCGCGATATCCCCCTCGCAATAGGCGGCAGTCGGGTACAGCGTGGCGTGATTAGTACCGCGAACTATCCTGCGCGCAAGTTTGGCGTGCGCAGCGCTATGCCGACGGCGACAGCGCTCAAGCTGTGCCCGCATCTCACACTGCTTCCCGGCCGCTTCGATGCCTACAAAGAAGCCTCGAACCATATCCGCGAAATTTTCTCCCGCTACACCTCGCGCATTGAGCCGCTGTCGCTGGATGAAGCCTATCTTGACGTCAGCGACAGCGTGCATTGTCACGGGTCGGCCACCCTGATAGCCCAGGAGATCCGCGAAACCATTGAACGGGAGCTGCGCCTCACCGCCTCGGCGGGGGTCGCGCCGGTAAAGTTTCTTGCCAAAATCGCCTCTGACATGAATAAACCCAACGGCCAGTTCGTTATCGCTCCCCATCAGGTGGCTGAGTTTGTGCGGGCGCTGCCGCTGGCGAAAATACCCGGCGTCGGGAAGGTATCGGCAGCGAAGCTGGAAAATATGGGCCTGCGTACCTGTGGCGATGTGCAGAACAGCGATCTGGCCATGCTGCTTAAGCGCTTCGGTAAATTTGGCCGTATTTTGTGGGAGCGCAGCCACGGGATTGATGAGCGGGAAATCCATAACGACCGGCAGCGCAAGTCGGTGGGCGTGGAGCGCACCCTGGCGGAAGATATTCACGAATGGCCGGAGTGCGAAGCGATAATCGAAAACCTCTACCCGGAGCTGGAGCGCCGGCTGGCGAAGGTTAAACCGGACCTGCTGATCGCCCGTCAGGGGATTAAACTGAAATTCAATGACTTCCAGCTGACCACCCAGGAGCACGTCTGGCCGCGGCTGAACAAAGCGGATCTGATTGCCACCGCGCACAAGGCCTGGGATGAGCGCCGTGGCGGACGTGGCGTGCGTCTGGTTGGGCTCCACGTAACGCTGCTCGATCCGCAGCTGGAAAGACAGCTTTTATTAGGGATTTAACCATGCACATTCGCCCTTACCGCGACAGCGATTTGCCACTGCTCTGCCAGATCTTTCTGCGCGCGGTGCGGGAAACGGCCAGCCGGGACTATACCCCGGCGCAGATTGCGGCCTGGGCGCAGGTGGATGAGACGCGCTGGCGGCAAAAGCTGGCTGATTCAATCGGGCTGGTGGCGGAAGTAGAGCATCAACCGGTTGGCTTTATCACCGCCATCGGGACGCATATCGATTTACTCTTCGTCTCGCCGGATCATGGCCGGCAGGGTATTGGCGGCGCGCTTATCGAGGCGCTCTGCGCTCAGTATCCTGCGCAAATCCTGACGGTGGACGCCAGCATTACGGCGAAACCCTGTTTTACAGCCCATGGCTTTAAGGTGGTGGCTGAGCAGCGGGTAGCGGCGCGCGGAGAGTGGTTTATTAACTACCGGATGGAAAGCGCGGGTCGCTAAGGTGAGGCGGGTGAAAAACCGGCGGCGGACTGCCGCCGGTGGTAGTGCTTATTTAGCCGGAATGGCTTTCAGCAGCTCGGTCAGCAGCGTCCAGTACTGGCCGACGCTTTCGATATGTACCTGCTCATCCGGAGAGTGTGGACCAGTAATGGTCGGCCCGATGGAGACCATGTCCATTTCCGGATACGGTTTTTTGAACAGGCCGCATTCCAGACCGGCGTGGATGATCTGGATGTTCGGCGTCTTGTTGAACAGACGCTGATAGGTCTCGCGCACCAGGTGCATCACCGGCGAATTGGCGTCCGGTTGCCAGCCAGGGTAAGCGCCTTTGGCTTCGGTTTTCGCCCCCGCCAGCTTACCCAGAGAATCCAGCATGCTGACCACGTAGTCTTTGCCGCTGTCGATCAGCGAGCGGATCAGGCAGTGGATCTGTACGTTGTCATCGGTCATGGTGACGACGCCGACGTTCAGCGAAGTTTCCACTACGCCTTTCGCCACGTCAGAGTTGCGGATAACCCCGTTCGGCGTGGCGTTCAGCAGACGGATGAAAGTGTCGCGGGAAGCCTGAGTCAGCGCCGCTTTGTCGTTATCGACCGCTTCCAGGAGCACCACCAGGTTCTTCTCTTTGGCCTCCAGCTCGTTTTTCAGCAGCGCCTGGTAAGTATTCACCAGCGCTTTCAGCGCATCGGCTTTATCCGCGGCGACGGCGACAGTAGCGTAAGCTTCACGCGGGATGGCGTTGCGCAACGTGCCGCCGTTGAAATCGACCAGACGCAGATCCAGCTCATCGGCGTGGCCGGCGAGGAAGCGCGACAGCAGCTTGTTGGCGTTACCCAGACCAAGGTGAATATCACCGCCGGAGTGGCCGCCTTTCAGCCCTTTTAAGGTGACTTTAAAGCTCTGGAACCCGGCCGGAATCGCTTCGCGGGTCAGCGCCAGGTTAGAGGTGAAATCGATCCCGCCGGCGCAACCCATGTAGATTTCGCCTTCTTCTTCGGAGTCGGTGTTGATCAGGATATCGGCCTGCAGCCAGTTGGCCTGCAGACCGAAGGCACCGTCCATGCCGGCTTCTTCGGTCATGGTCAGCAGCACTTCCAGCGGGCCGTGAGCGACGCTGTCGTCGGCCAGTACCGCCAGTGCGGACGCCATCCCGATACCGTTGTCCGCGCCCAGCGTGGTGCCGCGCGCTTTCACCCATTCGCCGTCAATGTACGGCTGAATCGGATCTTTGGCGAAGTCGTGGATGGTGTCGTTATTTTTCTGCGGCACCATATCGAGGTGCGCCTGCAGCGCTACCGGCTTACGGTTTTCCATACCGGCAGTCGCGCCTTTACGAATCAGAATGTTGCCAACCTGGTCGCGTTCCGCATGTAAGCCTTTTTCTTTTGCCCAACCCATAATGTGCTCGGCGAGCTGTTCTTCGTGATAGGACGGGTGCGGGATGGAGCAAATCTTGGCAAAAATATCCCAAAGCGGCTGCGGGGATAGTTGAGACAGTTCAGACACGGTAAGTCTCCTTACAGACTCCTGCATACAGCGGTTGCAGGACGAGGGTTAGCGTTAAAATACACAACAAGCCCGGGCTTGCGCGATGGGGTTGAGAATACCACTTTCCACCGCCGCAGGTAGTGTAAACAACGCAAAAAGCGTTGCGCAAACCGCTTAACACTGGTTTTTAGTGCGTCAGATCTCTATAATCTCGCGCAACCATTTTCCCCCTCGAACATTATTTAAGCCGTATTACACAGGCTGGGACACTTCACATGAGCGAAAAATACGTCGTCACCTGGGACATGTTGCAGATTCACGCCCGCAAACTGGCCAGCCGTCTGCTGCCGGTTGAGCAATGGAAAGGCATTATTGCCGTTAGCCGCGGCGGACTGGTACCGGGAGCGTTACTGGCGCGTGAACTGGGCATTCGTCATGTTGATACCGTATGCATCTCCAGCTACGACCATGATAACCAGCGCGAGCTGAAAGTGCTGAAACGTGCGGAAGGCGATGGCGAAGGCTTTATTGTTATCGACGATCTGGTGGATACCGGCGGGACCGCTGTGGCGATCCGCGAAATGTATCCCAAAGCGCACTTTGTCACCATTTTCGCCAAACCGGCAGGCCGTCCGCTGGTTGATGATTACGTGGTTGATATTCCGCAGGATACCTGGATTGAACAGCCGTGGGATATGGGCGTGGTGTTTGTACCGCCTATCGCAGGTCGTTAATTCTTCAGGACAGTGCTATTTACCACGCCCGGCTTGCCGGGCGTGGTTTTTTTTATCCTTTAGCAGGTTACAATATCCGGAGTGGCACTACGACGGAGACTGCACATGTCACAGGCTAACCTTAGCGAAACGCTGTTTAAACCTCGCTTCAAACATCCAGAAACCTCTACGCTGGTGCGCCGGTTTTCTGCCGGAAAACCCCAGGCGATGCAGTCAGCGCTGAGCGGCAATCACGTCGATCACTGGTACCGTCTGATCAATCGCTTAATGTGGATCTGGCGCGGCGTAACCCCGCAGGAGATCCTCGATGTGCAAGCGCGCATTGTGATGAGCGAGGCCGAACGAACCGATCCCGAGCTGTTCGATACCGTTATCGGCTATCGCGGCGGCAACTGGATTTTTGAGTGGGCGAAAGAAGCCATGCAGTGGCAGCAAAAGGCCGGGCAGGAAGCCGATCCTTTGCTGAGCGGCCGCCACTGGCTGCATGCTTCGAACTTGTACAGCATTGCCGCTTATCCGCATATCAAAGGCGATGAGCTGGCGGAACAGGCGCAGGCTTTAGCCAACCGGGCGTATGAAGAGGCCGCCCAGCGACTGCCTGGCGCCCTGCGCGAGCTGGAGTTTACTATCCCTGGCGGCTCGCCGATAACCGGCTTTTTGCATATGCCGAAAGGCGAGGGGCCGTTTCCGACGGTGCTGATGTGCGGGGGGCTGGACTCGCTGCAGACCGATTATTACAACCTGTATGAAAACTACTTCTCACCGCTCGGCATTGCCATGCTGACCCTTGATATGCCCTCCATCGGCTTCTCATCAAAATGGACGCTGAATCAGGACACCAGCCTGCTGCATCAGCACGCGCTGCGCCATCTGGAAAATGTGCCGTGGATTGACCATACCCGAGTCGCCGCCTTCGGCTTCCGCTTTGGCGCCAATATCGCGGTGCGTCTCGGTTACCTGGAGCCGCAGCGGCTGAAGGCCGTAGCCTGTCTGGGGCCGGTGGTCCACGGTCTGCTGGTGGATCCCCTGCATCAGGGGCGCGTGCCGGAGATGTATCTCGACGTGCTGGCCTCGCGGCTGGGCATGCATGACGCATCCGATGAAGCGCTGCGCGTGGAGCTCAATCGCTATTCGCTCAAAACCCAGGGACTGCTGGGGCGCCGTTGCCCGACGCCGATGCTCTCCGGCTTCTGGAAGGATGATCCGTTCAGCCCTGAAGAGGAGTCGCGGTTAATCACCTCGTCATCTGCCGATGGCAAACTGCTGGAGATCCCGTTTAACCCGGTGTATCGCAATTTTGATCACGCATTGCGACAGATCGCCCGCTGGATCAATCATAGATTTGGTTAATTTATTGCTAAATTCTATTGGTTTGGTAAAACAGTTGCATCACTAAAGGAGATCGCAATGACGTTACCGAGTGGACACCTGAAAAGTAAGTTGATCAAGAAATTCACGGCGCTAGGGCCTTACATTCGCGAAGAGCAGTGCCATGACAACCGTTTCTTTTTCGATTGCCTGGCAGTTTGCGTCAATGTTAAGCCCGCGCCGGAGAAGCGTGAATTCTGGGGCTGGTGGATGGAAATGGAAGCACAAGAGTCACGTTTCACCTATAGCTACCAGTTTGGTCTGTTCAATAAAGAAGGGTCATGGCAGGCGGTCGACATTGACGACCCGGAAGTGAGCGACAGACTGGAAAAAACGCTGCGCGAATTTCACGAGCGCGCGGCAGCGCTGCTGACCACGTTTAATCTGAAGCTGGAACCGGCCGACGATTTCAGCGAGCCGGTTCGTCTGCGGGCTTGATTGATCTACGGATACGATTTCTCCACGCCCGTGCGGCGTGGAGGAGCGTGACGAAGACGTTGCCGCCATACCCCTACGCTCAACCCCGCCATCTGACTCACACTACCTGCGGCTGCAGCTTGCCGGCCATCGCCTGCTGAATAATCGGGATCGGAGTCAGTAAGTGCTCGCGCATCAGCGCGCTGGCCTGTTCAGCGTCGCGCGCCAGAATAGCGTCCACCAGAGTCTGATGCTGGACATGCTTATCTTCCAGCATCTCCACCGACAGCACAGTGGTGCGCAGCCAGATGAAGCGGTAGCGGGCCGCCAGGTCGAACAGCCGTTCGCGCATCTGCAGCAGATACTGCGAACCGCAGCCGGCGACGATGGCGGTGTGAAATGCCTGATGGCGCTGGTCCCATTCATCGAGTAAGTGCTCACTCGCTTCGCACGACTCCAGCTTGTTGAGCAGATGGGCGCGAGCCAGCAGCTCGGCTTCCCACTCATCGCCGCCGCGCTCAATGGCGAGGCGCACCAGCATGGCTTCCATGTTGGCGCGCGCGTCGAAGATATCGAGAAGCTCCTGTTCCGACATGGGCGCTACCCGATAGCCTTTCTGATTGACCACCGTCACCAGCCGCTCGGCCACCAGCTGCGAAAGCGCCTCGCGCAGCGGACCGACCCCCAGGGCATAGCGCGAGGTCAACAGGCTCATCCGCAGCTTCTCATCGGGTTGGTAGACCCCGCGGATGATGTCGTTTTTTAACCAACGGTATCCGTCAATGGCCGTCGCTTGGGGAATGGCGGTCATGTTCTTACTCCTGAATACTCTTCCCGGCGGGCGCCGGGAAGAGGGTTAACGCGTATTTTGCAGCGGCAGTTTTTGCCACAATACCAGCTTTTTCCAGCGCGACATAATCGGTACCGTACAAATAATTCCCAATGCTAACAGGCCGGTAGAGAGCACCTCCAGCTGCTGCGCCGGACGGAACAGCATCACCACCAACACGAAGGTGATAAAGGCGATCACCAGCCAGGTCAGGTACGGATAGAGCCACATTCTGAGACGGATCTCGCCACCTTGCGCCTGAAGGATTTTACGCATCCGCAGTTGCGAAACGGCGATCACCAGATAGACCAGCAGAGCGATGGCGCCGGAGCTGTCGATGAGGAATTTAAACACCTTGGCAGGCGCGTAGTAGTTCACCACCACGGTGAGGAATGCCGCGCCGGTGGAGAGGAGCACCGCCACGTACGGCGTTTTGCTGCGGTTGGTCCGGCCCATGATGGCCGGCGCATCGCCGCGGCGGCTCAGGGAGTAGAGCATCCGCGAAGCGGTATACAGCGCCGAGTTCAGACAGCTGGTGACCGACAGGAGGATCACGCCGTCCATAATCAGCTTGGCATAGGGAATATGCAGCAGCTCGAGCACCGAGCGGTAGGAGCCGATGCTCTTCAGCCCCGGCATATTCCACGGGATGAGGGCGACGACGATAAAGATCGAGCACAGATAAAAAATAGAGATACGCCAGATCACCGAGTTGGTGGCGCGCACGATATGTTTATCCGGAGTATCTGATTCGGCGGCGGCAATGGTGACAATCTCCGCGCCCATAAACGAGAACATGGTGATCAGCATCGCGCTGAGCACCGCGCCGAAGCCGTTGGGCATAAAGCCGCCGTGATCCCACAGCCGCGAAATGCCGCTCACCTCGGCATAGGGATAAAAACCGGTAATGGCGACCGCGCCCAGTACGATAAACGCCAGAATAGCGACCACTTTGCACAGCGCCAGCCAGAACTCGAATTCGCCGTAGTTTTTGACGCTCAGCAGGTTACTGCCGGTGAGGGCGAGGGTGATGACCAGGGAGAACAACCACACCGGGACGCCCGGCACCCATGAATGCAAAATAATCGCCGCGATATTGGCTTCCAGCGGAATAACCAGGACCCAAAACCACCAGTACAGCCAGCCGATGGTATACCCCGCCCAGCGGCCGATGGCTTTATCAGCATAGGTGGAAAAGGAGCCGGTATCCGGCGTGGCGACCGCCATTTCGGCCAGCATACGCATAATCATCACCACCAGCAGCCCGGCAAACAGATAGGCCAGCAGCACCGCCGGGCCCGCCTCGGCAATGGCGACGCTGGATCCGACAAATAAACTCGCGCCGATCACCCCGGCGATAGATAACATTGTGACGTGGCGCGACTTCAGTCCCGCCCCTAAATCCTGTGATTGCGACAGTTGCCCCATCATTTACCCTCTCGAAGTGTGTCACCTGGGAGAGCGCCCCGACATTCCCGCGCCGGGGCACGCGTATAATTATTGTTTTGCAGGTCTCGTCTTCATTCCCTTACTAACGTACTTCGTGTCCGCATATCTGTTGTTTTATGCCTGTTTCGCCTCGGTAAAGCAGTCGGCGATGATCTTCAGCCCCTGCTCGATCTGCGCCTCTTCGATGGTCAGTGGCACCAGGATGCGCAGTACGTTGTAGTACGGCCCGCAGGAGAGCAGGATCAGGCCTTTGTCGCGCGCGCGGGCGACGATATCCGCCGTGAGTCTTGCATTCGGTCTGCTGTGGTCGCCCTCTTCAAACAGCTCGATGGCGATCATCGCTCCCAGACCGCGGACATCGCCGATCTCCGGATGATTTTCAGCGATCGCCAGCAGGCCCTGGCGCAGGGTATCGCCGAGCTGGTTGGCTTTTTCCAGCAGGTTTTCCTGCTCGAAAATCTGCAATACCGCCAGGGCGGCGGCGCAGGCGATGGGGTTGCCAGCGTAGGTGCCGCCCAGTCCGCCGGGGGCGATGGCGTCCATCACTTCCGCGCGGCCGGTGACGCCCGCCAGCGGGAAACCGCCGGCGATGGATTTGGCGAAGGTGGTGATATCCGCCGCGACGCCCATCTGCTCCATGGCGAACAGGGTACCGGTGCGGCCCGCGCCGCTCTGAACCTCATCGGCGATGAGCATAATGCCGTGCTCGTCGCACAGGGCGCGCAGGCGCTGCATAAAGGCCGGGGAGGCGGCATAGAATCCGCCTTCACCCTGCACCGGCTCGATAATGATGGCGGCGATATCTTCCGGCGCGGCATCGTTTTTGAAGATGCGATGGATGCTGGCGATCGCCTCGTCATCGCTGACGCCGTGCAGCGCGCACGGGTAGAGGGCGCGATAGACGTGGCCCGGCATTAAGCCCATACCGGCGGAGTAAGGATTCACTTTACCGGTCAGCGACAGGGTGTAGTGGGTACGGCCGTGATAGGCGCCGGTGAAGGCGATAGCGCCGCTGCGCCCGGTTGCCGCGCGGGCGATCTTCACCGCGTTCTCCACCGCTTCCGACCCGGTGGTGACCAGCAGGGTTTTCTTGGCGAAATCACCTGGCACCTTCTGGTTCATCTTTTCGCACAGCGCCAGGTAGGGCTCGTAGGCCAGCACCTGGAAGCAGGTATGGGACAGCTTTTTCAGCTGGTCCTCCACGGCGGCGACAATCTGCGGATGCAGGTGGCCGGTATTGAGCACCGCGATACCGCCGGCAAAATCGAGATATTCCCGCCCTTCGACGTCCCACACCCGGCAGTTCTCCGCGCGCTCGGCGAAGATAGGATGGATCTGGCCGACGCCGCGCGGGACCGCGTCGCTGCGACGCGCCATTAATGCTTTATTGCTGTTCATCCGACACTCCTGTTAAAGGCCAATACACATGTATTTGATTTCTAAGTAGTCTTCGATACCGTACTTCGACCCTTCGCGGCCGAGGCCGGAGGCCTTAACGCCGCCGAACGGAGCGACTTCGGTGGAGATAATGCCGGTATTGATGCCGATGATGCCGTACTCCAGCGCTTCGCCGACGCGGAAAACGCGGCTCAGATCGCGGGCGTAGAAATAGGCGGCGAGGCCGAACTCGGTATCGTTGGCCTGGGCAATGACGTCGGCTTCATCTTTAAAGCGGAACAGCGGGGCCAGCGGGCCGAAGGTCTCCTCTTTCGCCACTTTGGCGCTGTCGGGAACGTTGACCAGGATGGTCGGCTGGAAGAAGTTGCCGCCCAGGGCGTGCGGTTTGCCGCCGGTGACCACCTTCGCGCCTTTGGCGATGGCGTCGGCAATGTGTTCTTCAACTTTGGCGACGGCTTTCTCGTCGATCAGCGGGCCGGTGGTGACCCCGTCCTGCAGGCCGTCGCCAATGCGCAGTTTTTCCACCGCCTGCTGCAGCTTCTCGGCGAAACGTTCATATACCCCGTCCTGGACGTACAGGCGGTTGGCGCAAACGCAGGTCTGCCCGGCGTTGCGGAACTTCGACGCCAGCGCCCCCTCGACGGCTTTGTCGAGGTCGGCATCGTCGAAGACGATAAACGGCGCGTTGCCGCCCAGCTCCAGGGAGACTTTTTTGATGTCTTTCGCGCACTGCTCCATCAGCTGGCGGCCAATCTCGGTCGAGCCGGTAAAGGAGAGCTTGCGCACCAGCGGGTTACTGGTCAGTTCGCCGCCGACCGCGCCGGCTGAGCCGGTGACCACGTTGAACACCCCGGCGGGGATCCCGGCGCGATTCGCCAGTTCGGCCAGCGCCAGCGCAGAAAACGGCGTCTGGCTGGCCGGTTTCAGGACCATGGTGCAGCCCGCAGCCAGCGCCGGGCCCGCTTTGCGGGTGATCATCGCCGCCGGGAAGTTCCACGGGGTGATGGCGGCGGTAACGCCGATGGGCTGCTTAATCACCAGCAGGCGCTTGTCGGCCTGGTGGCCAGGAATGGTGTCGCCGTAAATGCGCTTACCTTCTTCGGCGAACCACTCAATAAAGGAGGCGGCGTAGCTGATTTCACCTTTGGCTTCCGCCAGCGGTTTCCCCTGCTCGAGGGTCATCAGACGAGCGAGATCGTCCTGATTCTCCATCATAAGATCGAACCAGCGGCGCAGAATGTTCGCCCGCTCTTTGGCGGTGAGGGCACGCCAGGCGGGAAGGGCGCGGTTAGCGGCCTCGATCGCTTGTCGGGTTTCGTCGGCGCCCATTTTCGGCACGCTGCCGAGCTGCTCGCCGTTGGCCGGGTTGGTCACCGCAATCACGTCGCCGTTGGGCGCATCGCGCCACTGACCATCAATCAGCGCCTGCTGGCGAAACAGAGTCATATCGTTGAGTTGCATAATCGCTTCCTGTCTTCAGGGGGTTAACGGGTAAAAGCGGCGTGTAGTGTCTCCACGCTACGTGCCGCACGCAGCGTGCGTCCGGGATTGCTCTGGCTGGCCAGCAGGGTCTGCACCTTGCTGACGATATGCGCGCCGATCGGGATAGCCGACGTCGCCGCCGGCGACGGCGCGTTACAGGTGTGAATGGAACGCGCGGTGGTGACAAAGAGAAAATCGTCGATCAGTTTGCCCTGCGGCGACACCGCCTGCGCCCGCACGCCGGCCGGCCACGGGCGTAAATCGCTGAGCGTCAGGCTCGGGCAGTATTTCTGCACCAGCCGCAGATAGCCGCTTCTGCACAGCGAATTCTTCATTTCGCCCAGTCCGGAGCGCAGGTTGTTTTGCAGCACCCGGCGGATGCCGGGCGAGGTGAGGATCTCCAGGGTATCGGCCAGCGAGATATCACGCTTGCGATAGCCTTCGCGCTTCAGGGCCAGCACGGCGTTGGGGCCGACGGTGACGCTGCCGTCGATCATGCGGGTCAGGTGGACGCCGAGGAACGGCATCGCCGGATCGGGGATCGGATAGATCAGATGGTTGACGATCTGATTGTGCTGCGGGGCAAGCTGGAAATACTCCCCGCGGAACGGGCAGATGATAAACCCGGGATCGACGCCGAGCATTTTCACCAGCCGATCGGCCATCAGCCCGGAGCAGGTAATCAGCGTCGAGGCCTCATACTCACCGCCCTGACGGGTACGGATCACCACGCCGCTGGCGTGTTCTTTCAGGGCGCTGACTTCGGCATTGTAGACGATGGCGCCGCCTTTCGATTCGAAGTTCTTCGCCATCGCCGCCGCCACGTCGCGGTAGCTGACGATGCCGCTGGAAGGGACGAAGATCCCGCCGAGCCCGCTGATGTTCGGTTCGCGCTCGCGTAGCTCCCCGGCGCTTAGCCACTCGCGCTGCAGGCCGTTGGCGGCGGTGCGATCCCACAAGGCTCGCATCCGCTCCATCTCCAGCGGCGAGGTGGCGACCAGCATCTTGCCGCAGACGTCATAGCGGATGCCGTTCTGCTCGCAAAAGGCCTTGGTAGCGCGGTTGCCGGCGAGGCAAAACTGCGCCTTGAGGCTGCCGGGGGTGTAATACACCCCGGCGTGGATCACGCCGCTGTTGTGGCCGGTCTGATGGCAGGCCGGGCCGGACTCTTTTTCCAGCAGCGCAATGCGGGCGTCCGGGTAAATCTCAATTAACTGCATGGCGGTCGACATGCCGATGATGCCGCCGCCGATAATCACGAAATCATACATCCGCTCAATTCCTTCGCCTGAAAACCCTTATTGATGAGTCTGGTAATGATTCGTGGAATACGCAAAGTAGCCGCGCTGGCGCATCAGCTCGCGGCGCAGGTCCGGGTGCGGCGTAAAGCGGTCGCGGCCGTGCAGCCAGAACAGGTTGTTAATCAACAGAAATTTGCCTACCGGCACCGGTATAGAAAGAATGTTTTTGCTGGTCTCCAGCGCGTCGGAGAGGCGGCTCAGCCAGGTGCCTTCTTCGAAATCTTTCGGCTGGACGAACTGGTCGATATAGCGCATCACCGGGCGACCCAGCTGGTCGACGTCGAACACCGGGTGGAAAACATCTTTGCTGACGTTTTTGCTCGGCGGCGCGGCCCAGCGCATCGGGCGGCGGGCGAGCGGGTCGCGGAAGAATTCGTCGAGGTGCTCCCAGTCGTCGAGATGCAGCAGCAGGGAATTGCCGCCCTGCATGTTCTGCTCGTCGATCTTCATCATCAGCACGTAGTCGGTTTGCTCTTCGACGTAGGTACCGTCGTTGTGCAGCTCCATCACCCGGTGCGGCTGGCGCAGGTAGCTGTCGGAATTATCGACGTTTTTCACCACGAAGCGGGCGTAATACTGGCCGCTCATGGCGTCGAAGTTGGAACGGCCAATCAGGTGGGCGACGGCGGTGGCCAGCTTGACCATCTCTTCGGCCTGGCTGACGTTATCGATCCCTTCGCCGTTGATCAGCAGCGCGCCTTCCGCGCGATCGAGCAATGTTTTGATCAGCAGCGGCTGCAGCTGGTTGCCGCACAGATCGTCGAGGATCTTGCCCACCTGGAAGCGTAAGAAAGATTTGTACTCCAGCGCCTGCACCGGCCACTGCGCGACCTGCTGCAGAAACTGGGTGGTGGTGTCCGCGGAAAAGGTGAGCTCCAGCAGGCGCGGCGACTGGGCGGAAGGGGAGACGGTAAAGCCAGGGTATTGCTGGGCTAACGGCGCGGGTGTCGGTTTTACTGCGGTCAGGGCGTTCATCAGGATCGTTCCTCGCTGTAAGGTCAGGGTGATGTTCATTTCGTAGCCATAAATTAAAAATATCTACATTTTTATAAAATGCGTACGAAATAGCCTTTTTGTTTCCATTTTGTGATCTGGCAACAATTATTTAACAATGCGGGAGGGGGATAAGGTGGTGGTGAAAGTTGAGGAATAGAGCGAGCGGCGGATAGCGCAAAAAATGGGGGTAGGCTGACGGGAAATCGTAATACCGGTCACAGTTTTTAATCTGCACAATACCCTTACCAGATGAAGGTGTTAATATTCAGCCGGTAAATACCTTTCAATGCTCACCGAGGCTTCGATGCTGGAGAATGTCATTATCAGATAATCAGCTTCCCGACCTGCCCAGGCCGGACTGATTATCGCTGCGCTTAAACCTTACGCACACACCTGCGGGTGTAGGCATGTTTTCGCACATGATAATGAACAGGTTTCAGTATGAATTTATCCCGTCAGGAACAACGGACCTTACACGTACTCGCCAAAGGTGGCCGTATTGCGCACGTCCGCGATACCTCCGGCCGCATTACCGCCGTCGAATGCTACACCCGGGAAGGGCTGTTGCTGAGCGACTGTACCCTCGCGGTCTTCAAAAAGCTCAAAACCAAAAAGCTGATTAAGTCGGTGAATGGCCAGCCGTACCGGATCAACACCACCGGTTTGAATAACGTTCGCGCACAGGCGGACAACCGCTGATACAGCGACCCGGGCAGGGTCGCTGCCCGGGCGTATGGCTCTCAAGGAGAAACACCCATGATCGATATCCCTCGCATTTTTACTATCAGTGAAAGCGAACACCGTATTCATAACCCTTTTACCCCGGAAAAGTACGCCACGCTGGGACGGGCGCTGCGAATGGCGCCGGGCACCACCATTCTTGACCTCGGCAGCGGCTCCGGCGAGATGCTCTGTAGCTGGGCGCGCGATCATCAGATCGTCGGCACCGGGGTGGACATGAGTCTGCTATTCAGTCAGCAGGCGGCCGCCCGGGCAGAGGCGCTCGGGGTGAGCGACCGGGTGACCTTTGTGCACCAGGATGCCAGCGGATATGTCGCCAGCCAGCCGTGCGATATTGCCGCCTGCGTGGGGGCAACGTGGATCGGCGGCGGAGTGGCAGGCACGATTGCGCTACTGAAGCAGAGTCTTAACCCAGGCGGCATGCTGCTTATCGGCGAGCCATGGTGGCGCAAACGCCCCGCCACGGCGGAAGAGGCGGTTGCCTGCGGCGCGCAGTCACCCGATGACTTCCTGACGCTGCCGGCGCTGGTCGCTCACTTTGGCGAACTGGGCTATGACGTGGTGGAGATGGTGCTGGCCGACCAGGAGGGCTGGGATCGTTATGAAGCGGCGAAATGGCTGACGATGCGCCGCTGGCTGGAGGCCAATCCGCACGATGACTTCGCGCCGGAGGTTCGCCAGCAGTTGACCACTGCGCCGCTACACCACGTCACCTGGACCCGGGAATATCTCGGCTGGGGCGTGTTTGTCCTGATGGCGCGTTAACCGGCATGTCGGTAGCGTCGTAAGGCGCTACCGACCATCTTCAGACCTTCAGTTCGTCGTAGCTGACCATGACGTGCTGGCGAAAGGCGGGCCGTGCGGTTAGCCGTGCATAATACGCCGCAAGATGGGGGAGGGGACGACGGGTGATATCGATTGCAAAGTAGCGGTACAGCACATGGCCAAACTGGATATCGGCCAGGGTGAAGGTATCGCCCACCAGATAGCGACTGCCGGAGAGACGTGCCTCGGCAATCGCCAGCTTTTGCTCCAGGGCCGTCACCGCCGCGGCGATGGCCTGCGGATCCCGCTCGGCGGCGGGCGTGCGCACCACGCGCCAGAACACCGGCGCCGTAAAGCCGAGGGCGATATTCTGCTTTGACCACTCGGCCCAGCGATCAACCTCAGTACGAGCCAGCAGTTCGCCCGGCCAGAAGGCGTCGTCGGCGTAGCGACTGGCTAAATAGCGAAGGATCGCGCCGGTTTCCCACAGCGGCGGATTTTCGTCATCCTGCAGCACTGGCACCGTACGATTGGGATTGAGCTGATAAAACGCCTCGCTGTCGGTACCGCCATAGCGATGCCCCACGTCGAACCGGAGATAGTCCAACCCAAGCTCGCCAACACACCACATCAGCGCCTGCACGTTAGAGGAGGTTTTTCGGCCCCAGATGGTCAGCATCGGGATCTCCAGAGAATAATGAAAGAAGGAGCATAGCAGGTTGGGTTGAAAAGAGGAGGGGGCACAAAAGAAATGAACCACCTCGCCGCGCAGGGGGCGGACGCGCTGGTCAGATGTTCAAACCAGGGGCGTAGCTGAGCCAGCTATTCAGTGCACAGTATAAGAGGAAGAAACAGAGGGCAGCAGTTTGCCCTCTGTTTACTTGTGTGGTTTTGTACTAAGGTGTGGCGCTAAAAAACTCGCCAAACTTGACGGCCAGCCAGCCGACAGGCGTCGTGGCGCCGCCGACGATATTGGTGATCTCGGCCATCCCTTCCGGCACTGGAATATGCGAGTTCACCGCCGCCTGAGTGTATTCTTGCGAAATGTCCGTCCCGACATACAGGATGCAGGTCACGATCAGGGTTCCGGTTATGAACATGCGGAACATATTTCGTTTACAGAACGGCGTGACCATTGCCAGCAGGAACATTAATGAAGCCAGATCGACAAAGGGCAGTACGCGGTTGCCGGGCAGAATGATAGACAGCACCACAGCCATAGGGATTAACAGCAGACCGGTCGCCAGTACCGAAGGTTCACCGATCAGTAACGCCGTATCCATCCCGATGTAAAAATCGCGCCCCGGGAATTTAGCCTTCAGTTTTGCTTCAGCGGCATCACGGACAATCAACAATCCCTGCACCAGAATTTCAATCATTTTAGGCAGTAGCAGCATGGCGGCTGAAACCTTAATGGCCAGTGAAACGGCAGCAGAAACGTCATATCCCGCCAGGAAGGCCAACAGCAGTCCCAGCACAAATCCCAGGGTAAGAGGCTCGCCAAAAACGCCGAATTTTTTATTAATACTTTCCGGATCGAAATTGATTTTATTGATAAGCGGGATCTTATCAATGATGTAATTACAGGCAATGCCAAACGGCACGTAAGCTATACAGGTAAGATGTGGGAATGATATCCCTTTAAGATTATAGTTTTTTTGTAAATATGGAGCCGTTAAATCTGCCGCCAATAGCGTCAACACAAAAATAGCGAATGTAATACCGACCGAAAGCCAGTAATTTCCCGTTCCGGCATAGACCACAGACCCCATGATCAGGAAAATCCAGTAGTTAAAAATATCGATATTCACCGTTTTGGTTAATTTCAACAGAAGCATAGCCAAGTTGATGACGATAAAGCCCACCACGACGGGCAGCATCAGCGGCGAACCCCAGCCAATGGTCGATGCGGTAGGCCAACCGGTATCAACGACCGTTAACTGCAGGCCGATACGCTCAACCATCGCCTGCGATGCGGGGCCCAGATTTGTCAGCAGCAGGCCAATCACCAGCCCCACCCCTTCAAAACCAATGCCTACCAGCATTCCTGCTTTAAATGCCGTACCGATTTTAACGCCAAAGCAAAGCGCGATAATAAAGAATATTACTGGCATCATTACTGATGCCCCCAGACTAATAATGCTGTTGATAATATCCATAATGATTCCTTAAAAGGCGGGCGAATTGGGCACGAGTTAACCCGTGCCCATTGGGCCCTGTTAATACCTTTAATGGTTCTTTTAGTATTTAACTGAGTTTCTTTAAAAGGATCTCAGCGAAGAGTTTGGGCGAATTACTGAATGCGTCAATGGTACTCCCGGCAATATGCGGCGTAATGGTCACGTTATTCAGTGTATAGAATGCACTGTCGTCAGGGAGTGGCTCGTCATCAAAGGTATCAAGCGCGGCGCCCATGATTTGCCCGGATCTGAGCGCATCAATCATCTCTTTTTCATTGATTAACCCGGAGCGTGCCGTGTTAACAATGATGGCACTGCGCTTCATTAGCGCGAAATGGTGTGCGTTAATCAGATTTTCGGTTTCCGGCGTCAGGCGAGCATGTAACGAGATAACGTCGGCGCGTTGTACCAGTTCGTCCAGAGAATCGACTTTCTCATAACGTTCATGGTCTGCAACGTACTTATCGTAAAAGATAATCTCCGTGCCAAAGCCGCTGAGAAATCCCGCAACCAGTTGGGCAATATGACCGAGGCCAACCAGCCCCACGACTTTTCCGCCAAGCTCCGGGATCGCCTGATGGTTCGGACTGTCTTTACGCCAGTATTTGTCACGGAGGGCATCGTGTGAACGGGCGATATTGCGCATTTCCGTCAGGATCATGCCGACCGTGAATTCGGCGACGCTGCGAGCGTTACGCCCCGGTGTGTTTATCACCTCAACGCCCCGGGCGTTCGCCACCTGAAGATTCACGTTTTCCACGCCACCGCGGAGCACGCCTAGATATTTCAGCTTTGGTAGTTTATCGAACACCGCAGTATTGACGGGGGCAAACTGAGTGATCAGGATGTCAATATCATCCGTTCCCTGAAGCAGCGCTTCCGGTAAGGCCACGGCTTCTGCTCCTTCCTGTTCAACCCGCAGATTATCTTCCTGAAGTTTCTCAACGGAGTCATGTGACCACTCGCGTATTTCTACTTCAATTCCCTTATCCCTGAGCGCTTTCAGTCCTGATTCCATCATCGCTGTATTGATAAACAGATCGGCAATTGCCAGACATTTCATAATGATTCTCCCTAGATTAACGCATCAACATACCGCCGGTAACGTCCAGAGTTGCTCCCGTCATATAGCTGGTCTTAGGAGAAACCATGAAGACTCCGATGTCGGCAATTTCTTGCGGCTGGGCCACGCGGCCCACCGGAATACGACTGACGTAATAGTCAGGGTTTTGCTCAATGTTCTTACGGATCATCGCAGTATCCATGATCCCGACGGCGATATTGTTCACATTGATTTTTTGTTTGGCGACTTCCCGCGCCAGAGAGATAGCAAAGGCGACCAGGCCGGCCTTACTTGCCGCGTAGTGCGCATGTCCCGTCGTGGAGCCGTGGAACGCGGCCTGCGAGGTAATATTCAGAATGCTGCCCATCTGGTCATGCTGCAGGCAGTGATTTACAAACAGCTGGCTGAGATGGAAGATGGCTTTCAGATTGACATTCATCACCAGATCCCAGTCCTGCGGGCTGATCTCGGTGACGTAGCCGCTCAGCCAGATCCCGGCGTTATTCACCAGAATGTCGGCTTTGCCCAGTCTGTCGATACAGGTGGCAAACAGATTTTCCCGGCTCTGCTCGTCAGAGAGATCGGTTTTGACCGCGATGATCTCTACGTTCGCGCTGGCCTTCACCGTTTCGATCAGCCGTTCGGGATGCTCTTCCTCACGCATATAGGTAAAGCAGATATTGACGCCTTCTTTGGCGAGAGAAAGAACAAACTCTTTCCCCAGGCCGGTTGCGCCGCCTGTCACGATGGCCGTACGATTCGTTAAATTCAGATCCATTTTTTCCTCACTTAGTGCGCGATGTAGTTGCTGCAGCTTTTCCACGGCGACTGCATTTCTGATAACAGGTTTTTATAAAGCTGGTATTTGGTCTGGTAGACCCGGTGGTTTTCCGGATTAGGGGAGACGGTGCGTGAGACATGGACCATGTCGTTTGAGGCCGCAAATACCTCCGCAAACCAGCCCACCATGACGGCGGCGGTCATCGCGGTACCCAGGGTCCCGTGCTCTTTGACGTCAACGATTTCCAGCGTGGCCTGGAAGATATCGGCGAATATCTGCAGCCAGACCGGGGAGTTCGTGACACCGCCAGCAATACGAATAGTGCGGCTTAACTTCGGGTTAATATTGCGTAAGCGCTCGGTGTGGTAGAGATGGCTGAAGGCCACGCCCTCATATATCGCCCGCAGAAAATGGGCTTTTTTATGGAAGCTGTTGACACCGATAAAGCCGGCCGAGGCGTCGGGAATGGTGTTAGAGCCAAACACGAACGGAAAGAACAGCAGGTGACTTTCATCCGGCGTCGTTGATGAAACCAGCTTATTGCACAGGTCATAGACCGACGATCCTTGTTCGGCGGAGGTTTTCCGATCGCTCTCCATAAAGTTGTTAATAAACCACTCCAGGTTGCTCGCGGAGGTGGGGCTGGCCTCGGTGATGAGCCATTTACCCTCAATGGGATAAATGGAGGTCATAAACAGATCTTTATCAATAACCGGGTGGTCGGTAACGTATTCGTTTATGCTCCAGGTGCCGGTGACGATCGCCATCTTATCGAGACTGTTAATCCCCGAGGCAATGGAAGAGGCCGAGATATCAAACACCCCGCCAGAAACCGGCGTACCTGCGCATAAACCGGTCAGACGGGCCACGTCGTCAGTGATTTTTCCGCAGCATTCTGTTGAGCGTTTGATGGGGGGTAATTTGTCCCGCAGTTCATCAAGTCCCCACCATGCCAGTAGTTCATCGTCATACTGGCAGTCACGTACGTTGATCAGGTTGGTCCCTGAGATATCGGTCAGCTCAAGAAAAGCCTCTCCGGTCAGGTAAAAACGGATCAGGTCCTTGACCATAAAAATATAACGCGCTTTTTGCAGCGTCTCGGGCTCGAACTCCTTCAGCCATGCCAGCAGGGCGACAGGTTGTCCGGCCCAGATGGACTGCATTGTTTTTGGCAAAATGTCGGTAAGGAATTCTGGCGAGCGTTGCCATCTCTCAACGTACTCTTTTGCCCGGCTATCGGTGGATATAATGCCGTTACGCACCGGGTGACCTTCTTCGTCGACCAGATACAGACCGTTACCATGACCGGTGACGGCCACTCCTTTTATCTGGCTGGCGTCGATACCTGATTGCGCAATCGCTTTTTTAATCACTTCGACATTAGCGGCCCACAGCTCATCGATACTGCGCTCTGTGTGGAATTCCCGGGGTGTCAGCATCTGCGTGGATTTTGAGGCGATGGCGAGCACCTGTCCTTTACGGTCATAGATGGCTGCCTTGGTGACGGTTCCACCATTGTCGATGCCCATGACGTATTCATCTTTCATTCGCGTGGACTCCTTATTGGTTACCATAAGCCGGGCTCGCTGGTGGTTATCCCTTTAAATCCGGCATGGAATATTTTATCTACAAGGTATTTGCGCTTAACAAAGCCTCCGGCGATAAATACCACATTAAAGCCTTTCAAATTTCGGCTAATCAACTCCAGACACTGGCAGGCATATTCAGCAGGTAAGATTTCAATTGCGTCCGGTGGACTGTGTTTAACAATATCGAGCGACTGATCAAGCGATCGCGAGTCGATAAGTAAAACTCGATATACGGTCAGCAATCCCTCTTTTTTTGCGTAGCGTAGCGCGGAGAGATTGGAAGAAATAACACCATCAACCTTGTAATAATTTTTCAGCAGATTGATCCCCGCCTGATCCGGTTTGAAGCCGCCCAGTAATTCAAGGTGAACGAGGACCTTCTTACCGCTTTGATGGCATTTGCCAATCAGCGACTGCAGATTTCCGATATTCGCTTCGGATAGCAGTACATATTCTGACTGGCAGGATAATGCTTTCTCAAAGTATTTATACTTCCTGATGGAAGGGATGATGGTGTTATTTGAAATCATATTAATTTCCGATGTTATTTAGCCATGTAGAGGCTGTATGCATCTTCCGCTGTTGCGTTTTCATGGATGATGGCATTCAGGCCTGCTACCACTTTCGCCGGCTGCGGATCCTGGGTAATGTTCCGTCCCACAGCCACGCCTTTCGCACCCATCTGCATACAGTGCTGAACAAATTTGAAGTAACCGTCGATGCCGGTTTTTGGCCCTCCTAAGGCAAGCACCGGCACGCCAGCAGCTTCAACGATCAGTCGGTCCTCTGGTGAACCGGTAAAACGCGTTTTGATGACGTCCGCGCCCAGCTCCACCGCTGCGCGGGCCGATGCAGCGATGATGGCCGGATTGTTAGAGTCATCGCTGGTGACGGGATAACCATACGGGAGCGATTCGACAATCAGCGGTACGTTCCAGCGATCCGCTGCCTGCGCGAGTTGCATCGCCATAATGTGGGTTTTTTCTTCATTGAAGGCGCCGGGGAAGGTCATGCAGACCACGCCCTCGGCAGCGACTTTAAGCGCATCTTCGACGGAAAAAACGGGGGTAGTATCGGGAACGGTATTGTCAAAGATACTGACCGTGCTGTCGACGCGTAAGACAACGGGAACGCTGTTTAATGCTTCCCGATAATTCTTCAACATGCCGTACGTGACGAGCGCACAATCCAGGCCGTGTTCCACCAGAGCAGGGAGCTGATTTATCGTATTATCAATACCATTTGTTTTCGTGGAAAAATAGTAGCCATCCAGCGCTAAGGTCACGGATTTACCATCTTTTGCGAATATTCTTGCGAGACGACGTTCTTTAGACATTTATTTACTCCTGAGATAAAAAACAAAAAAAAGCCCTCAGAGACTCGCGTCTCTGAGGGCTTTCTGTTCACATACCCTTTTGATAATGGTTCGGGATTCCAAAGCATTATCAATGCAATTTTTTAGCAAAGTGAGAAAGGTTTAACTTTTTTAAATTAAATCTGTTCTCTTGCGTGATTAAATAACTAACACACGCGATAACTTATTGTCCAGTTGGTATCGTTGAAATGAGAGATTCATCACATCAATATGTTGTATTCCATGAGAAGTGCCGGGTTAAATACAGAAACAGAACCTTTAAAAACCAGGCAATAATGCATCCGGTCAAGGGTGAGAACGCCAGGCGTTTATTTCATCCGCATGAAGATCGCATCCATGCATGCCTATGCCTGCAGGTCGTCATCTACAACGCGCATTTATTCCTGTCCGGATGGCGTACAAAAACGCTATAGCAATGTTGTCGGCATGGCGATCTGTCCTTACTGATTTCATCCTGCCGCCCGGGCAAATTACTCGTCCGCTTTGTGCGCCCAGGCAGGCATCGCCGTCAGATAACGTTTTGCCCGTTTCCGGGATTCCGCTACGCCCACCTTTTGCCAGGAGTCGAGAAAAGCCGCCAGACCGGATACGGCCTCTTCCCAGGATTTCAGATTACCGTCGCTGTCGCTGCAATACGCGCAATATTTATCGCTGGCCCCTTGCGCATCAGGTGCGGACATCGGCATTCCGCAGGCCTGGCAAAAACTTTCGTGCTGTGTCATAGATCGCTCCTCCTGTCGTTTGGTTGTCTACTAAACATACAGAATTTACGCGTGGCGCTTAGCGTTTCAGATCAATAGATCCTGCCGTAACCGTTGTTGGGGATCTTCTGCCGGGGAGTGCGGGAGGGATAACGGGAACTTACTCCGTATCGCACAGCTATCGCCTCCCTTATTTTTTATTGATGCAACGGTTGATCGCAGGCCGCGAGTATGGATTCATGCATCGCTTCGGAAAGTGTCGGATGCGCAAAGATCATCGACAGGAGACTTTCGTCTGTGGCCTCCAGGTGACGGGCGATGCCAAAGCCCTGGATCTGTTCCGTGACCTGTGCGCCAACCATATGCGCGCCCAGCAACTCGCCGGTTTCAGCATCGAAAATCGTCTTCACAAAACCCTCTGTCTCGCCGCTGGCCAGCGCCTTACCATTGCTCTGATAAGAGAACTTACCGATCCTGACGGGCCGTCCCCTGGCCAGAGCCGTTGATTCCGTCAGGCCCAGACTGGCAACCTGAGGCCGGGCATAAGTGCAACCGGGCACATAGTCGCGATCAAGCGGATGGGCGCCTTCGACACCGGCCAGTGTCTCAACGCAGATCACGCCTTCGTGGCTGGCCTTGTGCGCCAGACACGGCGGGCCGGCTACATCGCCGATGGCATAAAGCCCGAATACGTTAGTGCGACAAGCCGCGTCCGTCTTGATAAAACCGCGGTCTAACTCAACGCCCAGCGCTTCCAGCCCCAGATCTTCAATATTCGGCTGTACGCCGACCGCCAGCAGCACACGTTCGACATCCTGGGAATATTCGCCGCTGGTGTTTTTCAGTGTGCAGCGCACCCCGGTATCGGTGAGCGGTACTTGCGTCACCAGGGTCTGGGTATGGACCTGAATACCGCGTTTTTCGAATGACTTACGCACTGCTGCAGACACCTCGGCATCTTCCACTGGCAAAATCTGCGAAGCTAGCTCGACCAGCGTTACTTTACAGCCCAGATCGTTATAAAGGCTGGCGAACTCGACGCCAATCGCCCCTGAACCGATGATTAAGAGCGACTTGGGTAATCGCTTAGGCCGCAGCGCCTCGAAATAGGTCCAGATATATTCGCCATCTGGTGCGATGCCTGGTAATGCGCGTGGTCGGGCGCCGGTTGCCAGGATCACGTGATCGGCCCGGTAATCGCGCGCCTCCCCTCGGGCATCCTCGACCGTGATTTGCCCCTTCCCGCGCAGCCGCGCGGTGCCATCAATGACCTGCACGCCATTTTTCTTCAACAGGTACGCAACCCCTGCGGTGAGCTGTTGCGATACGGTACGGCTAAACTGCACCAGTTTTTGCAGATCGACGTTCACCTCGCCCACGCTGATGCCCAGCTGACTGGCATGGGTGATAGTGTGCGCAACCTCAGCGCCATGCAGCAGCGCCTTGGTTGGAATGCATCCCCAGTTCAGGCAGGTGCCGCCCAGATGCTGTTTTTCCACTAATGCGGTACGAAACCCTAGCTGACCGGCACGGATGGCGGCAACGTATCCCCCAGGACCACCGCCGATGATCAGCACATCGTATTTATCGTGCATAGCTCGTCTCCTGGATAAACATCAAGGTCGGGGTTTCAATCAGTCGCTTGAGTTCCCGGAGAAAAGCCGCACCTGCCGCGCCATCGATGACCCGGTGATCGCAGGATAGCGATACCGTCATTTGGTGGCGCGCGACGATTTGCCCGTCGCGTACTACCGCCCGGAGCTCGCCGGCGCCAATGGCGAGGATTGCGCTTTGCGGTGGATTGATGATGGCGTCAAACTGCCGGACGCCGAGCATTCCCAGATTTGACACGCTAAAGGTCCCGCCCTGGAACTCTTCCGGCTTCAGCGTGCCCGCTTTGGCTCTGGTCACCAGCGAGTGAATTTCGTTCGATATGTCGCTAATCGATTTCCGGTTCGCCGAGCGAACAATAGGGGTAATTAGCCCGGCGGGCAGCGCAACGGCCACCGAAATGTCGGCATCAGCAAAGCGGCGGATACTTTGTGTCGCTTCATCAAACTGGATGTTGACGTCAGGCACGGCCACCAGAGCCAGGGCGCAGGCCTTCACCAACAGGTCATTAACCGAAATCTTGACGCCGGGTACTTCGCGGTTAATGTCCTGACGTAACGCTAACAGTCGTTCCAGATCGAGATCGACGTTCAAACGGAAATGGGGAGACTGTTGCTTGGACGTTTGCAGGCGAGAAGCGATAGCCCGCCGCATACCGGACATCGGGATGCTCTCAAAGGGTGCCGGGGCACTCTCCTGCACAGGGCTGGTCTGCGGTTGCTCGTCGAGTAACAACGCCGCAGCCAGCACATCATCGCGACTCACCCGACCGCGTGAACCGCTGCTTCGGCAGTCATGTAAGTTGATACCCAGTTTGCCGGCCAGACGGCGCGCCAGCGGGGTAGCCGATACCTGGCTATCATCGGCATGCGAGCGGGGCGCTTTGCTGCGACGAACGGGGGGCGTCGGAGAGGCCAGACGACCGCCGGCGGCCACGATCGCGCTTTCCAGATCAGAAACAGAGATACGCTCCCCGCGCCCGCTGCCGCGGACTTTTTTCAGGTCGACACCCCAGCGGGCAGACAGTCTTAACGCATGGGGCGTGGCATTAACCTGAGTCACATCGGTCACGCCTTGCAGACTGACGGGGATATCGGTCTGCCCAACAGGGGGCTCCGGACTGTTGGATGGCGGCGAAACAACGGAAGGTGGCTTAGCGCCTGCCTGTGCCGCTACGTCCGGCACGGCAGCCTCCGTGCCAGGGACTGCGGGTTTCACCGTCGCCAGGCTGGCAGCAAATGCGTCCAGTTCAGCATCGCTGACCGAGGCGTCAGCCGCCAGAGCCAGCACGGCGCCTACCTGAAGCGTCTCACCCTCCCGGGCGATTATCCGGCGTAATGTACCTGCAAAAGGTGCCTCCAGCACATTGACGATTTTACTGGTTTCAATCTCACAGATTTCCTGCCCTCTGGTGAAATCGTCACCCTCCTGGATTGCCCACCGAGCGAGCAAGCCTTCCTCCATGGAAAGCCCCCACTTTGGCATTTCAAGCGTCTTGATTTCGCTCATAGGTTAATCCTCCAGCACTTGACGGACGGCGGCTTCGATACGTTCAACGCCAGGGATCCAGAGTTTTTCGAGAGCAGGGGAGAACGGGACCGGCGTGTGTGGCGGCGTCACCAGCAGAACGGGCGCTTTGAGGAAATGGAATGCCTGGGACGCAATCAGCGCCGCGACATCATGAGCAAAACCGAAGCGTGCAGCGGATTCGTCGACAATCACGACCCGCCCCGTGGAAGCCACCGATTCCAGAATCCCTTCCTCATCCAGCGGCGAAATGGTTCGCGGGTCGACCACCTCGACCGAGATCCCCTCTTTGGCCAGCTTGTCCGCCACCTGGTTGGCTTTATGCACCATTGCCGACAGCGCAATGATGGTGACGTCCTCCCCTTCGCGAGTGTAGTTGGCTACACCTAGCGGGATGGTATAGATCTCGTCCGGTACCTCGCCCTTGAGGTCGTACAGCATTTTATGCTCGCAGAATACCACCGGGTCGTCGTCGCGAATGGACTGGATTAACAGACCCTTGACGTCATAAGGCGTCGAGGGCACCACCACCTTCAGTCCAGGCGTGGTGGCAAAAATATTATAGGGTGACTGTGAATGCTGGGCTGCGGCAGAAAACCCCGCGCCGATCATCCCTCGCATCACCAGCGGGGCCCTGGCTTTGCCACCAAACATGTAGCGGAACTTAGCCGCCTGGTTGTACAGCGCATCGTGACTCACGCCAAAAAAATCCATGAACATCAATTCCGCGACCGGCCGCAAACCCGTCGCTGCGGCGCCGGCCGCCATACCGATGATGGCCGACTCGGTAATGGGCGTGTCGATCACCCGATCGGAGCCGAACTGCGTCCACAGCCCTTTAGTGACACCAAGCACACCGCCAAAGGCTTCTATTTTCGCCTCTTCGGGCGCATTTCCGCCATGACCGCCACGCAAGTCTTCACCGATGAGCACCACGCGTTCATCGCGTTCCATTTCCTGAGCCAGGGCTTCCTTGACCGCTTCACGATAGGTTTTTATTGTCATGGTTATCACCCTCAGTATGAGACGTACACGTCTGTCAGCAGGTCTTCCGGAGCCGGGTAGGCAGCGGCGCGGGCCTTCAATACGGCATCGTTGACCAGGGCTTCTACTTCCTCGTCAATCGCCGCCAGTTCTTCCTTGGTGATATGTTGCTTGACCTTAGCGGTGAAAATCTTCAGCGGATCATGTTGTTCACGCAGGCGTTGCACTTCACCTTCCGCGCGATATAGCGCGGGATCGCCCTCAAAATGACCATGCCAGCGGAAGGCTTTGGCCTCAATGACGCTTGGGCCACCGCCTTCTCGCGCACGCTTGACCGCCTCTGAGGTTGCCTCATAAACGGCAAAGAAATCGGTGCCATCGACGGTCACTGCCGGCAGGCCGAAGCCAGCGGCGCGCCGGGCGATATCACGCCCACCCACGGCGTAGTCATGGCCGGTCCCTTCGCCGTAACCGTTATTCTCGAAAATAAAGACGGCTGGAAGCTGGAGCACGACGGCCATATTGATGGCTTCAAAGACCAGGCCCTGATTAGAACCACCATCGCCCGTAAAAGAGACACCGACGTTGCCGGTTTTTAGCGTCTTTGCCGTTAGCGCGGCGCCGATGGCCAGGGGAGGGGCTCCCCCAACGATAGCGTTCGCCCCCAGCATTCCTTTCGACAGATCGGCAATGTGCATCGACCCGCCCTTACCGCGACATAACCCGCTGTCCTTACCGAATATTTCGGCCATCATGCCGTGAATGTCGCAACCTTTAGCAATACAGTGGCCATGTCCACGGTGTGTTGAACCAATAAAATCTGCGCTCGTTAAATTTTCGCAGACCCCCACCGCGATGGCCTCCTCACCGGTGTAAAGGTGAATGAAGCCCGGAATATCACCGCTGGTATTTTCCTGATGCAACCGCTCTTCAAATGTTCTGATCTCCCGCATCTTGCGGTAAGCCTGCAATAACGCCTGTTTGCTGAGCATCGTTTAATTCTCCTCAATAAAGGTCACCCAGGCGGGGCCAACAGACAGGGCGGATAACCCTGGCCACACCCATGCAATGAATCTACGAGCGGTTAAAGGGAGTGCGAAGCCACCTTCATGGGGGGGGAGGTGGGGGTTTTCATGCTTGAGGTCAAACTTTCTAAATTTTGTGTAGCAATAAAGTTTGGCTGCCCCATGTCATCCCGGGGGCTGGCGTACAATTGAAAAAAACAAAGCGAGTAGACACCACGGATGAAGCCATTGGATTTAGAAGGTCGCCAATCACCCTCACTGGTCTCCGGGCCATTGCGGCTGACGCGAGGCTTGCCGCTAATCCTGACCAAATTCGTCCCGCCTCGCTCCTCAATACAATTGCTGGAGCGCCCCCGGCTGCTTCAGCTTCTCAGTCCCGTTCAGCAGTGCCGGCTGGGCGTCGTCTGCGCCGGCGCTGGATTTGGCAAAACCACTCTGTTGGCGCAATGGCATCAGCAGATGGTCGCCCAGGGCGAACGTATCGCCTGGCTGAGCCTCGATGAGGATGATGATGACGTATGGCAGTTTATTCCTTATCTGCTGCAAGCATTGCGTCCACTCTATGCTGACTGGGACGCCGATTTCTGGCGTGACATGGAAGAACAGAAGCTCTCCAGCTCCGAGCAACTGCTGGCCGGGCTCATTAACCAGCTACACTACTGCCCGCATGACGTGTACCTGATTATCGACGACTTCCACGTGATTAACGATCGTGGGGTCTATGAAGCGCTGGGGTATTTAATCAAGCATGCGCCTGCCGCCTTGCATCTGATCATTGGCAGCCGTTTCCACCCGAATCTTGCGCTGAGCCAGCTGCAGGCCCAGGACCAACTGGTGGAGATCTATGATCGAGACCTGCAATTCACGCTCGAAGAAACAAAACACTATTTTAGCCGTACGGTTGCGCTACCCCTCAGCAACCACCATGCACAGCGGCTACAGTCCGTGACAGAGGGCTGGATTGCAGGGATGAAGATCGCTTCATTGTCGGCAGAATTACAGCATGATCCCGAGCATCTGTTGCGCAATATGCATGGAGGAACACGGTCCATTGCCCGCTATCTGAAAGAGGTGGTACTGGACCCGCTACCGGAAGAGGTTCTCGATTTCCTGGTAAAAACGTCCTTCCTCAGCCGGTTAAATGCCGAACTATGCAATGCAGTGACTGGACGTGATGACAGTCAAGCGATGCTGGCATGGATTGAGCGACACAACCTTTTTTTGTCAGCCCTTGACGAACAGGGCTACTGGTTTCGCTACCATCCTCTGTTGCAGGAAAATCTTCGGGCCATGCTGCAGCAGAACAACGCTATTGATCGCAAACAGCTACATGAATTAGCCAGTCATTGGTTCGTCGAACAGAAGCTGTGGTCTGAGGCGGTACGCCATGCGCTCAGCGCAGGCAAGCCGGTGCATAGCCCCGTGCAGGATGGCGCAAGCGCTCAGTCACTGGCGGAAGAAGGGGATATCGATACCCTGATCTCATGGATGCATCATTTACCGCCCAGCACCGATCCTTCGCGCATTGACCTGCAAATTAACCTGGCCTGGGCACTGGCGCATTATTTCCACTTTGATGAGTCGAGGCAGCTGCTTGATAACCTCGATCAGATGGTACTTCATCATCGTGAGGATTTAACTCGCAGCACCTGGTGTAAATTGCGCGTTGTGCGGGCAATTTGCGAAGCCTTTGCGGAAAACATCCCGGAGAGTCTGGCTATTGTTCAGCCGTTGCTGGCCGAAGTGCCCTGCGGTGACACCTGGGTTGATGGTCTGATATGCAATATTCTCAGCTATTGCCATGTTGTTAACCAGCGCTATCACGACGCGCTGGAGGTTCAACAGCATATGCCCTCTCCGGAAAGTCCTTTAGATAATCTGTTTGTCTCGGTTTATCGCGCGTTTATCATTGCCCAGTGCCATCTTTGTCAGGGCGATCTGGGAAAAGCCGGGTGGTATGCAGAGAAAACGTTGCGCCAGGCTGAATGTTATACCGGTACCCAGTCGACCAGTGGCGCGACGCTGGCGCCGCTGCTGGCGGAGATAGCCTATGAATGTCAGAGGGGTGACTCGCCCGAGCATCTGTTAGCCGACCGGCTCGAATTCATCGACCGATTCAGTCCACCCGACGCGCTGAGTCGTTGCTATACCTATCTCGCGCGTCAGGCCCTGGACGGCGATATGCCGTATGAGGCCGAGCGATTGCTGGAGCATGCGCAGCGTCTTGCGGTGTCTCGCGGCTGGCAACGGCTCCAGGCCATGATGTTAGCCGAGCAGGTGAGGGTGCGACTGCAGCACGGCAATGTCACAGGCGCAGAGCAACTGCAACGACAACTCGAACAAATGGCCGCCAGCTTCAGAATGGATGCCGAACATCCCTGTCAACGCGCTATCGTTCTGTCTGCATCCCTTAGCCACTGTCGCCTTCTTCTCGCCACAGGCCAGGCGCCGCAAGCCTGTATTCTCCTGGCTGACATGGTCTCTGATCAGGAAAGCCGGGGGGACGGGTTAACCGCAGCGCGTCTGCGTACGCTCTGGTCATTAGCCTTGTGGAACAGCGGCAAAACTGCCGCTGCGCGCACGACATTTCAGCCAGTCGTGCAGCTGGCTGAACAACAGCATCTCACGGGCCTCTTTCTTGACGCTGGCGATACCTTGCAACCTTTGCTTATCGGTATGAACGATTCCTCTTCGGCTTGGACAGAGGAAAGGGGAGTGCAGGGACCCTGGGCAGACAAGCGCGCGCCTGCAGACAGAACACCGTTTAATAGTGGAAGCCCCGATATTCCTGGGGAGCTCAGCGAGCGAGAGTTTCAGATATTACAACTGATCGCTGAAGGTCAGATGAACAAAGAAATCGCTCGCTCCCTCGCTATTTCTGCCGAGACGGTCAAATGGCATATCAAAAACATCTACGCGAAGCTTAAAGTGAATAGCCGCACTCAAGCGATGAGCCGGGCGCTGGAGATGAAATTACTGGATTAATGGTTTGAACAGGGGGGCAGTTTTGATGTCCTTGCTCAGCGATAAGTGCGTTGAGTTTAAGGGGGTGACGCAAGGGGAAAGCAACCCTGGTGTAAACCCAGAGAGGCTTTTATCTTGATGTAGAGTGGTACTGTTTTCCGGGAGGAGATCAGTTCTTCATGTCCTGAAATTTCATGAAAGCCATTGCCGTGGCAACACCTAAAACCAATGTTATTTCCAATAAGGAAAACTTTTTTATTTGTTATTTCCATTTTTCATTTTTCATTTTTCATCGTCCTTTTTATTTTCACGTAATTGTTAATCAGCAATAATAAAAAAGTGACCAATATTATCTCTGAAATTAAAAAAACCATTTTTCAGTTATGAACACCTGATGAACACACACCTTAGGTTGAACTTTAAGTCATTATTGAATTAGTTAAAATTAATATAATAACTGCATGTTATTATTACCACTCTATCCATGCACTGTATAACAAACCATATCCCACAAATCTAAATTATTAGATAGAATAGAATATCTGCTTTAAATCTTTCTATGCAAAAAAATAATTTTAATAATTCCATTAAAAATCAGAGGATTAATGCATGAATGCTGCGTACTGGAGTAGAAGAAAACAGAATGATGATGATAACTACCCTGTAAAAGAATTCAATTCAAATACTGAAGACAGCCAGTACCAAAGAGATAGAGCAAGAGTTATTCATTCGGCAGCATTTAGACGATTACAAACTAAGACGCAAGTATTAGGACTCGGAGAAAATGATTTTTACCGGACACGATTAACACATTCTTTAGAGGTAGCACAGATAGGCTCTGCCATTTGTGAAAGATTACATGAAAAGTATAAGACAGATGAACTCATTAGATCGTGGATTCCATCCTTAAGCCTGATTGAGGCTATTGGTTTGAGTCATGATATAGGTCACCCTCCTTTCGGTCATGGTGGTGAAGTAGCACTTAACTATTCCATGATTGATTCAGGTGGATTTGAAGGCAACGGACAGACCCTAAGAATTGTTAGTCGCCTTGCCGAATACTCACCAAATCATGGCATGGATTTGACTCGAAGAGCCCTTTTAGGACTGGTAAAATATCCGGCTCCATATAGCGAAGTAAGAAACTATAATCAAAAGGAAATATCCAAAACTATTCTTCCCTTAAATTTAGATAACTGGCACCCCCCCAAATGTTATCTTGATGATGAAAAAAATTTACTTGATTGGATTTTTAAAGAAATCCCTAAAAAAGACATTGAGATATTTTCAACTATTAAATTTGTTGAGGGCAATCATCATGAAACAATTTTCAAATCATTCGACACGACAATTATGGAGCTTGCAGATGATATTTCATATGGAGTTCATGATTTAGAAGACGGTATAGCATTAGGTCTCATAACTAAAAGCATGTGGGAAAGTGATATTACCCCAATAATTTTAACTCATAATAATAATCAATTGGCAAAAAACATTGATTTCTATAATGCAAATCTCTTCGATGGCTCTAATAAAGAAAGAAAACACGCAATAAGTAAGTTAGTAGGATATTTTATTTCATCTATATACGTTGAAAGGAATGATGTTTTCGACACACCACTTTTAATGCTAAAAGCTACCCAAGATAATGACAGTATGAGCATATTGAAAGCGTTAAAAAAATTCGTCATGAATCGGGTAATAAAAACACCAGAAGTTCAGGTTCTAGAATATAAAGGTCAACAAATCATATTGAGGATATTTGAAGTCTTACGTGAAAACCCTAACCGACTGCTTCCCAAAAACACACTCAGTGCTTATAAAAATGCTGAAAATAAAAACAGAGTTTTATGTGACTATATATCTGGAATGACTGACAGTTATGCAACAAAACTGTACCACAAATTATTCACACCCGATATCGGTTCAATTTTTGATAGGTTGTAGATAAAAATAAAAAATTACAACAAGGATAAAGTATGAAGATTGACAACATACAACTACACTCTTTCTTACGCTCACAGGATATAACGTATTTTCATCACGCAAATACTGTAGCAACTGCAATATCTTTTATTAGGAATGGGGGGCTAGTTTCAAGAAGTGATATTGAAAGACTTGGAGCATTTCAAACGATGCAGGAATCCGACCCGGAAGATAAGCAATATGACGTCTGGGGAGATGTGTTTTTGGACACAGTGGACCTTCATGGTTATTTCCCGAGACAAAACCTATATGGTCCTGTTTTGTTCAAGTTTAATATCGATTTTCTACTTCATGAAAATTTAGATATATGGATAACAAAAACAAACCCGATGTTTTGGGTCCCAAACATGTCAAGTAATGAAAGATATTTCCAAGGCATGTCTGACATTTTACTGAACTGGAATAATTTTGAACGCCAACGCAAAATGATAACAATACGAAAACCATACCACCCAGTACTATTTAAGTACTTGGAGGAAATTGTTCTTGATGATCCCAGCGTTCAAATTTATGACGAAACCGTACTTTATGATGTAGCACATACATCGTTAAGTATAGAATTGAACAATGTTCAATTGCCTTTAACACTATTAACAAAAAGACGTTGTGGCGGGTGTTTTTGCCAAGATAATTACCTAAAACAATTAACTTTAGAGAAGTTAATAAGTTTATTTTTAGCACCACAACATAAGCATTGGAGAAACTAGACTTGCGATATTTAAATAACATTTAAAAATTTCCCACCTCACCCTCTGGGGCTTGTTCAACAGTTGACCGACCTAAAAGCGAGTTTTAGGCCGGTTCACCGTTCGGACGTGAAAAAAATGATTAGAACTTAGTTCTGTTTGATCTCCTCCCTGAAACCAGTGCAGGCTAAACTGAAGTCTCTGGTCTTTCTTCCATCTCACAGAGAGGCACATCGCCATGAAAAAGACCCGCTATACCGAAGAACAGATAGCACTGTACTGAATTTTGGCCAGGGTCAAAACCCCGGAAATCTCAAAAAGTGCGTGGAACTAAAACGGGTGCGCTTACACAATGTCAAAAAATATATTTGAATTTTTATATATGAAAGAAGCAAAGCTTCTCTCTATGTCTTGTATGGACAGCGAGATAATCTAGAGTAACCTTCTATATCAGGAAGCCCTGAAGATATTCACAGGGCACATTCTGTTAGAGTTAATATTAAGCTGGAGGTAGCGCCCAAAGTTCTTCAAGGTTCACATCGTCGCTGCTGGGTCGATGCTGTTTCAGCAGCGGTTCAATTTTCAATATCATTGGAAGATCAAAAGCGGTTCCAGTGACTACGCAGCAGCCCTTGGCTAGAGTCGGTATGAGAGCCTTAGAACTGGAATCTAACGTGCTAATTGTATTATCTAATAGCATAAGGTCGCGATCGTTAACCAATCGGTGTATGAAGAAATTGTGAATCTGGGAAACAATAGTAGGTGAAATGTCTGCAGGCCGCTGACTAGATAGTGTGAGGTATACGCCATACTTGCGTCCCTCCTTAATTATTTCTTCAAAGAGTTCAAGCCGGTAGTCTTTCCAGATTTCATGCTCACGGGTGGACTGCTCTGACAAAATATTGTGTGCCTCATCAATGATAAGGTGCAGAGTCCGGCTTGGAGGGCTTTTAAGATTCTCTGCATCTTTATGATTTGTGTATAAATTTTTGGCTACAAGCAGTGGCAAGATCTTTTTTATCTCATTCTTGCATTTCTTTAAAGAGATAACATGTAAGAGATGCGGAGGTTGTGGCACATCAACGATTTCAAGAACATTACGCAGAGCCGATATAGATGATTTGGCCCTAGCTAGCACCGGTTGAATGTGTTCGTATTGGGCATAGCCAAATACAACATCTGAACAGAGTTGGAGGTAGCACCGCAATATTAGTTCGTCGAATTGATCAATTCCATCTAAATTAACACTCTCATCAATAATGGGTTTTATATTCGCGTCAAATCCATTGCCATTTGAATTATAGTACGTTCCGCTGGCATGCTTAAAATACTTATCTTTATTGTAATAAATAATTCCTTTTAAATGTTCTTGAAGCAATTTGCAGTCAATCATGCGTGCAATTTCACGGCTCAAATCCAAAGCATCTGATTTCGCTTCACCTGTACTAAAAACTTTTTCAAAAACCTTTTCTACATACCTTTTGAGTGGTGTAGTTTTAAATTTTTCCTTACCAGATAGAACGCGACGCAGAAATGGCTGTTGTGTGTTCGTAGTTGCCTGAAACAAGAGGCTTAGGGTTTCGACATCCCAAAAATGAGCGCCTTCAATCTTGAATTTGTGCTTTGCTTTTTTAGAGTCCAGCACTGTGATTTGCTTATTCTTAGCTGGTAGTAGCTGATCTTCCGTGTATTCACCATTAAAATCTATGATAACGAAGTGGCTCTTGTGCTGTAATGCTTGGAGTCGCTCATTAAAAAGTGTAGTATAAAGTTTAGCTAGCGTATTAGATTTACCACTCCCGGTGTTACCAAATATGCCTAAATGGCTGTTGAATAATCGCATCCATGGGAGGTCGATGGGTACATTCTCCTTGAGCATAGAGCCAATAGAAAAGCCTGTTTTACCGTCCGCCCCATAAATTTTCCCTACCATAAGTTCGCTGAGTAGAGATGCCTTGTCTCGGATCATCGGCATGTACTTCACACCTTCAAAAAACTTATCATCTACTATATAACCAATGGGGCGAACATCCACTTTTCGTACATATTGGACCTTCTCGGCATTAGTCTCTAGCCTTTTCTCATCCAAAAATTCACCTTCAACAAGACAGACAATATCTATAAAGCCTCGCTGAATAGATACATGCTCCCGAAGTGAAATACCTCTGTACTTAACTCCTCCGTAGAAAATAGTTTCATGATTGGAGTCTTCAAAAATTCGAAGGGAGATACGCACTCCACTCACTGCAATGACCTCACCTACGATGATACTCATATCAGATCCTCCTCTTCAGCTTTTAATGGAGGTTCATAAGTGTCTGGCGTGAGTGATAAAACATATTTATTGAAATTGGTGAAGTCCATATTCATATCTTCAGCGGGCCCAATTACTTGGACGTTTTTCCAAGATTTAAATTCTTCCCGCATGCTATTTGCACTATTGTTGCTATAACAACAAATAAAAGTATGAAGTTGTGGGTTGGAGAGGGAGCGTTGGATCAGTCTGAGAATGTGTTCATCAGCAAACGAAAAGCCAAATGTTATGAGTATAGAATTTGGTTTTTCAAGCTCATAGCTTAATAGCCTGAGCATCTGGTAGTAGTGTTCTTCGAAGACAGTTTCGTAAAACTTCCACTTAGTGGGGTTGACAATAGGCAGCTTATTGTACTCCCCCCAGAAAATATCTATCTGGTCTTGACTGAATGCCAAGGATGGAATGCCTTCGGTTCTGTTGCCATCGACACCAAGAAATTCTGAATATCCATTTAAATTTCCGAGTGTCTCTTCTGTCAAAAGGTTAATAAAATCATTGCGGTAATTGACTTCAATCTTATCACCGCTTTTTGACCAGTAAACCGAACCGTGAAGATGGATAATGTTTAGCTGCGGGATGCCATAGTTGCTTCGTTCAAATACTCCAGTTTGACATTGAAAAGTACTGAAGTTTTTGGAATGAAGATGCTTTGTGTGAAAACCGGAGGTACCATCATTCACCACAAAATCATGTGATCCCTTCATGAGAAGGCTGTCAGCTGTATGGGACAGGCATCCATCATAGTTTGTGGTAAAAATATTGATTTTGCGGTTGAGGTCTTTCCTTCTATCCAACAACCCCAAAAGGGTTGTTAAAAAAATCTCATAATTCTTGAGATTTTCTTTTCCTTTATTCGTTGTAACTAAACTTGGATTGAATGTCTGCACTGGAAAAATACATGTGTTGTAGTAGTGCATGAATAACGCGGTTTGCTTCTCTGGCGAGTTTTCAAACTGTGTGGCGAGCGTCTCGATCGTTTCTCGCCGTCCCTCTGCATTCTTGATGGCTAGGGACAGCGTCGGGAACAAGTCTGCTGAAGCGCCTGAGCCAATCAGTATGTTGATGTTCTTATTGTATATATCCAGTGGCTGGATAGCCTCAAACATACTTACCTCCCTTATTTAGTTTTGTTGAAAATAGCATCGAAGTGTAGGCAGGCCAAGCTTCGGCTTTTGCACAAATTTTGTAGCAATGTTCACTACTACTCTGATTTTTCGACTATTGTAGCCGATGGCATATATTGGCCTCATACCGGCCTAAACATCCAGACTGACAATAATCTTCTTCGAGGCTGTCTTTCAAAACATTAAGCTCGTAATAATCAATTCCTTCGTAAAGTACTAGTATAATCCGCATACCACTGCATCATCTCCCTCCTCCCTTCAAAATACAACGCATGGTTGTACGTCCCGCGAATCGCATTCTTCTCGACATGCGCAAGCTGGGTTTCAATCCATGCCGTATTGAACCCTTCCTCATGCAAAATCGTACTCATCGTGTGACGGAAACCATGTCCCGTTACCTTCCCCGTATATCCAATCCGCTTGAACACCTGATTTATACTTGCTTCGCTCATCGTTTTGCGGGGATCATTCCGGCCAGGAAACACCAGAGGATATTGCCCAGACATCACTTTGAGTTGCTGTATGATTTCCAGCGCTTGGGTAGAGAGGGGCACCAAGTGAGGGCGTTTCATCTTCATACGCTCAGCGGGAATTTCCCACACCGCTTTTTCAAGATCAAACTCACTCCAGAAAGCACCTCGGAGCTCGCCAGTACGAACTCCCGTAAGGATCAGCAGACGTGCTGCAAGAACAACTAACGGGCTTCCTGTGTAGCCTGCGAGGGCTTTAAAGAAGTCTGGTAACTCCTCAACAGTAAGGAAGGGATAATGCTTTGATTCATGCCCTGACATCGCACTGGTTAGATCTGCAGCAGGATTGTATTCCGCGCGTCCAGTAACGATGGCGTAACGAAAAACTTCACTGCAGCGCTGGCGAACCTTCTTAGCCTTCTCTGTCGCGCCACGGCTTTCCATTCGACGCAGCACATTAAGCAGAACCAGCGGTTTGATTTCATTCACCGGCTGCTGGCCGATATAGGGAAAAATATCTTTATTGAAAGCTTCGATAATGTCGGAGGCATAACCTTCTGACCATCGGTTCACCTTTGTTCCGTGCCATTCAAGCGCCACAGCCTGAAACGTATTATTGAGCTGCACATCCCGAACCAGCTTTTCTTCTTTCTTGGCAAAAGATGGATCGATCCCCTCAGCCAGCTTTTTCTTAGCTTCATTGCGCACTGCCCTCGCTTGTGCAAGGGAAACTGCCGGATAGACCCCAAAAGCCATACGCTTCTCTTTTCCATTGAAGCGATATTTCATCCGCCAGTATCGGGAACCAGAGGGAACAACTTCAAGATACAAACCAGCACTATCTGCCAGCTTATAGGCTTTCTCTCTGGGTTTAGCTGCATCTACCTGTCGAGCATTAAGCTTCATTGGGGGCATCTCCCTGGACCGAACACAGAACGCCCCCACTTATGCCCCCAACAGGTGCTTGATTTCGGTTGAATCAAGTTGATAACGGAAGATAAGAACCGGGCTACAAAGCGCAGTATTCTTGGGTTTAATTGATTTCGGTTTACTTGGGAAGAGTTTGAAATGGTGCCGATAATAGGAGTCGAACCTACGACCTTCGCATTACGAATGCGCTGCTCTACCAACTGAGCTATATCGGCCCTGCAAGAGGTGTTCACGAGCGTGAATCACGAGGCAAAAGGTTAGAACTTAGCGGGCGATGCGTCAATAGCCAGTGGAATCAACTGCCTATTTTTGCATCGCCCGTTCTCATTTACGCACGAATGGTATCGTCGCCGAAACCAATCCACTTATAGGTGGTTAACGCTTCCAGTCCCATCGGGCCGCGGGCGTGCAGCTTCTGAGTGCTGACCGCCACTTCCGCGCCGAGGCCGAACTGGCCGCCGTCGGTGAAGCGCGTGGAGGCGTTCACATAGACCGCGGAAGAGTCCACTTCATTGATAAAGCGGTTGGCGTTACGCAGGGTGCGGGTCAGGATGGCGTCGGAGTGCTGGGTGCCATGTTCGCGGATATGGGCGATAGCCTCATCCATATCAGCCACCACTTTGACGTTCAGATCCAGCGACAGATACTCGTCGTCATACTGCTCCGCCTTCACCGGCTCGACCTTCGCCGGGCCGTTCTGCAGCGCGGGCAGGGAGGAAGGGGCGGCATGCAGGGTGACGCCGCTCTCGGCCATCTGCTTGCTTAACGCCGGCAGGAAGGTGTCGGCGATGTTGCGGTGCACCAGCAGCGTTTCCACGGTATTGCAGGTGCTTGGCCGCTGGGTCTTGGCGTTGACGATGATCTTCAGCGCGGGGGCGATCTCGGCGGTTTCATCAACGAAGATATGGCATACGCCAATCCCGCCGGTGATCACCGGGATCGTTGACTGCTCGCGGCACAGCTTGTGCAGGCCCGCGCCGCCGCGGGGGATCAGCATATCGATGTATTTATCCATCTTCAGCATTTCGCCCACCAGCGCGCGATCCGGGCTCTCAATGGCCTGTACCGCGGCGGCCGGCAGACCGCACTCCTGCAGCGCCTGCTGGATCACCTTCACCGTGGCGGCGTTGGTGCGCCAGGTCTCTTTCCCGCCGCGCAGGATCGCCGCGTTGCCGGTTTTCAGGCACAGGGAGGCGACGTCGACCGTCACGTTGGGACGCGCTTCATAAATCACGCCGATCACCCCCAGCGGGACGCGGCGACGTTCAATACGCAGACCGCTGTCCAGCAGCCCGCCGTCGATCACCTGGCCGACCGGGTCGGCCAGATTGCACACCTGGCGCACATCGCTGGCGATGCCGCTCAGGCGCGCCGGGGTCAGCGCGAGGCGATCGAGCATCGCTTCACTCAGACCATTGGCGCGAGCTTCGGCTAAATCTTCCGCGTTGGCGCGCAGAATATCGTCGGTCTGCGCTTCCAGATAATCGGCGATCTTTTCCAGTACCTGGTTCTTTTCCCGGCTGGAGAGTAACGCCAGCTGCCAGGAGGCCGCTTTGGCAGCAATGCCCATTTGTTCCAGCATTTTCAGCTCCTTAACGGATGATCATATCATCGCGGTGGACGGCCACCGGGCCGTATTCATAGCCCAGAATGGCATCGATTTGCTGCGAGTGCTGGCCGGCGATAAGGCGCAGCGCGTCGCTGTTGTAGCGGCTGACGCCGTGCGCGATATCGCGTCCTTCGCTATTGCGGATGCGGATCACTTCGCCGCGGGAGAAGTTGCCGCTGACGATTTTGATCCCTTTTGGCAACAGCGAGCTGCCTCTTTCGAGGATCGCCTGGGTCGCGCCCGCATCGACGGTCAGTTCACCGGCCGGCGGCGCGCCGAAGATCCAGCGCTTACGGTTCTCCAGCGGAGACTCCTGGGCGTGGAAGCAGGTGCCTACCGGCAGGCCTTCCATCGCGTGGCCGATGACGTCCGGGCGGTTGCCGGCGGCGATGATGGTATCAATCCCCGCGCGGCAGGCGACGTCCGCGGCCTGCAGCTTGGTGCCCATGCCGCCGGTGCCGAGTCCGGAGACGCTGTCGCCGGCGATGGCGCGCAGCGCGTCGTCGATGCCGTAGACGTCTTTAATCAGCTCCGCCTGCGGGTTGCTGCGCGGGTCGGCGGTGAACAGGCCAGGCTGGTCGGTTAACAGCAGCAGCTTATCCGCCCCGGCGAGGATCGCGGCCAGCGCGGAGAGATTGTCGTTATCGCCCACTTTGATTTCCGCGGTGGCGACGGCGTCGTTTTCGTTAATGACCGGGACGATGCTGTTATCCAGCAGGGCGCGCAGGGTGTCGCGGGCGTTGAGGAACCGTTCTCTGTCTTCCATGTCGGCGCGGGTCAGCAGCATCTGGCCAACGTGAATGCCATAGATAGAAAACAGCTGTTCCCACAGCTGGATAAGACGGCTTTGTCCCACCGCCGCCAGCAGCTGCTTGGAGGCGATGGTGGCGGGCAGTTCCGGGTAACCAAGGTGCTCGCGCCCGGCGGCAATGGCCCCGGAGGTCACGATGACAATACGGTGTCCCATGGCGTGCAGCTGTGCGCACTGGCGCACGAGCTCGACGATATGGGCGCGGTTCAGGCGACGGGACCCGCCTGTTAAAACACTGGTGCCCAGTTTTACCACCAGCGTCTGGCTTTCACTCATGATTCTCTGCCGTTCAAAAGGAATATCGATATCGAGCTGATGTTGTAGCAGGAGTCGGCCCGCTTGCCAACACCCGGGGCGGCGGGCGCGCCATTTTATTGCGCGGGATCGGGCATTCTGGAGAGGGTATGTGACAAAAATATGTCAGATACATTTAAATACTCTTTTTTATAAAAAGTTCCACATTGTCATAAATATTTAATATGCCGGCGTTAAAAAACTCCTGTTTTTGATGGGCGAGAGCCCGCAATTGAATAGCGCGTATAAATAAATCACCAGGACTGAATAATGAAAAAGAGTACTCTGGCATTAATGATGATGGGCTTTGTGGCTTCAACAGCGACGCAGGCAGCGGAAGTTTATAATAAGAACGCGAACAAGCTGGATGTGTACGGCAAGATCAAAGCCATGCACTATTTCAGCGACTATGACAGCAAAGATGGCGATCAGACTTACGTGCGTTTCGGTATTAAAGGCGAAACGCAGATTAACGAAGACCTGACCGGCTATGGCCGTTGGGAATCTGAATTCTCGGGTAACAAAACCGAGAGCGACTCCAGCCAGAAGACTCGTCTGGCGTTCGCTGGGGTGAAGCTGAAGAACTACGGTTCTTTCGACTACGGCCGTAACCTTGGCGCCCTGTACGACGTGGAAGCCTGGACCGATATGTTCCCGGAATTCGGCGGCGACTCATCCGCTCAGACCGATAACTTTATGACCAAGCGCGCCAGCGGCCTGGCGACCTACCGCAACACCGACTTCTTCGGTCTGGTGGATGGCCTGGATCTGACCCTGCAGTACCAGGGTAAAAACGAAGGCCGTGAAGCGAAGAAACAGAACGGCGACGGCGTCGGCACCTCGTTAAGCTATGATTTCGGCGGCAGCGACTTCGCCGTCAGCGCAGCCTACACTAGCTCCGACCGTACCAACGATCAGAACTTGCTGGCCCGCGGCCAGGGTTCGAAAGCGGAAGCCTGGGCGACCGGCCTGAAATATGACGCCAACAATATCTACCTGGCGACCATGTACTCTGAAACCCGCAAAATGACCCCGATCAGCGGCGGCTTTGCCAACAAAGCGCAGAACTTTGAAGCGGTGGCCCAGTATCAGTTCGACTTCGGTCTGCGTCCGTCCCTCGGCTATGTGCTGTCGAAAGGGAAGGATATCGAAGGGGTGGGGAGCGAAGATCTGGTTAACTACATTGACGTGGGCCTGACCTACTACTTCAACAAAAACATGAACGCCTTCGTGGATTACAAAATCAACCAGCTGAAAAGCGATAACAAACTCGGCATCAACGATGACGACATCGTCGCGCTGGGCATGACCTACCAGTTCTGATCAACTTCAGAACCACCCGCCGCAGCCCAGGCTGCGGCTTTTTTTTAGCGGCGATTCTTCGCCAGATGCAGGGTGTCGCTGTTCATGGTGATCTGCGCGTTATACTCCTTCGGCAGACGGCGCGCCTGATAGAACGCCGACTCCCAGTAAGGGTTGTCCAGCGAAGAGCGCATCACGCCCTGGCTGCTCGAGGCGTGAAGGAAATTATGATCGGTATCGTAAAAGCCGACGTGCATCCCGGCCCGGGTGCGGAAGAACACCAGATCGCCGGGACGTAAATCCCGCTTATTGACCCGCACGCCCATGTGCAGCAGCTCGCGGGTGGTGATCCGCTCCATCGGCAGGTTAAAGCGATCCTTCAGCGTGCGCCAGACGAAACCCGAGCAGTCGACGCCGCTTTGTTCAGTCCCGCCCCATTCATAGGGGGTTCCCTGCCAGGTGTGCATCTGATCATGCAGGGCCGCCACCACCGGGATCAGATCGTCCGATCCGCTATCAATGGTCATATCCGCATGAGATTTTGTATGTTTTGCCTGTTTCGGTGAGGAAGAGCATCCTGCCAACAGCAAAAAAGGAATTAACAAGAGAGCATGCTTCAGTTTTGGCTTCATATCGTTATTTTCGAAGTAGCAAGCAGACTGCTTTGTTTTATAGCCGATTAAAAAGAACGGCTAAATAAGCTGATGCCGCCTTTACGTTTATTTACGATTAAAAATAAACAACGATGGGATGGATCAGCCATAAAGGGCAGTTGTCACTCCGCAACAGTCTGTGCCAGGATTCTGTCATCAACATCTCACGAGGCATTCCATGACGCATAACGCCATCGCCACCGAGACTTTACCCGGCGCCGCTTTCGACGCGGGGTGGATGACGTCTGCGCCTCATCATTGCTTCGCCACGCTCTGCCCACCGCCTCCCCCTCCAGACCGGGTTGTTTTCGGCGCTTAACGCCGTCTTTCCAGGCGCTTACCTGCCGGTATGACGCTTGATACCTTGTGTTTGACGTTCGGGAGCATGCTATGCACGTTCGCTATTCTCTGCTCGCCTCGCAGGCGACAACGGCCACCTTTGTGCTGCTGTGGGGCAGCGCGGCCATTTTCACCCGCTGGGGACTGGACAATGCCTCGCCGATGGCGCTGCTGGTCTTTCGTTTTCTGATTGCCCTGGTCGCGCTGGCGCCGCTGGCCATCGTCCGTCGGCGCTGGCTGCCCGCGCCGGGCACCCGCCTGCAGACCGCGGCCACCGGCCTGATGCTGATTGGCGGCTATTCGGTCTGTTACTTCGAGGCGATGGCCAACGGCGTGACGCCGGGGCTTATCGCCACCATGATGGGGATCCAGCCGATCCTCACGCTTTGCGTGGTGGAGCGCCGCCTGCAGGGGCGGCGGCTGCTGGGGCTGCTGCTTGCCCTGGCGGGGCTGGTGCTGCTGGTATGGCGCAGCCTGGCGGCGTCGCCCATGGCAATGGCGGGGATCCTGTTTGCGCTGGCGGCTTTGCTGCTGATGACTTTTGGCGCGCTGTGGCAAAAGCACAGCCGTCAGTCGCCGGCGGATGTCCTGCCGCTGCAGTACGCCGTTAGTCTGGGGCTGTGCCTGTTGATCGCCCCGGTCAGCGGCTTCCGGTTTACCGTTAACGTCGGGTTGGTTATTCCGGTGCTGTTTCTCGGGCTGCTGATTTCGGTGGTCGCCCAGCTGCTGCTGTATCGTCTGCTGAGCGCGGGAAATATCGTCAATGTCACCAGCCTCTTTTATCTGGTGCCGGCGATCACGGCGCTGCTGGATTATCTGCTACTGGGCAACCGGCTGTCGGCGGCGGCGATGGTCGGTATGGTGGCGATCGTCGGCGGGATCGTATTGGTGTTCCGCACCGGCAAGGTCCGCGCCGGCTGACGACGAGCCGGGCGCTGCGGCGTCCGGTTCATTTTCCTGTCATCTTTTTTACGCATGCTCCCGGCAGCTTATTTTGACCAGTAAGGGAAAGTACCATGGGCAACACGCTGACGATTTTTGATCTCGATAACACCCTGATACAGGGCGATAGCAGTACGGTCTGGAGCCAGTTTATGGTTCGCGAAGGGCTGGCGACGCAGAAGGGGTATCTTGCCCGCGAGGCGCAGCTGATGGCGGATTATGACCGGGGAGAGATGAATATCGCCGATTATGTGGCCCTGATCCAGGCGCCGCTGGCCGGAATACCGAAATCGGACGTTGACGCGCTGGTGGCCCGCTGCGTCCGCGAGGCGATCCTCCCCCGGGTCTATCCGCAGGCGTGGGAGCTCATTCGTCGTCTGCGGGCCGAGGGGGAGCAGATGCTGATTATCTCCGCCTCGGTTAGCCTGCTGGTGCAGGCGGTGGCCGCCGCGCTGGAGATCGATCAGGCGCTGGGCATTGACGTGGCGATGGTCGACGGCGGCTACAGCGGGGTCATTGCCGGGATCCCCAGCTATCAGCAGGGGAAGGTGGCGCGTCTGGCGCAGTGGCGCGAGGCGCATCCGCAGTATGACGGCGAGGTGACGTTCTATACCGATTCCATTAACGATCTGCCGCTGTGCCTGCATGCGGATCGCGTGCGGCTGGTCAATCCCTGTCCGCAGCTGCAGGCGGCCGGTGCCGGATACGGCTGGCCGGTGCTGAGCTGGCGGCTGGAATAGCGGAGCGGATAAATGTTTCTTCGGGTTCAGTCGTTCCAGGCCGGATAAGCCCTGCAGGCCGGGTAAGGCACAGCCGCCACCCGGCATAAAGCGGCTCTGTACCCGCTGTCTCGCGCGGCGGCGCTGCGCTTGCCGGGCCTACAGACAGTCGGAGCCGGACGAGTAGGCCGGGTAAGGCGCAGCCGCCACCCGGCGGAATATCGGCGCAACCGGAAATGTCCCTGCTCGCGCTGCGTTTAGCAGGGCTACCACTCCTGGGCTTTTTCCGGGCAGATTGCGCTCCCAATATTTTTTCTGCGCTATGTCACTCATGGTGCCTGGAGCGCACAGGGGGCGGCCAGTCGCCGCCGCCCCCTGTACCCCCGGGCTCCGGCCAGCAACATCGCCACTGCGTGGTGCCTTCGACTTATCCCTGCAGGCTTCGGGTCGGGCCGAGGCAGCGTCCCTGCAAAACACGGCCCTCAGCCCGCATCCATGCGGGCTGCCCCGGCCTTCCGGGAACGTCTCAGCGATGTTGAGGCCGCCAGCACCGGCAGTTTCAGTCGCGCAAGTGGATAAATTAATGACTGGCTGCTCGGGCCGTAGGCCGGGTAAGGCACAGCCGCCACCCGGCATAAACGCAGCGCCGTGCCTGATGCCATCGCCCGGCGGCGCTGCGCTTGCGCGGGCCTACGGCGTGTGAACCTGTGAGAGGATCCTGTAGGCCGGGTAAGGCGTAGCCGCCACCCGGCACAAAGGTGCGCTAGCGTTCGTCCTGATACAGCGGCACCACGGCGCCGCCGATATAGCGACGGCGCAGCCAGGCGGAGAGGGTGTCCATGATCATCACCACCGCCACCAGCAGCAGGGTGATAAACATCACCACATCCCAGTTCCACAGGCGCATATTCTCGGCATAGATAAGCCCAATACCGCCGGCGCCGACGAAGCCCAGCACCGCCGCGGAGCGGGTGTTGGATTCAATCTGATACAGGCTCAATGCGAGGAAGGTCGGGAACGACTGGGTAAAAATGCCAAAGCGATGCTTTTGCAGGCCGTTCGCGCCCACGGCGGTCAGTCCGCGCCCGGGGGAGCGGTCCACCGCTTCGTGTCCTTCCGCGTACAGCCGTCCCAGCAGGCCGGTGTCCTGCATGATGATCGCCAGCACCCCGGCCAGCGGCCCGAGGCCTACCGCGCGCACGAAAATCAGCCCCCAGATAGCCATGTCGATCCCGCGCAGCACATCAAACAGGCGGCGCATCAGCAGGGCAAGGGTCCCCAGCACCACGCCGCGCATGATGTTGCGGGCGGCGAAGAAGGAGAGCAGCAGCGCCAGCACCGTGGCGGTGAGCGTCCCGGCGAAGACGATAGCCAGGGTGATGCCGATTTGCGTGAAGTAATAGCCGAACGGCCAGTTCCAGAAGTCGTGCCAGACGAACATCCGCGCCAGATAGCGGCCAATCTGCTGCAGGCCGGTGGTCAGCTGTTCGCTGCTGATGCCGAACTGCAGAAAAAACCAGACGTAATAGAGCAGGCAGGCCAGCGCCACCAGCCCGACGTAGCGCAGGTAGCGCCCCTGGACCTGATAGAGCTGCTTATGCTGCCGCCGGCTGGCGGCGATATCCGGTTGCATGTGCCAGACGCTCATTTCTTACCCTCCAGTACCCACAGGCGCAGACGACCGGACAGCATGTCCAGCGCCGACACCACCAGAATGATCAGCAGCAGGGTGATACTCACCTGATCGTAGCGGTCGAGCTTGATGTTGGTCATCAGCTCCTGGCCGATGCCGCCCGCGCCCACCAGCCCGAGAATGGTCGACGAGCGGAAGTTGATTTCAAGCCGCATAAAGCCATAGGAGAGAAACAGCGGTTTCACCTGAGGCCACAGGGCGAAGCGAATTTTCTGCAGCGGGGATGCGCCGCAGGCAGACAGGCCGCGTACCGGCTTGTTTTGCGCGCTTTCCACCGCCTCGTAGAACAGTTTGGTCAGGCTGCCGACGGTATGCAGCATCAGCGCCAGAAAGCCCGGAATCGCGCCGATGCCGAACGCCATCACAAAGATCACCGCCCACGCCAGCTCGGGCATGGTGCGCAAAAACGCCACCAGCACGCGAATGGCAAAGCGCACCGGCGCCGGGGACCAGGCGTTATTGGCGGCAAGAAACGCGAAAACCGTGGCAATGGCGACGGCCACCAGGGTTGAGGCCAGCGCCAGCTGCAGAGTTTCCCAGATCAGCGGCAGCTGGATCGGCAGGCGATAGCCCCACCAGGCCAGCGAGCCTTTGGTCTGCACGTCGGCGAACAGGTTGCCGGCGCTCAGGGGCGGAATGGTCTCTGCCATATAGTCAAAGAAATGGGGCAGCGAGTGCCAGATAGTCAGCAGATTAAATTCCGCGGCGCTGCCGGCGGCAAAATAGAGCGCCAGCAGTAGCAGCGACCAGCAGACGGCATCGCGCTTTTGCCGCGAGCGTACCTGCTGGTAATAGCGTTCAAATTCGGTGTGGGTCGTCTTCATGCGTCGGGGATCTTCAACGTAGCGCCGCCGCTCACCTCGGGGCAAGCAGGCGGCGTTGAGGCAGGATTAACGCGCGCTCACCAGCTCGCGTTTCATATCAATAATCTGCTGGAAGTCAGCCACGCTGCCCGGGCCGATGTGCTGAGTACCGCCCATCGCTTTGATAAAGCAGGCGTGATCCTCAGTATCCAGTTTTTTCACCGCCGCCACGACCTTCGCCTTAAAGTCCGCTGGCAGCGCATTGCTCACCAGGATCGGGCCGTTCGGGATCAGCGGCGATTGCCAGATAATGCGGATCTGCTTCATCAGATCCGGATGATCCATGCGAATCAGGCGGTTGAACGCGCCGGTGGTGTAGCCGGTGTTGTAATCGCCCACCATTGAGGCCCAGGTGACCGCGCCCGCGAACTGGCCATTCAGCACGCCGAGGATGTCCTGCTCGTGGCCACCGGAGAAGGTGACGCTGGAGAAGGTGTTGTTGTATTTGTTGTCGGCGTTACCGCCAAATTTTTCTTTAAACGCATGGTTAGGGATCAGATACCCGGAAGTGGAGTCCGGGTCGGCGAAGCCGAAGGCTTTGCCTTTTAAATCGTCCAGCGTTTTATACGGGGAGTCAGCTTTGACAATCACCACCGAGTGGTAGCCGCGAGACTGATCTTTGTCGTCCACGGCGATACCGACGATATCCACCGCTTTGGGGTTATTAAGATAAACCGAGGCGTAAGAGGAGGGAGACATGCTCAGCACCACGTCGACTTTCCCTCCCAGCAGACCCTGGATCACCCCGGAATAGTCGGAAGAGTTGCGCAGTTTGGTGTCCACGTTCAGCTCTTTATCGAGGAAGGCCTTCACGCACTGGTTATCGCCGATTTGCTGGGTGGCGTTCTGGCCGCCGAGAATGCCCAGATTCAGCTCTTTCGGCTGCGCCGCCGCTGCCTGCCATGCCATCATCATGCCCGCGACCATTGCGGATAAACGAACTGCGCCAGTCATAGATTTTTTCATTATGTTGCCCGTGTGAGTGAAATTAATGCAATTGGCTAACTTCATCGCCGTACAGCCGCTGCAGCACATCCTGCGTCAGCCGGGAGGGGTGATCGTCAAAAATAAGCTGGCCGCTGGCGACGCCGATAACCCGGGTGCAGTAGGTCTTCACCAGCTCTACCGAATGCAGGTTTACCATCACGCTGATGCCCTGCTCGCTAATTTCGCGCAACACATCCATGATGCGCTGGGTGTTTTTCGGATCCAGCGAGGCGACAGGCTCGTCGGCCAGCAGGATGCCGGGGTTCTGCATCAGCGCCCGGCAGATCGCCACCCGCTGCATCTGCCCGCCGGAGAGGTTCTCCGCCCGCTGCAGCGCGTGCGGCAACATGTTCATCCACTCGAGCAGCGCAATGGCGCGCGCCCGGTCGGCTTCAGGAAAGATTTTAAACAGCGATTTCAGGGTTGAGGTCTGGCTGAGGCGGCCCAGCAGGACGTTGGTGAGCACATCGAGACGGGGCACCAGGCAGAAGTCCTGAAAAATCATCCCGCAGTGGCTGCGCCAGGCATTGAGCGCGCGGCCTTTCAGCCGGGAGACATCGTGCGGGGTACCGACTTCCGGGTAGCTAAGAATTTCGCCGCCGCTGGCGCTGTGGGTACCGTTGAGGACATGCAGGAGCGTCGATTTACCGGCGCCGGAGCGGCCTATGATGCCAACCATTTCGCCAGCGTGCAGATCAAAGCTGATGCCGTCCAGCACCTTGTGCTGGGCTTGATAAGCTTTACTCAGATTACGCACGCTTAAGACCTTCCGCTGCCGGCCGGCATTGAGTTCGGTGAACGGCTGGAAATCAGTTTCGGCCACCGCGGCAAGAGAGCTGTTCATAAGAGTGTCCAGGTTCGTCATTAACTGGCCACTATTAATAGGTCTTTATGTGAAATTTCGATGACGGTATTGCGAACAAACCGTGAACAGGCGGGAAAGGGCGGCGGTGAGCGGTTCACCGTGCGCGGTACGCTGGCGAAGCGCCGAAAAGCGGCTATGCTTTCGGGAACGCGGAGGCTGGCGTCCCCGTGCGGCAGGAACCCATCGGCAAAACTCGTTTTATCTTGCTAATGAGGTCTGTTTAATCGAATAGATAATGCTTCTGCCTTTGTTTAGCATTCATCATTCCGCAAAATTAACATATATATAACTATTTTGTGCGGCAGGTTAATCTATTTATGAGTCTTATGTATTGGTGAATCATCCTGGTTATTGCTGATTTTTAGACTTATATTCTTTATTTTTGAATAAATTTGGTTTATTTGACAACTGCATTCTGCCCTTCATTAAGAATATTCCTAACATAATAGGGTGAAGATCCTGGGTAATACAAAATTCAGCTAAGAATTGAGGGTTATATTGCTAATAACCTTATGAAAATAAATACCTTTTTCTTTCGCTCAAAAATGAGATATTTTCAGTTTTTGTAAATATTGACCTGGGCGCGAAATTCATTGCCTTCCCGCATGTTGACACTCCATAGGAAAAAACTTAAATTCAACGCCAAGCAGAAAATAATTATAGTTTAACCCAGCTTATTCAATACTGATAAGTAATGCGTGTCTTATTTAATGGCGATTTACTAAAGGAATCGAATACGCCAGTAAACTTTATAGGCCTGGCAAGCAGTGACGTTTTAAAAATGATTACTTCAAGGACTATGAGGTTAAAAACTATATGGAATATAAAAGCTGTTCCGATAAGTATATTTGGTCTGCCGATGACTCCTACTTCTATAAAGGATTGTCTGAACTGATTGTAGATATCGACGAGTTAATTTATCTGTCGCTAGAGAAAATCAGAAAAGATTTCGTGTTTATCAATCTCAATACGGCTTCGTTAAACGAGTTTATCAGGCGCGACAGCGAATGGCTATCCGCGGTAAAGGGGAAACAGGTCGTATTAATTGCGGCCAGGAAGTCAGAAGCCTTAGCGAATTACTGGTATTACAATAGTGATATTCGCGGCGTGGTATATGTTGGCCTGAGTCGCGATATTCGAAAAGAGCTGGCCTATGTGATTAATGGCAGGTTTCTCCGTAAAGATATTAAGAAAGATAAAATTACAGACCGGGAAATGAAAATTATCCGCATGACCGCCCAGGGCATGCAGCCGAAATCGATCGCCAGAATTGAAAATTGTAGTGTGAAGACAGTATATACCCATCGGCGCAATGCCGAGGCCAAGCTGTATTCCAAAATATACAAATTAGTTCAGTAACACCCAGGCAAGTTAATTTTTGAATGGTTCACCGGGACATCATGTCCTTAATTCAACTCAGGAAGAAAAAGCGATGAAAAAAAAGGTTCTGGCAATAGCTCTGGTAACGGCGTTTACCGGTATGGGCGTGGCGCAGGCTGCTGACGTAACGGCTCAGGCTGTAGCGACCTGGTCTGCGACCGCCAAAAAAGACACCACCAGCAAGCTGGTGGTCACCCCGCTCGGCAGCCTGGCGTTCCAGTATGCCGAAGGCGTTAAAGGTTTTAACTCGCAGAAAGGTCTGTTTGACGTGGCGATTGAGGGTGACGCAACGGCGACCGCCTTTAAGCTGACCTCGCGTCTTATCACCAACACCTTAACCCAGCTGGATACCTCCGGCTCCACGCTGAGCGTGGGCGTGGATTATAACGGCGCAGCGGTGGAAAAAACCGGTGATACCGTGATGATCGATACCGCCAACAACGTTCTGGGCGGCAACCTCAGCGCGCTGGCTAACGGCTACAACGCCAGCGGCCGTACCACAGCGCAGGATGGTTTCACCTTCTCGATCATCAGCGGCACCACCGACGGCACCACCGCCGTGACCGATTACAGCACCCTGCCGGAAGGGATCTGGAGCGGCGACGTCAGCGTACAGTTCGACGCCACCTGGACCAGCTGATCCTTGTGATGCGCCAGCAGGGGGGCTCCCCCTGCTTTTTTCACGGACGGAATTGTTATGAAAAAGCACCTTCTGGCCCTCGGGCTGCTGCTTGCCGGAGTATCGCCGGCGCAGGCGCTGGATGTCGGCGATATCTCATCCTTTATGAACAGCGGCAGCAGCACGCTGAGCAAAACGATCAAGAACAGCACCGACAGCGGCCGCCTGATCAATATCCATCTCGAACGGCTCTCTTCCCCGCTGGACGACGGACAGGTTATCCCGATGGATAAACCGGATGAGGTGCTGCTCACTCCCGCCAGCCTGCTGCTACCCGCCCAGGCCAGCGATGTGATCCGCTTCTTCTACAAAGGCCCGGCGGATAACAAAGAGCGCTACTACCGCATTGTCTGGTTCGACCAGGCGCTCAGCGATGCCCAGCGCGATAACGCCACCCGCAGCGCGGTGGCCACCGCTTCCGCTCGCATCGGCACCATCCTGGTGGTGGCGCCCCGGCAGGTGAACTACCGCTTTCAGTACGCCAACGGCTCCCTGACCAACACCGGGAATGCGACGCTGCGGATCCTCGCCTACGGCCCCTGCCTGAAGGCCGCCGACGGTAAGGAGTGCAAAGAGAACTACTACCTGATGCCGGGTAAATCACGCCGTTTTACGCGCGTGGACACGGCGGATAAAAAAGGACGGGTTGCGCTTTGGCAGGGTGAGCAGTTTGTTCCCGTGAAATAGACAGCTGTGCAGATGGATAACGACGATGCCTCTACAACGGATTTCCCCAGGACTGAAAACGCGGCTTGCCTTCGGCATGTTTTTTTTGTTCGTTCAGCCCGACGCCAGTGCGGCGGCCCCAGGCGCGCAGCAGATTGGCGGGGTGATTATTCCGCAGGCCTTCAGCCAGGCGCTGCAGGACGGCATGAGCGTTCCTCTTTATATTCATCTTGCCGGCAGCCAGGACACCCGGGACGATCAGCGGATCGGCAGCGCCTTTATCTGGCTGGACGGCGGCCAGCTGCGCGTTCGGCAGATCCGGCTGGAGGACAATGAGGGTAACGCCAGCGTCAGTGAACAGACCCGACAGCAGCTGATCGGCCTCGCCAACGCCCCGTTCAGCGAGGCGCTCACCATTACTCTGACCGACAGCGCGCAGCTGGATCTCAGCCTGCGCCAGCTACTGCTGCAGCTGGTGGTCAAGCGCGAGGCGCTGGGCACCGTGCTGCGCTCGCGCAGCGAAGACATCGGCCAGTCGAGCGTCAACGCCCTGAGCAGCAACCTGAGCTATAACCTCGGCGTCTATAACAACCAGATGCGCAACGGGGGAAGCAACACCTCCAGCTACCTGTCGCTGAACAACGTCACGGCGCTGCGTGAGCATCACGTGGTGCTCGACGGCTCGCTGTACGGCATCGGCAGTGGTCAGCAGGACAGTGAATTATATAAAGCCATGTATGAACGCGATTTCGCCGGCCACCGCTTTGCCGGCGGGATGCTTGACACCTGGAACCTGCAGTCTCTGGGACCGATGACCGCTATTTCGGCGGGCAAGATTTACGGCCTTTCCTGGGGGAACCAGGCCAGCTCCACCGTCTTCGACAACAGCCAGTCCGCCACGCCGGTGATTGCCTTTTTACCGGCGGCGGGCGAGGTGCATCTCACCCGCGACGGCCGGTTGCTGAGTGTCCAGAACTTCGCCATGGGCAACCATGAAGTGGATACCCGCGGCCTGCCGTACGGTATTTACGACGTGGAAGTGGAGGTGATCGTCAACGGGCGGGTGGTCAGCAAACGCACCCAGCGGGTCAATAAGCTGTTCAGCCGGGGACGCGGCGCCGGAGCGCCGCTGGCGTGGCAGGTATGGGGCGGCAGTTTTCATATGGATCGCTGGTCGGAGAGCGGAAAAAAGACCCGGCCGGCGAAAGAGAGCTGGCTGGCGGGCCTCTCGGCCTCCGGGTCGCTCAGCACCCTGAGCTGGGCGGCAACGGGCTATGGCTACGACAACCAGGCGGTGGGAGAAACTCGCCTGACGCTGCCGCTGGGCGAGGCGATCAACGTTAACCTGCAAAACATGCTGGCCAGCGACAGCTCGTGGAGCAGCGTCGGCAGCATCAGCGCCACGTTGCCGGGGGGCTTTAGTTCAGTGTGGGTCAACCAGGAGAGAACCCGCATTGGCGATCAATTGCGGCGCAGCGATGCCGATAACCGGGCGATCGGCGGCACCCTCAACCTGAACGCGCTGTGGTCGAAGCTGGGGACGTTCAGCGTGAGCTACAACGATGATCGCCGCTACAACAGCCATTACTACACCGCGGATTACTATCAGACGGTCTACAGCGGCGCCTTTGGATCGCTCGGCCTGCGGGCGGGGATCCAGCGCTATAACAATGGCGACAGCAGCGCCAACACCGGGAAATATATCGCCCTCGATCTGTCGCTGCCGCTGGGCAATTGGTTCAGCGCCGGGATGACCCATCAGAACGGCTACACCATGGCTAACCTCTCAGCGCGTAAACAGTTTGATGAAGGCACCATTCGCACCATCGGCGCCAATCTGTCGCGGGCCATCTCCGGCGATACCGGGGATGACAAAACCCTCAGCGGCGGGGCGTATGCCCAGTTCGACGCCCGCTACGCCAGCGGCACGCTGAACGTCAACAGCGCAGCGGACGGCTACGTCAACACCAACCTCACCGCCAGCGGCAGCGTCGGCTGGCAGGGCAAAAATATCGCCGCCAGCGGACGAACCGACGGCAACGCCGGGGTGATCTTCAACACCGGGCTGGAGGACGATGGTCAAATCAGCGCCAGGGTCAACGGGCGGATCTTCCCGCTCAGCGGTAAGCGTAACTATCTGCCGCTCTCGCCTTATGGCCGCTATGAGGTGGAGCTGCAGAACAGCAAAAACTCGCTCGACAGTTACGACATCGTCAGCGGGCGCAAGAGTCATCTGACCCTCTATCCCGGCAACGTGGCGGTGATTGAGCCAGAGGTGAAGCAGATGGTCACCGTCTCCGGTCGTATTCGGGCGGAAGACGGCACGCTGCTGGCGAATGCGCGGATTAACAACCATATCGGCCGTACCCGCACCGATGAAAACGGCGAGTTTGTTATGGATGTGGATAAGAAATACCCCACGATCGATTTCAGCTACGGCGGCAATAAAACCTGCGAAGTGGCGCTGGAGCTCAGCCAGGCGCGCGGCGCCGTGTGGGTGGGGGATGTGGTTTGCAGCGGCCTCTCGTCGTGGGCGGCGGTGCAGCAGACAGGAGAAGAGAATGAAAGTTAACCCATTAATCGCCCTGGCGATCCTCGCGCTGCTCTGGCCGGCGGCTGCGCTCAGGGCGGCGGTGACCAAGACCACCTGGTCGGATGCGCCGGCGCGCGAGTTTGTGTTTGTGGAAAACAACTCCGACGACAACTTTTTCGTCACTCCCGGCGGGGCGCTGGATCCGCGCATGACCGGCGCCAACCGCTGGACCGGCTTAAAATACACCGGCTCCGGGACCATCTATCAGCAGAGTCTCGGCTATATCGATAACGGCTACAACACCGGGCTCAATGCCAACTGGAAGTTTGATATGTGGCTGGAAAACTCGCCGGTTTCGCACCCCTTAACCGGCCTGCGCTGCATCAACTGGTACGCCGGGTGCGATATGGCCACCAGCCTGATCCTGCCGCAGACCACTGACGCCAGCGGGTTCTATGGCGCGACGGTGACCAGCGGCGGCGCGAAGTGGATGCACGGTATGATGTCGGACGCGTTTTATCAGTATCTGCAACAGATGCCGGTCGGCGGCAGCTTCACGATGACCATCAATGCCTGCCAGACCTCGGTGAACTACGACGCCAGCAGCGGCGCGCGCTGTAAGGATCAGGCCTCCGGCAACTGGTATGTGCGCAACGTCACCCACACCAAAGCCGCGAACCTGCGGTTGATAAACACCCACTCGCTGGCGGAGGTGTTTATCAACAGCGATGGTGTGCCAACCCTTGGGGAAGGGAACGCCGACTGCCGGACACAGACTATCGGCAGCCGTTCAGGATTAAGCTGTAAGATGGTCAATTATACCTTGCAGACCAATGGGTTAAGCAATACGTCGATCCATATTTTCCCGGCGATCGCCAACTCGTCGCTGGCCTCGGCCGTCGGGGCGTATGATATGCAGTTCAGCCTCAACGGCAGCTCATGGAAGCCGGTGAGCAATACCGCCTATTACTACACCTTCAATGAGATGAAGAGCTCAGATGCGATCTATGTGTTCTTCTCCAGTAACTTCTTTAAGCAGATGGTGAATCTCGGGATCAGCGATATCAATACCAAGGATCTGTTCAACTTTCGCTTCCAGAACACCACCTCGCCGGAGTCAGGCTGGTATGAGTTTTCCACCTCCAATACGCTGATTATCAAGCCCCGTGATTTCAGCATCAGCATTATCTCTGACGAATATACCTCGGCGCCGTCGCGGGAGGGGTATGTCGGCAGTGGTGAACCGGCGCTCGATTTCGGCTACATCGTCACCACCAGCGGTAAAACGGCCGCCGACGAAGTGCTGATCAAAGTGACCGGACCGGCACAGGTGATTGGTGGGCGCTCCTACTGTCTCTTCAGCTCCGATGACGGTACGGCGAAAGTGCCGTTCCCGGCGACGCTCTCTTTTATCACCCGCAGCGGCGCGACGCAGACCTACGACGCCGGGTGCGATGACAGCTGGCGGGATATGACCGATGCGCTGTGGCTGACCACGCCGTGGACCGATATCTCCGGCGAAGTGGGGCAGATGGATAAGACCACGGTGAAATTTTCGATTCCGATGGATAACGCCATTTCGCTGCGGACGGTAGACGATAACGGCTGGTTTGGCGAAGTCAGCGCTTCAGGAGAGATTCATGTCCAGGCGACGTGGCGCAACATTAACTAAGGCCCTGCTGACGCTGGGCTGCCTGCTGGCGGCGCCGCTGGCGCAGGCGATCTCGGTCGGCAATCTGACCTTTTCCCTGCCGGCTGAAGCGGATTTCGCCAGCAAACGGGTGGTCAATAACAATAAAAGTGCGCGGCTGTACCGGATCACCGTCAGCGCCATCGACCGCCCTGGCGGCAGCGAAGTGCGCTCCCGGTCGGTGGATGGCGAACTGCTGTTCGCCCCCCGCCAGCTGGCGCTGCAGGCCGGGGAGAGCGAATATTTCAAATTTTATTATCATGGGCCGCGGGATAACCGCGAGCGCTACTATCGGGTCTCGTTTCGTGAAATTCCCACCCGTAACCTGACGAGGCGCAGCCCGACCGGCGGCGAAGTCAGCATGGAGCCAGTGGTGGTGATGGATACCATCCTGGTGGTGCGCCCGCGGCAGGTACAGTTTAAATGGTCTTTCGATAAGGCGGCCGGGACGGTGAGCAACACCGGCAATACCTGGTTTAAGCTGCTGATTAAACCCGGGTGCGATTCGACCGAAGAGGAGGGCGACGCGTGGTATCTGCGTCCCGGGGACGTAGTTCGCCAGCCGGCGTTGCGCCAGCCGGGGAACCACTATCTGATCTATAACGACAAATTTATTAAGATCAGCGATACCTGTCCGCTGAAGCCCCGCCCCGCGGAGTGAGCCTTATCCGGCGGTCGCGCGGCGGGTAAAGCGCCGGCTGGCCAGCAGGCTCAGACCGCAGCACAGCAGGTAGTACACCGCGCCGGTGAAGACGAAGATCGCCAGGGGATAGATTTGCACCCGGTTGTTGACCTGGCCGGCCACGGTGGTCAGCTCCGGGACGTTGACGATAAACGCCAGCGAAGTGTCCTTCAGCAGGCCGATAAAGATCCCCACCAGCGACGGCTGAACGTTGCGCAGCGCCTGCGGGAGCAGCACCAGGCGCAGCGTTTGCCCGGGGGCGAACCCCTGGGTCAGCGCCGCCTCATACTGTCCTTTCGGCAGCGACTGCAGCCCGGCCAGCACCGAATGCATCACCGAGGCGGCGGTAAACCACGCCAGCGCCAGGGTCACGGTCACCGCGCCGGGCAGATCGCCGCCGGTCAGCATCGGCAGCAGATACCACAGCCAGAAGATGACAAATATCAGCGGGATGCCGCGGATAATTTCCGCCCACAGGAACAGCAGACGTCGCGTCAGCCCGCCGTAGCGCCAGGCCAGCCCCGCCAGCGCAATGCCTCCCGGCAGCGCCAGCAGGGTGGCGCCGATGGCCATCAGCAGGGTCAGGGCCACGCCGCCGGGCTGGCCCTCCGCCAGCCGGCCCCACAGCAGGTAATCAAGGTTATCGGCGATCACCGCCAGATTAGCGTTCATGTTGGGCGCTCCGTTGCAGTTTTCTTCCCGGGCCGAGACGCGTTAGCGCCACGCCCATCGCCACCCCCAGCGCCAGATACAGCGCGGTGCCAACGGCAAACGCCTCCAGGGCGTGCGCGTTATAGCTCTCAATCTGCCGCACCTGATAAGTCAGTTCCGCAAAGCCGATGCCGCTGGCCAGCGATGAGAGTTTCATCAGGTTGAGATACTGGCCGACAATCGGCTGCCAGGCGTTGGCCAGTCCCTGCGGCAGGAGGATAAAGCGCAGCTCCTGCCACGGGGTAAAGCCCTGCGACAGCGCGGCTTCCCGCTGTCCGTGGCTGACGGCGCGCAGTCCGGAGGCGATCTCTTCCACCAGAAAGGCGGAGGTAAAGACCCCCAGCCCCCACATTGAGCAGAGGAACTCCGGCGTCAGCCACCAGACGTTGCCCGGCAGAATGGACCAGGCGTGCTCGTCGTTTACCACGTCCTTCACCGCCAGCGGCAGCAGGTTCCAGGCGGCAAAGTACCAGAACAGCAGCTGGACCAGCAGCGGAGTATTGCGAAACAGCGAGACCCACGCGGCTACCAGCCCGCGCCCCACGCGGCCGCCGCCGAGACGCAGGGCCAGCAGCAGGACCGCCAGCGCAGTGGCAAGCAGGATCCCGGCGACGCTGACCCAGACGGTGGTGAGAAAACCAGAGATAATCCATTGCAACGGCTGTCCGCTCAGGACGCCGTGCCAGTCAAGCATCGGCGTCACTCGAGGCTCTCCTGGTGCAGCGGATCCAGCACCTTCTGCAGAAAACGCCGCGCGCGGGCATGCTGCGGATGGGCGAAAAACTCAGCCGGAGGGGCGACCTCGAGAATGTCGCCGCCGTCGATAAACACCACCCGGTCGGCAATTTCGCGGGCAAACTGCATCTCGTGGGTCACCACCAGCATGGTGATCCCACTGTGGGCGAGGTTTTTCATCACCTGCAGCACTTCGCCGATCATCTCCGGGTCGAGGGCCGAGGTGGGCTCGTCGAACAGGATAATCTGCGGCGAGGAGGCCAGAGCGCGGGCGATGGCCACCCGCTGCTGCTGGCCGCCGGAGAGCTGCGCCGGCATCTGCTGCGCTTTCTCCTCCAGCCCGACCTGGCGCAGCAGCGCAAGCGCCCGCTCCTGAGCCGCGCTTTTTCCCCAGCCGTGGACGCGCTCCAGCGCCAGCGTGATGTTCTCCTGCGCCGTCAGGTGGGCGTAAAGGTTGAACTGCTGGAAGACAAAGCCGACGCGGCTGCGCAGCTGGCGCAAGGCGCTGCCGCTCAGCCGGCTGGTGGGTTTACCGTCGATCAGGATCTCGCCGCCGCTTAAGGATTCGAGCTGGTTGATCAAGCGGATCAGTGTCGATTTTCCCGATCCGGAAGGACCGAGGATCGCCACCACTTCGCCGGGCTCGACCTGCAGGTTGATGGCGTTAAGCACCTGATGATCGCCGTAGCGCTTGGCCACCTCACGAAACGTTATGCTGGCGCGCTGCAGACGTGAAAAATCCGCGGCCGGGGCCGCGGAGTGGGAGAATAAACCCGAGAACATATTATTTCGCTTCTATGGTAAAGGCGCGCGGCTGCGGCGTTTTAGTGGCAGGGCCAAACCAGACATCGTAAATTTTCGCGGCTTCGCCGGTTTTCTCCAGCTTCACCAGCTCATCGTTGACGGCCTTCAGCAGGGCCGGTTCGCCTTTCTTCACGCCCACGCCAATCTCTTCTTTGCTGAGCAGGTCGGGCAGAATTTTAAACTTGGCTTTATCCGGCGCTTCCGCCAACAGACCGGCAAGGATGGTGCTGTCCTGGGTGATGGCCTGGACGTTGCCGTTGCGCAGGGCGGTCAGGGCCAGCGGAATATCGTCATAGGAGAGGACGCGAGCCTGCGGGAAACGCTGGTGCAGGGCCTGTTCGCCGGTGGTGCCTTTCACCGCGCCGATGCGCGCTTTGCTGTACTCATCAAGCTTATCCGGAGAACCGGCCGGCACGAGGAACTGCTGGCCGGTGACGAAATACGGCGTTGAGAAATCAATAACCTGGGCCCGCTCCGGGGTGATGGTAATGTCGGCGACGATCAGGTCGGCTTTGCCGGACTGCAGCAGCGGAATACGGTTGGCCGGGTTAGTGGCCACCAGCTCGAGTTTGACGCCGAGCGCTTTCGCCAGCGCCTGGGCAAAGTCGACGTCGTAGCCGACGATATGGTGGGTTTTGGCGTCTACGGAGCCGAACGGCGGGTTGGCGTCAAAGGTGGCGACTTTCACGACGCCAGCGGCTTTGATGTCAGCCAGCTGGTCGGCCTGCGCCTGCGAGGCGAGCAGCAGCATACCCAGCGCCAGTGCGATTTTTGTGGTTTTGTTGCGCATAGTTTTTCCCCTGAATCCCTGTTTTGTTTTGTGGACATCACGCTCCCACAAATTCCCCGTCGGCGGCAAAGAAGAAAAAATTCTTATCTATAACCAAAAAGAACTTAACAAACTTATGGGTATTCTTTATGCGCCGCTGGCGTTTTCCCGGCGCGGCAACGATTGCCGGGCGGCCCTCTCTCCCTCCGGAGAGAGGGTGAGGGAGAGGGGATAGGTGTAATTTTCCGTTCATCGTGCGCATGGGCGTTAGCCCCGCGTTGTATACCGGGGCTGCAACGACTGCCGGGCGGTTCCCTCTCCCTCAGGGAGAGGGTTAGGGTGAGGGGAAAAGGACCGGGGGTAATATGCGCCAGCCAGGATTGCAAATTCGGAATTAATATTTCCCGCACCCGGCCAACTGTGGTTGAAATAGACCCAGGCGATACGCTTCCCGACAGAGGAGAAAACGAAAGTGGCATTGTGGCAACGGTTAACGGGCTGGCTGGCTTTTTTGTCCAACGGTGAAGCCGGACAGCAAGATACCCAACGCGTCATGGAGGCGATCCTGCCGGTGGCCAGCCTCTATGGCGTAGACATTGGCAACGTGGAAACCCGGTGGTTCCGTCATGATAAGACATACTGAGCGACGCAGGACGCGAGAAGCCTACTGGAACGAGGTGTGCTTTGTGTAGCACGAGACTGCCTGAGGTTGCGGCCTCGCAGGAGGCGCCGCCGCAGCCCAGGCAGTTTTGACCATGCCTATCCCCCCAGATACATCCGCTTAATTTCCGGATTAGTCAGCATCTCCCGCGCCGCGCCTGACAAGGTGATCCGGCCATTCTCCAGGACATACGCCCGATCGGCGATCGCCAGCGCGGCCGTCGCATTCTGCTCCACCAGCAGCACCGTCATATTCTCTTCGCGCAGTTGCTTAATGATGCCGAACAGCTCGCCGACAATTTTCGGCGCCAGCCCGAGGCTCGGTTCATCCAGCATCAATAACACCGGCTCGCTCATCAGCGCCCGGGCGATGGCCAGCATCTGCTGCTCGCCGCCGCTCATGGTGCCTGCCATCTGATGGCGCCGCTCCTTGAGCCGTGGAAAGAGGGCGTACATGCGATCGCGCAGGCGGGTGTAGCCGGCGAGATTATTGTAAGCGCCCATGCGCAGGTTCTCTTCGATGGTCAGGTTGGTAAAGACCCGGCGTCCCTCCGGCACCAGCGCCAACCCGCGGCGCACGATCTGGTGGGTCTGACTGCGCGAGATATCGTCGTTAAGGAAGCTGACGCGCCCGCTGGAGCGCACCAGGTTGACGATCCCATTGAGGGTGGAGGTTTTACCGGCGCCATTGCTACCGATCAGGGTGACGATCTCCCGGTCATAGACGTCGATATCGATGCCCTTCAGCCCCTGGATCACGCCGTAAAAAACCTTCAGTTCCCGGGCGTTAAGCATAATTGGCTTCTCCCAGATAAGCGGAAATGACGTCCGGATGCTGGATCGCCTCGGCCATCAGGCCGCTGAACAATGGCTTACCATACTCCAGGACCATCACCCGTTCGCACAGGCGGTTGACGAAGGGCATATCGTGCTCGATTAACAGGACGCTGAGCTGATAGTCATGGCGCATGCGGAAGATCAGCTCCGCCAGATCCTCGGTCTCCTTCGGGTTCATCCCGGCAGCCGGCTCATCGAGCAGCAGCAGCTTCGGCGCGGTGGCCAGCGCGCGGGCGATCTCCACTTTGCGCTGGTTGCCATAGCTCAGGTTAGTGGCCTGCATATGGGCGAAGTGGGCGATGCCGATATCCTCCAGAATGGCCATCGCTTTGGCCTTCGCCGCCCGCTCGGCCGGAAAGTAGCGGCCAATGTGCAGGGCCGCCTCCAGCAGCGAATAGCGGCTGGCGCGGTCGAGCCCGACCATCACGTTCTCCAGCACCGTCATAGAGTTAAACAGCCGGATATTCTGGAAGGTGCGGGCGATCCCGGCGTTCACCACCTGGTTGGGCTTCAGCCCCTTCAGCGAGGCGCCCGCGAGGGTGACGCTGCCGCTGGTGGGCTTATAGTTGGCGGTGATGACGTTAAACAGGGTGGTCTTACCCGCGCCGTTCGGGCCGATAAGGCCAAAGATCTCCGCCTCGTCAACATGGAAGCTGACGTTGTCGATGGCCCGCAGGCCGCCAAACTGCATGGTGACGTCCTGCACCTGCAGGATGATTTTATTTTCCGCCATAGCCGCCGCTCCTTCTTCCGGTCTGCCAAATCTCTTTTTTCCCCAGCAGCCCTTCGCGGGCGAAGAGCATGATAATCAGCAGCAGCAGGGAGAAGACCACCATTCTCAGGCCCGGATAGGCGCCGAGATCGTGACCGAAGAACTGCAGCGGCTGGTCGAGGAAGCGCAGCCATTCGCCGCTGCCGACCACCAGTACGGTGCCGAGCAGGGCGCCGGTGGTGCTGCCGAGTCCGCCGAGGACGATAATAATCAGCAGCTGGAAGGTGAGCATAAAGTCGAACAGCCCCGGGGAGATGGTGGTCAGCAGGGAAGCCAGCAGACCGCCGCCGATCCCTTCGAAGAAGGCGCTGGTGGCGAAGGCGCAGGTTTTAATGCGGAAGGTGTTGACCCCCATGGCGATCGCCGCATCTTCATCGTCGCGAATAGCTTTCATCATCCGGCCATACTTCGACCACACCAGCTGGAGGATCATGCCGGTGGCCAGCAGGGCGAACAGCCCGCACCAGAACAGGAGATGCGGCTGCTGCGGAATATCGTTCAGCCCGATGGCGCCGTTGGTGATTTGCGGGTTGTTAATGGCGAGGATCTTGATGATAAACCCAAAGCCGAGGGTGACAATGGCCAGGTAGTCGCCACGTACCCGGAAGACCGGCACGGCGAGGCACACCGCCAGCGCCGCCGCGCACAGGCCGCTTATCAGCAGGGCGGGGAGGAAACCCGCGTGCAGGCTGAGGATCCACGGGCTGGGGGCGGCCATTTCAAACATGTCTACCTTGCTGTCGCTGGAGAGGATCAGCAGGGCGGTGACGTAGGCGCCCACCGCCACGAAGCCGTTCGGCTCCAGCGACAGCTGGCCGGTCACGCCGTTGATCAGGTTGTAGCTGACCGCGAGGATCATAAAGATAAAAATGGTGCTGATGACGCGAACAATGTAGTCATTGAAAACCACGTTGATTCCGGCCAGCAGCGCGATACAGATGACAATAATGGCCAGGTTGCGCAGCTGCGCCCCGGCGGTCGTCGTCGCGTTGAGCATCAGAAACGGCTCCTTTCCAGACGTTCGTCGCCCATAATGCCGACCGGGCGGAACAAGAGGACCAGAATCAAGAACAGGAAGGCGAAAGCATCTTTATAGCCGCCCAGTTCGGGGAAGATCGCCACCGCGACCACTTCGGTAAAACCGAGGATAAAGCCGCCCAGCACCGCGCCGGTGACGCTGCCGATCCCGCCCAGCACGGCGGCGGCAAAGGCCTTCAGGCCGATAAGCACGCCCATCAGGGGATCGATCGTCGGGTAGCTGATGGAGTAGAACACGCCGCCGAGCGCCGCGAGGCTACTGCCGAGGGCGAAGACCAGGGAGATGATCCGGTTGGCGTCAATGCCCATCAGGCGCACGGTGTTGACGTCAAAGGCCACCGCGCGGATCGCCATCCCATAGCGGGTGCGGTACAGCAGCCAGAGGATCGCCAGCAGCAGCAGGACGGTGATCAGCGGCACAATCCACGCCACGTTGGTAATGATGACGCTGCCAAAGGCCCGGGTCTGGTTGAAAAAGTCCGGGGCGGAGAAGAAGCGCGAGCTGCCGCCGAACAGCACGTTAAACAGGTTTTCGAGGAAGAAGCTGACGCCGATGGCGGTGATCAGCATGGAGATTTTCGAGGCCTGACGCAGCGGACGATAGGCGACCCGGTCAATTAGCATACCAAACAGGCCGCACAGCCCGAGGGTGAGGAAAACGGCTACCCCGAAGGGTAGCCCAACCGAAGAAAATAAAAACAGCGTACTAAACGCGCCGACCATCATCACGTCCGCATGGGCGAAGTTGATCAGCCGCAGCACGCCATAAACCATCGTATAACCGATGGCAATCAGGGCGTACATGCCCCCAAGACTCATTCCATTGACCACTTGCTGGAGAAAAATGGCGCCGTCCATTTTGTAGCCTCGTCACAACTTAAGGGTTAACCACGGTACGAAACGCCAGCTTGCCATCTTTCACTTCGTTGATGACCGCGCTGCGAATGGCATCGCCGTTCTGTAAGGTCAGCGTGCCGGTCACGCCCTGGAAATCTTTGGTGGCGCGGATTTTTTCATTTACGCAGACCCGATCGTGGGGATCGCTGCACTGGTTCATGGCGTTGACGATGACGTTATAGGCATCCGCCGCCATTGCGCCCCAGGTATGGGTCGGCTGCTGGTATTTGGCTTCCCAGGCTTTGATGAAGGTTTCCCCCGCCGGGGTCTGCTCTTTGGCGTTCGGCGAGTAATAATCGGTGGTCATATAGCCGTTGACCGCGTCTTTACCGACATCGAAGAAGACCTGATCCGCGGCCAGACCATCGCCGCCCACCACCGGTTTGTTGAGCCCCAGCTGTTTAGACTGCACGGCAATCAGCGCCCCTTCGGTGTAGTAGATCGGCATGTAAATCATGTCGACATTCTTCGCCTTGACGCTCGCCAGCTGGGCTTTAAAGTCCTTGCTGCCGCCCGGGGCCTGGACCTCGATGGGAATGGTGCCGCCGTTTTTCAGGAACTGGGTGCGGAACGCTTTCGCCAGGCCGACGGAGTAATCGTTGCTGCTGTCAAACACGATGGCGGCGGTTTTGGCTTTCAGATCGCGGGAGGCCAGATTGGCCCCGACCACCCCCTGGAAGCTGTCCGAGAAGCAGACCCGGCTGACGTAGGGATGGTTGCGGGTGACCCTGTCGTTGGTGGCGGTGGAGGAGACCAGCGGCGTTTTGCTGTCGTCGGCGATTTTGGTCATCGCCAGGGTGTTGGAGGAGGTGACTTCCCCGATCACGGCATCCACTTTATCGCTGGAGACCAGCCGCTGCATGGCGTTGGCCGCTTCGACTTTGTCGCTTTTATCATCGATAACGATAAGCTTGATGGTATCGCCATTTTTTAACGTCGGGGTGATGGCCTGAATAATGTCCAGACCTTTCTGCGACGGCTGGCCATAGCCGCTGAGGGCGCCGCTCAGGGGTAATACCACCCCGATTTTAATTTCCGCTGCCTGCGCGCTGCTGGCGCCGACCAGCGCGGCAACCAGCGTGGCCATTAAAGACGCTTTCCCGGAAAACGATTTCATGGGTATTTCTCCGTCGGTCGATTATTTATCTTTAACCATCAATGACTGCATAACATTGAGGAATAATTAGCCAGCGTGTCCGGCGAATTATTGGCTGTTATGTTGAATAGATAACGAGATATATACCCTAAATAATTCGAGTCGCATGAAGGCGGCAAGTGAGCGAGTCCCCAGGCGCTTACAGAAGTAAGTGACTGGCAGCCAACGCACATGCAACTTGAAGTATGACGGGTATTTTTAATGCGCTGAATTACCTTACAACGTCCGTTTCGTTTTTACTCATGCAATATTCTTATTACCTGCAGGCAAGGGCATAAGGCTGGCGACCACACGGTTTTTGATACGGTGAACGCATTTTGCCGGGTGGCGACAGGTGCCTTACCCGGCCTGAAAACAGGCAATATACCGGTTAAACGGTTTTCGTCGGCCCGCGTAAGCGAAGCGCCGCCGGGAAATTTCAGCGTGCACCCGAATATAATATTCAGGCGCGCCCGGTAATATTAACAATCTATTCTTCGGCTCACGTGACTTATTATTTAAAAGGGGGCAACGGTTTTATTTTCCCATGCAGCGCCGGATTATCGCTTTCATCTTTCAGGCGCACTCCGGTAAGCCGTCGTAAAAAAGCCTGCTCCAGCAGCCAGGCCAGTTTAAAGGCGGCGGCGTCATGGCTCAGCCCTTCCGGGCGAATATTGGAGATACAGTTACGCTCCGACTCCAGCCGCTGCCGATGCGGCTGCCAGGTGAGGTAGACGCCGAGGCTGTCCGGCGAGGAGAGACCCGGTCGTTCGCCAATCAGGATCGCCACCGCGCGGGCTTTCAGGGTTTCGCCAATATCATCCCCCAGCGCCACCCGTGACTGATGCGCCAGCACCACTGGCGCCAGGCCGATACCCAGCGTCTGCAGATAGGGCAGCAGGGCGCGGATCAACGGCACCGCCTGGCGCTCTACCGCCCATGAAGAGAGGCCGTCGCCGATCACCAGCAGCAGGTCGGCGGGGCGGACGCCGCTGGCGGCGAGGTCGGCGCGGCTTTCGTCGGCAAGCTGCCTTCCGAGATCCGGACGCCGCAGATAGGTGTGACGGTCCGGCGCGGCGCTGTGCACCGTCAGAGCGTCGAGGCCGAGCGCCGCCAGCGGCGCCACCAGCTGCTGGCTGGCGAACGGCTGATGAATGGCGTCCCGCGCTCTGGCGTGGGCCAGACCAAAGTTGAGGACTTCGCGGGTCGGCAGGCTGGCGCCGCTGCGCCCCAGGGCGATCCGCGCATCGGTAAATTCACGCAGCGGGTTCCAGGCGTCGGGACGGTTCATACGGGGGCTCCTTGCGGCAGGACGGACAGCAGCGGATGGCGGGCGTCGGTGAGCCGCAGCGCGCCGTGCGGATCGATAATTTGCATCTTCGCCAGCCAGTCGGCGAACTCCGGGGCATGCTTTAAGCCCAGCAGGCGACGGGCGTACAGCGCGTCATGGAACGAGGTGCTCTGGTAATTGAGCATGATATCGTCCGCCCCGGGCACGCCGATCAGGAAGGTGAGCCCGGCGGCGCACAGCAGGGTCAGCAGGGTGTCCATATCATCCTGATCCGCTTCCGCGTGGTTGGTATAGCAGACGTCGCAGCCGATCGGCAGGCCCATCAGCTTGCCGCAGAAGTGATCTTCCAGCCCGGCGCGAATAATCTGCTTGCCGTCGTAGAGATACTCCGGACCGATAAAGCCGACCACCGTATTGACCAACAGCGGTTCAAAGTGGCGGGCGACGGCGTAGGCCCGCGCCTCGCAGGTCTGCTGGTCGACGCCGTGGTGGGCGTTGGCCGACAGGCAGCTCCCCTGGCCGGTCTCAAAATACATCACATTGTTGCCGAGGGTACCGCGACCGAGGCTGAGGGCCGCTTCGCGGGCCTCCTGCAGCATGGCAAGATTGATGCCGAAGCCGCTGTTGGCCGCTTCGGTTCCCGCCACCGACTGGAACACCAGATCCACCGGCGCGCCGCGCTCAATCAGCTGCAGCGTATTGGTCACATGGGTCAGAATGCAGGACTGGGTAGGGATGGCGAAGCGCTGAATAATATCGTCCAGCATGACGTTCAGCTGCGCCAGCACCGGTAAGCTGTCGCTGGCCGGGTTGATGCCGATCACCGCGTCCCCGGCGCCGTACAGCAGCCCGTCGAGCATACTGGCGGCGATGCCTTTCAGGTCGTCGGTGGGATGGTTGGGCTGCAGGCGTACGCTGAGGTGGCCGGGCAGGCCGATGGTGTTGCGAAAGCGCGTCACCACCTGGCATTTGCTGGCGGCAAGGATCAGATCCTGATTGCGCATCAGCTTACTGACCGCCGCCGCCATCTCCGGGGTGATGGCGCGGGCGACCCGCTGCAGCGTGGCGGTATCGGTGGCATCGTCCAGCAGCCAGTCGCGAAAATCGCCGACCGTCAGGTGACGCAGGGCGGCAAAGCCCTGCGCATCATGGGTGTCGAGGATCAGGCGGGTCACTTCGTCCTGCTCGTAAGGGATAAGCGGATTGTCGAGGATGTCGGTCAGCGGCACCTCGGCGAGGGTCATTTTCGCCGCCATCCGCTCTTCGGCTGAGTGGGCAATAACCCCCGCCAGGGCGTCGCCGGAGCGGGCCGGAGACGCTTTCGCCATCAGCGTTTTCAGACTATCAAAGCGCCATACCTGGCCCGATAGCGTGGTTTTATACATGCCGCCTCCTCAGGAGACCGTTCGCAGTTGAGGATCCACTGGCGCCCGTTCACGGGCCGCTGCGGTTTTGCGGAACCACAGGTAGCCGCCGAGCATCATCGCCGCGAAAATCAGCGCCAGCAGCAGGTTATACCAAACCATCGCCACCAGGCAGAGCACCGCCATGCCGAGGGCAAAGGCCGGCGCCAGCGGGTAGAGCGGCGCGCGGAACGGACGGATCAGCTTCGGCTCGCTACGGCGCAGTTTGAACAGCGCCGCCATGGAAGTGATATACATAACAATAGCCCCAAATACCGACATGGTGACGATGCAGGCGGTTAGCGGCATGCCGCTGATGGTGATCAGCGAGTCGGAAAAAATCGCGGCGATGCCCACCACGCCGCCGGCGAGGATCGCCAGATGCGGAGTGCGGGTGCGGCGATTGAGGGTGGCCAGACCGGCGGGCAGATAGCCGGCGCGGGCGAGGGAGTAGATCTGCCGCGAGTAGCCCATAATGATGCCGTGGAAGGAGGCGACGAGGCCAAACAGCCCCAGCCACACCAGCATATGCAGCCAGCCGCTGCCATTGCCCACGACCGTCTTCATCGCCTGGGGCAGCGGATCGTTAATATTGGACAGCGCGCGCCAGTCGCCGACGCCGCCGGCGAAGACCATCACCCCAATCGCCAGCACCGTCAGCGTCAGAATGCCGCCGCCCAGGGCGCGGGGAATGGTGCGCTGCGGATCTTTGGCCTCTTCGGCGGCCATGGAAGCCCCCTCAATGGCGAGGAAGAACCAGATAGCGAACGGAATGGCGGCGAACATCCCCGGCAGCGCCAGGCCGCTAAAGCTTTCCGCGCCCGCCCAGCCGTTAGTGGTGAAATGGCTCCAGGAGAAGCCGGGGGCGACTACGCCCATAAACACCAGCAGCTCGAAGATGGCCAGCAGGGTGACGATCAGCTCGAAGGTGGCGGCGATGCCGACGCCGAGGATATTGAGCGTCATAAAGATCACGTAGGCGCCGCAGGCGACCCATTTCGGATCCAGCGCCGGAAACTGCACGTTGAGGTAGGCGCCGATGGCCATGGCGATGGCCGGCGGGGCGAAGACGAATTCAATCAGAGTGGCAAAACCGGCGATAAAGCCGCCGGTGGGCCCGAAGGCGCGGTAGGCATAGGCGAAAGGGCCGCCAGCGTGCGGGATGGCGGTGGTCAGCTCGGTAAAGCTGAAAATAAAGGCGCAGTACATGGCGGCGACCGCGAGGGCGACGACCATAAACCCCATCGTGCCCGCCTGCGACCAGCCGTAGCTCCAGCCGAAGTACTCCCCGGATATCACCAGTCCGACGGCGATCCCCCATAAACGAAAACTGCCGAGCGTTCTTTTTAAGGTGGTGGTGTGCTCTGTCATACGTGTTGCCTCGCCAGATAGAAAGGTTCTGAACGACAGGCTGCAAAGAGAGTGCCAGAACGTTGTCCGTCGCGATGAGGCGCCAGTTCGGGGAGCGCCCGTCGGCGCTGCGCAAAAATGGGGCAGGCTGCACGCTGTCGGCGCGCGACCTGGTGCAGCGGCTTTGCTTTTTCAGCGGCGGCACGGTATAACACTTCTTCTTTTGGATGTTTAGATGTCTATACGTTTATACGCATCATGACCCGGGCAAGCGGGCTGGCGTGAGAAAATAAAATGCAAAGCACAACACAACAACAAGGTGGGCAACTGAAGCGCACCATGAAAACGCGCCATCTGATCATGCTGTCGCTCGGCGGCGTGATTGGCACCGGCCTGTTCTTTAATACCGGCTATATCATCTCCACCACCGGCGCGGCCGGGACGCTGCTGGCGTATCTGATTGGCGCCCTGGTGGTCTGGCTGGTGATGCAGTGCCTCGGCGAACTGTCGGTAGCGATGCCGGAGACCGGCGCTTTCCACGTTTACGCGGCGCGTTACCTTGGCCCGGCGACGGGCTATACCGTGGCGTGGCTCTACTGGCTGACGTGGACGGTGGCGCTGGGTTCGAGCTTTACCGCCGCCGGCTTCTGTATGCAGTACTGGTTCCCGCAGGTGCCGGTCTGGATCTGGTGCGTGGTGTTCTGCGCGGTGATCTTCGGCCTTAACATCATTTCGACCCGCTTCTTCGCCGAAGGCGAGTTCTGGTTCTCGCTGGTGAAAGTGATCACCATCATCGCGTTTATTATTCTCGGCGGCGCGGCCATTTTCGGCATCATTCCGATGCAGGATGGCTCCCCGGCGCCGGGCCTGCGCAATATCACCGCCGAAGGCTGGTTCCCGCACGGCGGCCTGCCGATCCTGATGACCATGGTGGCGGTGAACTTCGCCTTCTCCGGGACGGAGCTTATCGGCATTGCCGCCGGGGAGACGGAAAACCCGCATAAGGTTATTCCGGTCGCCATCCGCACCACCATCGCCCGGCTGATTATTTTCTTTATCGGCACCGTATTTGTGCTGGCGGCGCTGATCCCGATGCAGCAGGCGGGGGTGGAGAAAAGCCCCTTCGTGCTGGTGTTTGAAAAGGTGGGTATCCCTTACGCGGCGGATATTTTCAACTTCGTGATCCTGACGGCGATCCTCTCGGCGGCCAACTCCGGCCTGTACGCTTCCGGGCGGATGCTCTGGTCGCTGTCGAACGAGAAGACGCTGCCGGCCTGCTTTGCCAAAGTCAATAAACGGGGCGTGCCGGTGACTGCGCTGTCGGTGAGTATGCTGGGCGGCGTGCTGGCGCTGTTCTCCAGCGTGGTGGCGCCCGACACGGTGTTTGTGGCGCTGTCGGCGATCTCCGGTTTTGCGGTGGTGGCGGTGTGGTTGAGCATCTGCGCCTCGCACTTTATGTTCCGCCGCCGTCATCTGCAGCAGGGTAAGGCGCTGAGCGACCTGCAATATCGCGCCCCCTGGTATCCAGTGGTGCCGATTCTGGGCTTTGTGCTGTGCCTGGTGGCCTGCGTGGGCCTTGCTTTTGACCCGAGCCAGAGAATTGCGCTGTGGTGCGGGATCCCCTTTGTGGCCCTGTGCTATGGTGCCTGGTATCTTACTCGTTCACGGAAAATGACTCAGGAGCCCCAACATGTCGCAGACTAATCCGTTTACCGCCCTGCTTGCCGCCCAGCCTTTCGTGCTGCTGGACGGCGCTATGGCCACCGAGCTGGAGGCTCGCGGCTGCGATCTGGCTGACAGCCTGTGGTCGGCGAAAGTGCTGCTGGAGAATCCGCAGCTGATCCGCGATGTGCATCTCGACTACTTTCGCGCCGGGGCGCAGGTGGCGATCACCGCCAGCTATCAGGCCACCCCGGCGGGTTTTGCCGCACGCGGGCTGGATGACGCGCAGTCCCGGGCGCTGATCGGCAAAAGCGTCGAGCTGGCGCGCAAAGCGCGCGAGGCGTACCTCGCCGAGAACCCGCAGGCCGGCACGCTGCTGGTCGCCGGTTCGGTGGGGCCGTATGGCGCGTTTCTTGCCGACGGCTCGGAGTATCGCGGCGATTATCAGCGCAGCGCGGCAGAGTTCCAGGCCTTCCACCGCCCGCGCGTCGAAGCGCTGCTGGATGCGGGCGCCGACCTGCTGGCCTGTGAAACCCTGCCGTCATTCGCCGAGATCCAGGCCCTGGCGGCCCTGCTGCAGGAGTATCCCCGCGCTCGCGCCTGGTACTCCTTCACGCTGCGCGACGCCGAACATCTCAGCGACGGCACGCCGCTGCGCGAGGTGATGGCCGTCCTGGCGGATAACCCGCAGGTGGTGGCGGTGGGGATCAACTGTATCGCGCTGGAAAATACGCCCGCGGCGCTGGCGCATTTGCACAGCCTGACGGCGCTGCCGCTGGTGGTCTATCCTAACTCCGGCGAGCATTATGATGCGGTGAGCAAGACCTGGCACCATCATGGCGAAGCCTGCGCCAGCCTGGCGGATTATCTGCCGCAGTGGCTGGCGGCCGGGGCGAAGCTGATCGGCGGCTGCTGCCGCACCACGCCGAAGGATATTGCTGAGCTTAACGCGAAGCGCTGAGTTTTTTGCCGGGTGGCGCTGCGCTTACCTGGCCTACATATTGCGCGAACCGGAGGCCGGGCAAGGCGCAGCCGCCACCCGGCGCCAACCATCTGCCACCAACCAACCGCTCAAAATCAACTATCCTTTCCCGCTTTTGTTCTAAAAACGATTCGCTATTAGCCAGAATTTTTAATTACTTCATCTCCATCCTGATGCCGGAAATACTGCACCTATAACAACTCAGGGGAAGCAGACATTATGGCATTCACATCGCGAATTACTCTTCTGGCGGCGCTGGCCGTCGCCGCCTTCCAGGCGCAGGCGGTCAACGTGACCGTGGCGTATCAAACCTCCGCTGAGCCGGCGAAAGTCGCCCAGGCGGACAACACCTTCGCCAAAACCAGCGGGGCGACCGTCGACTGGCGGAAATTTGACAGCGGCGCCAGCGTGGTGCGCGCTCTGGCCTCCGGCGATGTGCAGATCGGCAATATCGGCTCCAGCCCGCTGGCGGTGGCAGCCAGCCAGCAGGTGCCGATTGAAGTGTTTCTGCTTGCCTCAAAGCTCGGCAACTCCGAAGCGCTGGTGGTGAAGAAAAGCATCACCAAACCGGAAGATCTGATCGGCAAGCGCATCGCCGTGCCGTTTATCTCCACCACCCACTATAGCCTGCTGTCGGCGCTCAAACACTGGGGCATCAAGCCGGGCCAGGTGCAGATTATTAACCTGCAGCCGCCGGCGATTATCGCCGCCTGGCAGCGCGGGGATATCGATGGCGCTTACGTCTGGGCGCCAGCGGTTAATGAACTGGAAAAAGAGGGCAAGGTGCTGACCGATTCCGCGCAGGTTGGGGAGTGGGGCGCGCCGACCCTCGACGTCTGGGTGGTCCGTAAGGACTTCGCCGAGCAGCATCCGGAGATTGTCAAAGCGTTCGCTAAAAGCGCCATCGACGCCCAGCAGCCCTACATCGCCAACCCGGAGGCATGGCTGAAACAGCCGGACAACATCAGCAAGCTGGCGCGCCTGAGCGGGGTGCCGGAAGCCGATGTCCCGGGGCTGGTGAAGGGCAATACCTATCTCACCGCCGCTGAGCAGGCGCAGGCGCTGAACGGGCCGGTCAATCAGGCCATCGTGGATACCGCGCGCTTCCTGAAAGAGCAGGGCAAAGTGCCTGCGGCGGGAACCGATTATCGTCAGTACGTGACTGACCGCTTTGTGAAGTAAAGGAGGCGGCGATGCTGCAAATCTCGCATCTTTCCGCCGACTACGGCGGTAAACCGGCGCTGGCGGATATCAACCTGACGCTGGAGAGTGGGGAGCTGTTGGTGGTGCTGGGGCCCTCGGGCTGCGGTAAAACTACCCTGCTGAACCTGATTGCCGGATTCGTGCCCTATCAGCACGGCAGCATCACCCTCGAAGGTCAGCGGGTGACCGGGCCGGGCGCAGAGCGCGGCGTGGTCTTCCAGAATGAAGGTCTGCTGCCGTGGCGCAACGTGCAGGATAACGTGGCGCTGGGCCTCCAGCTGGCGGGCGTGGATAAAGCGCAGCGCCGGCAAGCGGCGGCGCAGATGCTGAAGAAGGTGGGTCTCGAAGGGGCGGAAAAACGCTTTATCTGGCAGCTGTCCGGCGGTCAACGCCAGCGGGTGGGCATCGCCCGGGCGCTGGCGGCGAATCCGCAGCTGTTGCTGCTGGATGAGCCCTTCGGCGCGCTTGACGCTTTTACCCGCGAGCAGATGCAGACATTGCTGCTGACGCTCTGGCATGAGACCGGGAAACAGGTGCTGCTGATCACTCATGACATTGAAGAGGCCATCTTTATGGCCACCGAGCTGGTGCTGCTGTCGCCGGGACCGGGACGGGTGGTGGAGCGGCTGCCGCTTGATTTCAGCCGTCGCTTTGTCGCGGGCGAATCCTGCCGCAGTATCAAATCCGACCCGCGCTTTATTGAACAGCGGGAATACATTCTGAGCCGGGTGTTTGACCAACGGGAGGCTTTCTCATGAGCGTGGTACTGAACGACAAACCGCGTCAGTCGACGCTGAAATGGCGCTGGCCGCTCTCCCGTCAGCTCACCCTCAGCGTGGCGACCCTGGCGGTATTGCTGGCCGTCTGGTGGGCGGTCGCGGCGCTGCAGCTGATTAGCCCGCTGTTTCTGCCGCCGCCGGGACAGGTGCTGCAGAAGCTTATCACCATCGCCGGGCCGCAGGGCTTTATGGATGCGACGCTCTGGCAGCACTTGGCGGCGAGCCTGACGCGGATCGTTATCGCGCTGCTGGCGGCGGTGCTGATCGGCGTACCGGTGGGGATCGCCATGGGGCTCAACTCAACGGTGCGCGGGATCCTCGATCCGCTGATCGAGCTTTATCGTCCGGTGCCGCCGCTGGCCTACTTACCGCTGATGGTGATCTGGTTTGGCATTGGTGAAACGTCAAAGATCCTGCTGATCTACCTGGCGATTTTCGCCCCGGTAGCGATGTCGGCGCTGGCGGGGGTGAAAAGCGCGCAGCAGGTGCGGATTCGCGCCGCCCGTTCGCTGGGCGCCAGCCGGGCGCAGGTGCTGTGGCTGGTGATCCTGCCCGGCGCGCTGCCGGAGATCCTCACCGGGCTGCGCATTGGTCTCGGGGTGGGCTGGTCAACGCTGGTGGCCGCTGAGCTGATCGCCGCCACCCGTGGGTTAGGGTTTATGGTGCAGTCCGCCGGCGAGTTTCTCGCCACCGATGTGGTGCTGGCGGGGATCGCAGTCATTGCCATTATCGCCTTTTTACTGGAACTGGGGCTGCGCGCGCTGCAGCGCCGCCTGACGCCCTGGCATGGAGAAGTACAATGAGTGAACGTTTGAGCATTACCCCGCTGGGGCCGTATATTGGCGCGCTGGTGACCGGGGCGGATTTAACCCGTCCGCTGAGCGACAACCAGTTTGAGCAGCTGTATCACGCGGTGCTGCGTCATCAGGTGGTATTCCTGCGCGAACAGAATATCACCCCGGCGCAACAGCGCGACCTGGCGCTGCGGTTTGGCGACCTGCATATTCATCCGGTCTACCCTCACGCCCCTGGCGTGGAAGAGATTATCGTCCTCGATACCCACAACGATAATCCGCCGGATAATGACAACTGGCATACCGATGTCACCTTTATCGACACGCCGCCCGCCGGCGCCATTCTGGCGGCGAAAGAGCTGCCGGCGACCGGCGGGGATACTCTGTGGACCAGCGGCATTGCCGCCTGGGAAGCGCTGTCAGAACCCTTCCGGCAGCTGCTGAGCGGCCTGCATGCGGAACACGATTTCCGTAAATCGTTCCAGGAGTATAAGTACAACCACACGGAAGCCGAGCATCGGCGCTGGCAGGAGGCGGTGGCGAAGCATCCGCCCCTGCTGCACCCGGTGGTGCGTACCCACCCGGTGACCGGCAAGCAGGCGCTGTTCGTTAATGAAGGCTTTACCACGCGGATTGTCGACGTGACCGAGAAAGAGAGCGCGGCGCTGCTGAGCTTCCTGTTTGCCCATATCACCAAACCGGAGTTTCAGGTGCGCTGGCGCTGGCAGCCGAACGATGTCGCTATCTGGGATAACCGGGTAACCCAGCATTACGCCAATGCCGACTATCTGCCGCAGCGGCGCATTATGCACCGGGCGACGATTCTCGGCGATAAACCGTATTTCCGGGCGTCGTAGCCGCGGTTAATGTTGCCTGCAGGACTACCCCTGCCATCCGCCACCCTGGCCGGATGGCAGGGTAAACCGGCTATCCGGCCTGCAAAGCTAAATGCGCGCCAATATAGCGCTGATAGCGATTCGCTTTCAGATAGGTCAAATCCACCAGCACCAGACCATCCACGCAGTTATTGAAATCCGGATCGCTGCCGAAATCGATAAACTGCACGCCGCCCGGCTCGCACACTTCCGAGTACTGCTTATACAGCGGCGGGATCGCGCAGCCGAGGTTGCCGAGCAGGGACTTCAGCCGGGCCAGGTCGTCGTTGTAATCCTCCCCGCCAAACTGCGCCAGCACATCGGGCAGCGACGCCGGATAAGGGCGACGGGACTCCGCCAGCGGGTGCGTGGCCGGGAACCACAGCCGGTAGAACGCCACCAGCAGATCGCGAGCGGCGGGCGGCAGCCCACCAGAAATCGATACCGGGCCAAACAGATAGCGATAGTGCGGGTAGCGCGCCAGATAAGCGCCGATGCCGGACCACAGGTAGTCCAGCCCGCGTCGACCCCAGTAGCGCGGCTGGATAAAGCTGCGCCCCAGCTCAATGCCGTGCTGCAGGATGTCGTCCATTCGCCCGTCGTAGTGGAACAGACTGGAGCTGTAGATCCCCTCCAGGCCGCGCTTTGCCAGCTGTATGGCCGTCGGTATAAAGCGGTAAGCGCCGACGATCTCGAGGTCTTCTTCATCCCACAGGATCAGATGCAAATAGTCGTCATCATACCCGTCGATATCCCGCCGTTTGCCGCTGCCTTCGCCAACCGCGCGGAAGGCGATTTCCCGCAGGCGTCCCAGCTCGCGCAGCAGCGGCGCCTCCTCCTGACCGTTGCGCTGCCAGAGGTAAATCACTTTGCCATCGGCGGTGCGGCCCAGGCATTCAGCCTTGTGCAGTTCGCGTTTGAGCCGCGCCCGATCTTCCGGGCGGGCGATGGCGCTTTCAGTTTTGAACTGCCCGGGCAGCCCTTTGCGCAGCTGCTCAAGGTGCTGATAGCAGCGGCCGGTAAGTTCGCGAGCGCTGGACTGGGCATCGAACCAGCTCGACCAGGGGATCTGCTGGCCGATGCGCACCGGCAGGCTGCTGTTGCGCCGGCGAAACATCTGCTGCATCAGCAGGAGCAGCGGCAGGTTGTCGGAGACCAGGGTGCTGGCGTAAAACAGGGCGCTGTTGTGGGCATGAATCCACGCCGGCAGCAGCGGGGCGCGATATTTCGCCGCCAGCTTAATAAAGCCCGAGTGCCATTTTTTATCGCGGATGCCGCGACGGGTGAGGCGAGAGACTTCCCCCGCCGGGAAGAAAATGAGTACCCCACCGGCCTGTAGCTGCTGGTCCATCTGCTGCAGCGCCGTTTTAGCGGTGCGGCCATGAATATTATCCACCGGGATAAACAGCGAGCTCAGGGGCTCAAGGTGGGTGAGCATGCGGTTGGTGACCACTTTGACGTCGCGTCGCACGCGGGATACCGCATACAGGAGCGCCAGGCCGTCGAGGGTGCCGGTGGGGTGGTTAGCGATAATGACCAGCGGGCCATATTCGGGGATTTGTTCGAGATCGTGCGCCGGGATGGCGCAGCGGATATTGAGGTATTCCAGCACCTGTTCGACCGTATCAAGCCCCTTCAGGTGGCGGTGACGGTCGGCAAATTGTTGAAACTCTTCCTCATAAAATAGCTTTTTTAACAGTTTCTTTTGCCAGGGGGCGGGCCTCGCCTGAGGCCACAGGTCATCGAGTACGTTGTCGAGACTAAACATAGTGGCTCCTCCTCCGTCCTGCCCAGACAGTAGAAGGTAGAGATGTCGTTCAGATTACAGTTGGGTGAAGATTCGGTCGCAGCAAGCGAGGTTTCCCGGATAGCGGCTAACGCCTCATCCGGGCTACGGTTGGCGCCGATTTGTAGCCCCGGTAAGCGTCAGCGCCACCGGGGAGAGGGAGGCTTAACGGAGGATGTTTTTCTCGGCCAGGTCGAGGGCGAAATAGCTGAAGATCAGATCGGCGCCCGCGCGTTTGATAGCGCCGAGGCTTTCCAGAACCACTTTCTCTTCATCGATAGCGCCCGCCTGGGCGGCGAATTTGATCATCGCGTACTCCCCGCTGACCTGGTACGCGCCGAGCGGCAGATCGCTGCGTTCGCGGATATCGCGCAGAATATCCAGGTAGGCGCCCGCCGGTTTCACCATCAGGCAGTCGGCGCCCTGGGCTTCATCGAGCAGCGACTCGCGAATGGCTTCCCGGCGGTTCATCGGGCTCATCTGATAGGTTTTACGATCGCCCTTCAGCGCGGTACCGGCCGCTTCGCGGAACGGGCCGTAGAAGGAAGAGGCGAACTTGGTCGAATAGGACATGATCGCCGTATTGGTGAAGCCGGCGGCGTCCAGCGAGCGGCGAATCGCCTGCACCTGACCATCCATCGCGGCGGAAGGGGCGATGAAATCCGCGCCGGCGGCGGCAGCGACAACGGCCTGTTTGCCGAGGTTTTCCAGGGTCGCGTCGTTATCCACCCCGTGGTCGCACAGCACGCCACAGTGGCCGTGGGAGGTGTATTCGCAGAAGCAGGTATCGGACATGACGATCATCTCCGGCACCGTGGACTTACAGATCCGCGACATACGCGCCACCAGACCATTTTCATTCCAGGTATCGCTGCCGGTGGCATCGGTGTGATGAGAAATACCAAAGGTCATCACCGAGCGAATGCCGGCATTGGCGATGCGTTCGATCTCGCGCGCCAGATATTTTTCCGGAATGCGCATCACCCCGGGCATGGCCTCGATCGCTTTGTAATCATCAATTTCTTCTTCAACAAAGATCGGCAACACCAGGTCGTTCAAACTCAGTGTTGTCTCTTCAAACAGGGCGCGCAGCGCAGCGGATTGACGCAGGCGGCGGGGGCGAGTGATTAAATCTGTCATGGTTTGCCTGATTTTGTGAAATGAAAGAGGGTAGTGTAACTGAAATGGCATCAGGATGTTTCGCCAAAACGATCGTTATGTCGCATCGGCGAAACCTCCCCCGGGCTTACTGACTGGCCGTCTGCATGTTGGGCTGCATGCCGCTCAGCTCGCTGACCAGATCGTTGATGCCATCGCTCATATTGTTGAAACGGGTTAACGGCGAGCGGGTCACCACCACAAAAGCGCCGACGTTAGCCTGCGGATTCATCGCCATATAGGTGATAAACCCGCCGCCGCCGCCAGTTTTCTGAATAATCCCCGGATGGCCATTCTTCGGCTTCATATACACCCAGCCAAGCCCCAGCGCGTCGGCGCGGCCAGGCACGTCCATACCGATCACCCGAGTCAGCTGGTTACGCTGATAAATCAGCGTCTGCATCCGGTCGGCCTGCTGGCTGCGGGTATAGAAATCGGATGACAGGAACTGCTGCATCCAGCGCATCATATCCCCCGGCGTCGAGTAGACGCCGCCGCTGCCGATCGCCGCCAGAGTGTTGTTACACGGGCTGGCGCCTTTCTCCGGGATCATCAGCCGCTGGCACTGATCCGGCGATGGGGTAAAAGTAGTGTCCTTCATCCCCAGCGGCCGGGTGATCTGCTCTTCAAACAGCTGCGGATAAGGTTTGCCGGCGGCGGTGGAGAGCGCGTCCGCCAGTAAATCGAAGGCCAGGTTGGAGTAGGCCGCTTGCGAGCCGGGCGCGGTCTTCAGGGTGGCGGTTGAGAGCCAGTTCCAGCGCTGCTGGCGGGTTGGCCAGACAAACACCGGACGATGAGCGGCGCCGCCAGGCTGTTCGCGCGGCAGGGCGCTGGTATGGGTCGCGAGATTCACCAGAGTGATTGGTTTTCCCTGCCAGTCAGGCACTCGGGCGCCCGGCGGAGCGTATTTGCTCAGCGGATCGTTGAGTTTCACCACCCCCTGGTCGAGCAGCTTCACCAGCATCTCGCTGGTCATCAGTTTGCTGAGGGAGGCGATACGGATCACCGAGTCGAGCTGCGGGTGCTGATTATTCCCCGGGCGGGTTTCGCCAAAGCTGCGAAACACACGCTGATTGCCATCGATCACCACCAGCGCCATGCCGGTGGCGCCGCTGCCGTAGTAGATATGATTGGCGTAACGATCGACCACATCCGAGGCGAAAACCGGGTCAACGGTAGGCTGTGCGGCCTGCGCCGAGGTCCACGACGCCGCGCACAGCGCAGCAAAAATGAGCAAACTACGTTTCAACGGAGATCATCCATTAAATAAATAAAAAAGAAGAGGGTATTTATACTACGAAGTGGCGCAGAACAAAGCGGGATTCACGACATTCCTGCAGGAAAAAGGTAACGGTGCGTAAAAAAGACTTTTTTACGCTTTCGGATACCGGCTTTTTTCGCCGGCGCGTATGATGACCGTTTGGCTGAAGGTTTGCGGGAGAAAACAATGGCGGCTCAACGGGTAGTGATGGTCGTGGATATGCAAAACGGCGTGTTCGCCACGCCGCGTCTGGCGCGCGAGCGCTGCGTCGCGCAAATTAATCGTCTGGTGCGCGCGGCGGATAAAGTGATTTTTATTCAGCATGATGAGGCCGGCGGCCTCGAAGCCGGCAGCGAAGGCTTCGCCCTGCTCCCTGAGCTGGAACAGCCGGCCGGCGCGCTGTATGTCACCAAAACCGCCTGCGACGCCTTCTACCACACCTCGCTGGAGCAGGTGCTGCGGGAACACGACATTCAGCAGTTCGTCATCTGCGGTTGCGCCACCGACTACTGCCTCGACACCACCATTAAAAACGGCGCCAGCCGCGGGTACGGCATTGTTATCGCGGAAGATGCCCACACCACCGCCAACCGCCCCGCCGCGCAGGCCGCGACGCTGATCGCCCACTACAATGAGGTGTGGCGTACGCTGACCGTTCCTGGCAATCCTTTACAGGTGAAACCCACAGAAACAATTCTGCACGCCTGGCAGCAGAACTAAGCTGTTGATATCCGGTCTTATCATCCGTCTGCCCCGCGAGAGCGCTTTCACGCGGCGGCCGACGTATGCGTCGTATACAGCAATAGCAGAACGATAAGAAGTTAGCAGGAGACAATGATGTTTAAATCTTTTTTCCCCAAACCGGGGCCGTTTTTTATTTCTGCCTTTATCTGGTCGCTGCTGGCGGTGATCTTTTGGCAGGCGGGCGGCGGCGACTGGCTGCTGCGGGTCACCGGGGCATCGAAGGATGTGGCGATCAGCGCGGCGCGCTTCTGGTCGCTCAACTATCTGGTGTTCTACGCTTACTATCTGTTTTGCGTCGGTGTGTTTGCGCTGTTCTGGTTTGTCTACTGCCCGCATCGCTGGCAGTACTGGTCGATTCTCGGCACGTCGCTCATCATCTTCGTCACCTGGTTTCTGGTGGAAGTGGGGGTGGCGATCAACGCCTGGTATGCGCCGTTCTATGATCTGATCCAGAGCGCGCTGGCCACCCCGCATAAGGTCAGTATCAACCAGTTTTATCATGAGATCGGCATCTTTCTCGGCATCGCGCTCATCGCGGTGATCATCGGCGTGATGAACAACTTTTTCGTCAGCCACTACGTCTTCCGCTGGCGCACGGCGATGAACGAACACTACATGGCCCACTGGCAGCATCTGCGCCATATCGAAGGCGCCGCGCAGCGTGTGCAGGAAGATACCATGCGCTTTGCCTCCACCCTGGAAGATATGGGCGTGAGCTTTATCAACGCGGTGATGACCCTGATCGCCTTTCTGCCGGTGCTGGTGACGCTCTCCGAACACGTTCCCGACCTGCCCATCGTCGGTCACTTGCCGTATGGCCTGGTGATTGCCGCGATCGTCTGGTCGCTGATGGGGACCGGCCTGCTGGCGGTGGTGGGGATTAAGCTGCCGGGTCTGGAGTTTAAAAACCAGCGCGTGGAAGCGGCCTATCGTAAAGAGCTGGTCTACGGCGAGGACGATGAAACCCGCGCCACGCCGCCGACGGTGCGCGAGCTGTTCAGCGCGGTGCGTCGCAACTATTTCCGTCTCTATTTTCACTATATGTACTTCAATATCGCCCGCATTCTCTATCTGCAGGTGGATAACGTTTTCGGCCTTTTCCTGCTGTTTCCGTCGATCGTTGCCGGTACGATTACCCTCGGGCTGATGACGCAAATTACCAACGTTTTCGGCCAGGTGCGCGGTTCGTTCCAGTACCTGATCAGCTCGTGGACGACGCTGGTGGAACTGATGTCCATCTACAAACGTCTGCGCAGCTTTGAGCGCGAACTGGACGGCAAGCCGCTGCAGGAAGCGATCCCGACATTACGTTAATCAAGACAAGGAAGCAGGATGGCCGCACGTTTATCGCGCATTATACCCGGTTCATTGACGCTGCTGGCGGCCGTGGTGCTCAGCGCCTGTACCAGCCAGCAGGCGCCGGTGCTGAAAGAGGGTGAGAAGCCCGTTGACGTGGCGTCGGTGGTGCGGCAGAAAATGCCCGCCAGCGTCAAGGATCGGGAGGCCTGGGCGCAAGCCATCGCCACCGCCTTTGACAGCCAGAAGCTGGCGCCGACGGAAGAGAACGTCTGCTCGGTGCTGGCGGTCGCGCAGCAGGAGTCCAATTATCAGTCCGATCCGGTGGTGCCGGGGCTGAATAAAATCGCCTGGCAGGAGATCGACCGCCGGGCGGAAAAAATGCACATTCCGCTGTTTCTGGTCCATACCGCGCTGAAGATCACCTCGCCAAACGGCAAAAGCTACAGCGACCGTCTGGACAACGTGAAGACGGAAAAGCAGCTGAGCGCTATTTTTGATGACTTTATCGGGATGGTGCCGATGGGGCAGAAGCTGTTCGGCTCCCTGAACCCGGTGCACACCGGCGGCCCAATGCAGGTCAGCATCGCCTTTGCTGAGCAGCATACCTCCGGCTACCCGTGGAAAATGAACGGTACGGTGCGCCAGGAGGTCTTCAGCCTGCGCGGCGGCCTGTGGTTTGGCACCTATCATCTGCTGAACTACCCGGCCAGCTACAGCGTGCCGTTGTACCGTTTTGCCGACTTTAACGCCGGCTGGTATGCCAGCCGTAACGCCGCCTTCCAGAACGCGGTGGTGAAAGCCAGCGGGGTGAAACTGGCGCTCGACGGCGACCTTATCCGCTATGACAGCGATGAGCCGGGCAGCACCGAGCTGGCGGTACGTCGCCTGGCGGGCCAGCTGGGGATGAGCGACAGCGAGATCCGCAGCCAGCTGAAAAAGGGCGACAGCCTGGCGTTTGAGAAGACCGACCTCTATCAACAGGTTTTCCGTCTCGCTGATAAAAAAGCGGGCAAAACCCTGCCGCGGGAGATGTTGCCGGGGATCCAGCTTGAGAGTCCGAAAATCACCCGTAATCTGACGACGGCGTGGTTTGCGAAACGGGTCGATGAGCGGCGGGCAAGCTGTATGGCGCGGCGTTAACGGCGCCGACGCCAGCGTACAATGATTGCCAGCAGCCCGATGAACGCGCAGCCGACCAGGAAAGGGATCAGGCCAAAGAGGGTGCCAACGGCGAGACTGATGTCGACCTGCGGACGGCTGGCGTCCTGGGCCTGCATCAGGCGCTCAAACACCCCCGGGGCGTGGATCAGCATGCTGAGCATCTGCGCACCGGCCCAGCAGCAGATCAGCACGAACAGCCCGTAGGCGACATGGCTGCCGGTCAGCGCCCCTCTTTTTTTATTTCCCAAAAGCGATTTTGAAAAACTGAATTCAGCCATAGGCCCTCCCACCTCTGTACTGCTGGTTTTTTCTCCAGCTCTATGGCAGGTATTCTGGCAGTGCGACGCCGTCGCCAGTATCAGATTGCTGGTAATTGCCCTCCAGGAATAATCCTGTTTTCGCCGTTGTGTTAACCGCGCCACAGGAAGGGAAAAGGGAGACCGGCGTCGCAATCCAGCAACATTCTCCATATCGCTACAGACCGCCGCGGGCGGCTATGCGAAGATGCGTTTTTTGCTGTTGGAGGCCGCATGAAGCTCACTGATAAAATTCGCCGCGACTGGCACTACTACGCGGTGGCGCTGGGGTTAATTTTTATTCTTAATGGCGTGGTGGGGCTGCTGGGGTTTGAGACGCAGGGCTGGCAATCCTACGCCGTCGGTCTGGTCACCTGGGTGATAAGCTTCTGGATTGCGGGCTTTGTGATCCGCCGCCGCCCGGCAGAAGAGGCCTGAGGCCGCCGCTGCCAGGCGGGGTAAAACGCGTTTTAGTTCATGGAGGTTTTCAGCGCCCGGTCCGCGGCATGGCGCTCCAGCGCCAGCTCAATCAGGCGGGTGATCAGACTGGTGTAATCGAGGCCGCTGGCCTGCCACAGCTTCGGATACATACTGATATTGGTGAAGCCCGGCAGGGTGTTGATCTCGTTGATCACCACCTCGTTGTCGGCGGTGAGGAAGACGTCGACGCGGGCCATGCCGCTGCAGCCCAGGGTCTGGTAAGCCTGCACCGCGATAGCGCGGATCTTGTCGTTGATCTCCGGGGCGATAGCGGCCGGGACCACCACCTTCGCGCCCTGGTCGTCGATATACTTGGTGTCGTAAGCGTAAAACTCGCTGTTGAGGACAATTTCACCGCAGGTGCTGGCTTGCGGATGGTCGTTACCCAGCACCGCACACTCAATTTCCCGCCCTTTAATACCTTGCTCCACCACCACTTTATGGTCAAATTCAAAGGCCAGGGCCACCGCCTGATGGTACTGCTCTTCGTTTTTAACTTTGCTGACGCCAACCGACGATCCCTGGTTGGCCGGCTTAACGAACAGCGGCAGGCCCAGCTTCGCTTCGACATCGGCAAAGCTGAACTGCGCGCGGTTGGCGCGGGTCAGGGTGATAAACGGTGCGACGGCGAGACCGGCGTCGCGCAGCAGGCGTTTGGTCACATCTTTGTCCATACAGGCCGCAGAGCCCAGCACATCTGATCCGACGAAAGGCAGATTGGCCATGCGCAGCATCCCCTGCAGGGAACCGTCTTCGCCCAGCGTGCCGTGGACGATGGGGAAAATTACATCGATGGCCGCCAGCGGCTGGCCGCTTTCGGCGTTAATCAGTTGCTGCGCCTCGCGGCCCGGGATCTGCGCCAGGGTCACCGTTGAAGGGCGCAGGGCGATGCGGGCAGGATCCTGAGCGTTGAGCAGGTAGTTGCCGGCGTCGTTGATGTGCCATAGCCCCTGTTTATCAATCCCCAACAGAACCACATCGAAGCGTGATTTATCAATCGCTTCCACGATATTCTTCGCTGACTGCAGCGACACTTCATGCTCTGCCGACTTACCGCCAAAAACGATCCCAACCCTCATCTTTGCCATTTCAACTTCCATCCAGATTACATCAAAGGGCATAACATACCATGTGAAACCGCCGCCTGCCTGCCATAATATTTACCTGATCAATTGACGGGAGCGGGCGTGAGAGGAAAGACGCTGCTGGTGCTGGCCGGGCTGCTCGGCGCGGGCCTTGTGGGATATCGCTATCTGCCGCCACACCTGAATCCGCTGGCGCCGCTGGCCCTTGACGATCCCCCGGGCTGGCTGACGTCGTTCAAGCTGCGCAGCCTGACGGCCGACCAGTGCGCCTCCCTGCTGGCGGAGGCCAACCGCCGGCGGCTCATCGCCAGCCAGCCGGTGGCCGACAGCGAGGGCGCCTGCCCGCTGCGTAACGTGGTGCGGGTGGCTAATTTTGGCTCGGTGCAGTTGAGCAGTAGTTTCCTCGCCAGCTGCCCGCTGGCGCTCAGCAGCGCGCTGTACGTCGAGCAGCAGGCGAAGCCGCTAACCCGTCAGCTGATGGCCAGCGATCTGCGCCAGATCGATCATCTCGGCAGCTTCGCCTGCCGCAATATCTACCATCGGGAACAGGCGCGGCGTAGTGAACACGCGACGGCGGATGCCCTTGATGTTAGCGGCTTCCGCCTGACGGACGGCAGACGCATCAGCGTCCTGCAGGGCTGGCGCAGCGATCGCCCTCACCCCTGGCTGGCGGCGCTGTTAAGCAACAGCTGCCCTTACTTCGGCAACGCGCTGGGGCCGGAGTACAACGCGGCGCACGCCAACCATTTTCACTTTGGGATGCGCGGGCAGGGCTTCTGCTTTTGAGCATAAAGCCCTGTGAGCAGCCTGAATGACCAGAAAATGCTTCGTCAGCCTCTCATGCGCAGTCATAAAACACCAAACTCACCGCCAGCGCATCTATGGTAGTACACCAGTGCAATGAAATTGCTAAGCTAGGTAATAATTGGCAAATCATTAATGAATACGCGCAGTTATGGAATCCTGGAAGGTTAATCTTATCTCCGTCTGGTTTGGTTGCTTTTTTACCGGCCTGGCGATCAGTCAAATTCTCCCCTTTTTACCGCTCTACGTCTCCCAGCTGGGCGTCACCTCGCATGAAGCGCTGTCGATGTGGTCGGGGCTGACCTTCAGCGTCACCTTCCTGGTCTCGGCGATCGTCTCGCCGATGTGGGGGAGCCTGGCGGACCGCAAAGGCCGCAAGCTGATGCTGCTGCGCGCCTCGCTGGGAATGGCGATTGCCATTTTACTGCAGGCCTTCGCCACTAATGTCTGGCAGCTGTTTATTCTGCGGGCGATCATGGGCTTAACCTCCGGTTATATCCCTAACGCCATGGCGCTGGTGGCCTCCCAGGTGCCGCGCGAGCGCAGCGGCTGGGCGCTGAGCACCCTGTCGACGGCGCAAATCAGCGGCGTGATCGGCGGCCCGCTGCTGGGCGGCTTCCTGGCGGACCACGTCGGGCTGCGAATGGTCTTTTTTATTACGGCGATCCTGCTGACCATCAGTTTTCTGGTGACCCTGTTTCTGATTAAAGAGGGCGTTCGCCCGCAGATCAGCAAAAGCGATCGTCTCACCGGGAAACAGGTCTTTGCCTCCTTGCCCTATCCGGGGCTGGTGATCAGCCTCTTTTTCACCACTCTGGTGATCCAGTTGTGCAACGGCTCAATCGGCCCGATTCTGGCGCTGTTTATCAAGTCGATGGCGCCGGACAGCAACAATATCGCTTTTCTGGCCGGGATGATCGCCGCGGTGCCCGGGGTGTCGGCGCTGATCTCTGCGCCACGGCTGGGTAAGCTTGGCGACCGCATCGGCACCTCGCGGATCCTGCTGGCGACGCTCTGCTGCGCGGTGGTGATGTTCTTCGCCATGTCCTTTGTCACCACCCCGCTGCAATTAGGTACGCTGCGTTTTCTGCTCGGCTTTGCCGATGGCGCGATGCTTCCGGCGGTGCAGACCCTGCTGCTGAAATACAGCAGCGACAGCGTCACCGGGCGCATCTTTGGCTATAACCAGTCGTTTATGTATCTTGGCAACGTCGCCGGGCCGCTAATTGGCGCTTCCGTATCAGCGATGGCCGGCTTCCGCTGGGTGTTTATTGCTACCGCCATTATCGTTTTCATTAACCTCTGGCAACTGGCATGGATGCTGCGCCGTACCCGCCGGGCGAATGCCTGAACCTCTGCTGACGGTATTTAACGCAATACCGTCAGCGTTATTCAACGTCGGTCGATTTACCATTACTTTTTGTTATCGCCATTGCGTGAGCGCTATTCCATTTTATTATTTCCGACGTCATTTAGTTATAAACAGCCCCGGTGTTGATTAAACAATACTATTTATAGTGGTATTTTGTTGTGGTAAAACGTTTCGCTGTATATTGGGTGTTGCGACGATTCTTATTTTAAGTAATTCTGGGGTCCGTCATCAGGTATGACATCTCAATCGAAAAACAGGCCTCGCATAAGGAACTGGTGCTATGAAGAATCTCATTGCTGAGTTACTGGTTAAACTGGCGCAAAAAGAAGAAGAAGCAAAGGAACTGACGGTGCAGGTTGAAGCGCTGGAGATCGTGGTCACCGCATTATTGCGCCATATGGAGCATGATGCCCAGCAGGCATTGATTCAGGATATTGAGCAGGCGATAGACCAGGTGACGCCTTGTCCGCCGGTCAACGACCAGGATGCCATCCTGCTGCAGCAATATCTAAAGAAGCTGTTGCGGCATCCTCGTAGCTAATCTTTGCGACGCGACAAGGATGCCGTCATTTTTCTGTCATCTCCCTTTTATAAAGTCTCCCACGTTTTGTTTTTTTAAGTATTTTTTACATGGAGATGACAAAAGTGAAATTAAGCGCCCTGTTTATTGCCCTGCTGCCTCTGCTGGGCTCGCCGGTTATTCATGCGGAAACCACGACCGCGCCGGTTCTGGAAAATCGCGCTGCCCAGGGAGATATCACCACTCCCGGCGGCGCGCGTCGTTTAACGGGCGATCAAACCGAAGCGCTGCGCGCCTCGATAATCAATAAGCCGGCCAAAAACGTTATCTTGCTGATTGGCGATGGGATGGGCGATTCTGAAATTACCGCTGCGCGAAATTATGCGGAAGGGGCGGGCGGTTTCTTTAAAGGCATTGACGCCCTGCCGTTAACCGGGCAGTACACGCACTATTCGCTGGATAAAAAAACCGGTAAACCGGACTACGTCACCGACTCGGCGGCCTCCGCCACCGCCTGGACCACCGGCGTGAAGACTTATAACGGCGCGCTGGGCGTCGATATTCATGAGAACGCGCATCAGACCATCCTCGAGCTGGCGAAAGCGGCGGGCCTGGCCACCGGCAACGTTTCTACCGCCGAGCTGCAGGACGCCACCCCCGCGGCGCTGGTGGCGCATGTGACATCGCGTAAATGCTACGGCCCTACGGTTACCAGCGAAAAATGCCCCAGCAATGCGCTGGAGAAAGGGGGCAAAGGCTCCATTACCGAACAGCTGCTGAACGCCCGGCCGGATGTCACCCTGGGCGGCGGCGCGAAGACTTTTGCCGAAACGGCGACGGCAGGCGAGTGGCAGGGCAAAACCCTGCGTGAGCAGGCGGAAGCGCGCGGCTACCAGATTGTGACCGACGCGGCCTCTCTTGCCGCCGCGACGGAAGCCAGCCAGGATAAACCGCTGCTGGGTCTCTTCGCCGACGGCAATATGCCGGTACGCTGGGAAGGGCCCAAGGCGTCTTATCACGGTAATATCGATAAGCCGCCGGTAACCTGTACCCCAAACCCGAAACGCGACGCCTCGGTGCCGACGCTGGCGCAGATGACGGAGAAAGCGATTGACCTGCTGAGCCGCCACGAGAAAGGCTTCTTCCTGCAGGTGGAAGGTGCCTCCATCGATAAGCAGGATCATGCGGCGAATCCGTGCGGCCAGATCGGCGAAACGGTTGATCTCGACGAGGCGGTGCAGAAGGCGCTGGAATTTGCCAAAAAAGACGGCAATACCCTGGTGATCGTCACCGCCGACCATGCGCACGCCAGCCAGATCATCCCGGCGGATAGCAAAGCCCCGGGCCTGACTCAGGCTCTGAATACTCACGATGGCGCAGTGATGGTCATGAGCTACGGCAACTCAGAGGAAGAGTCGATGGAGCACACCGGCACCCAGCTGCGCATTGCGGCCTACGGTCCGCATGCGGCTAACGTCGTCGGCCTGACCGATCAGACCGACCTCTTCTCAACTATGAAAGCTGCCCTGAGTCTGAAATAAGTCGCTGCCGGTGGCGAAATCGCGTCACCGGCTGGTTTTTTTTCTATCTGCGTCCAGACTTACAACGATCCACTCACAGAAGGATGGTGCGATGAAAATAACCTTACTGATGACCCTACTGTTTGGCTTGATCTTTATCAGCGCGGTTGGCGCGGCAGAAAAAACGCCCACTCCTCAGCAGCAAAGGATGACGGACTGCAATCAGCAAGCGTCAGCCAAAACGCTGAAAGGGGAGGAGCGCAAAACCTTTATGAGTCAGTGCCTCAAAAAAGAGACCACGACCTCGCAAGGAAAGCCCCTCACGCCCCAACAGCAGAAGATGAGCGACTGCAACAAAGCGGCTTCGGCAAAATCACTGAAGGGCGATGAACGCAGTACCTTCATGAGTAGCTGCCTGAAGAAAGCCTGAAAAAAAGGGAGCGCACGCGCTCCCTTGTTCTTTGACCTCTCAGGGCTTGCAGCCCGCCAGCTCAGCTTCAGGAGCGGCTCAGTTTCTCTGATTTTTCCATGCACTGGCTGATGGCTTCGATCACCGCGGAGCGGAAGCCTTTTTCTTCCAGCACGCGCACGGCTTCGATGGTGGTCCCGCCAGGAGAGCAGACCATATCTTTCAGCGCTCCCGGATGCTCACCGCTCTCCAGCACCATTTTGGCAGAGCCCATCACCGCCTGCGCGGCGAATTTGTAGGCCTGGGCGCGCGGCATCCCGCCGAGAACGGCGGCATCGGCCATCGCTTCGATAAACATAAAGACATAGGCTGGCGCCGAACCGCTAACGCCCACCACCGGATGGATCATCGGCTCGGCAATTTGCTCCGCCTGGCCAAAGCAGCGGAAAATGGTCAACACTTCGGCCACATCTTCGCTGCTCACCAGCGCGTTTGGCGTAACGGAGGTCATGCCGGCGTTAACCAGCGACGGGGTATTGGGCATCGCGCGAATAATTTTGCGATCGTGGCCGAGCGCGCGCGCCAGCTGGTCAAGCGTGACGCCGGCGGCGATGGAGACCACCAGCGACTCTTTATTCAGGCTGGAGGCGATATCGCCCAGCACTTTGGTCATGATCCCCGGCTTCACCGCGCCGAAGACGATATCGGCAATTTGCGCCACTTCCTGGGCGCTATCGGCGGCGTTGATGCCGTACTGGTCGCGCAGAGCCGCAACCTTGTCCGGCGACGGGGTGTAGACCCAAATTTGTCCCGGCTGTACCTGGCCGCTGGCGATCAGTCCACCCAGAATGGCCTTACCCATATTGCCGCAGCCGATAAAGCCAATTTTCTTATCCATCACCATTCCCCTCTGCTTTTTTCGTTACGATCTGATTAGCTTATCATCCTGGCGCTTTCATGGGGGAGAAAAGCAGGTAACATTGGCGACACTTATTGCAGGTAACAGGAGCTGGCATGGCCATTTGGGTGGATGCAGACGCGTGTCCGAACGTGATTAAAGAGATATTGTTCCGCGCGGCAGAACGGACCCAGACGCCGCTGACGCTGGTGGCGAACCAGCCGCTGCGCGTACCGCCGTCGCGTTTCATCCGCACCCTGCGGGTTGAGCAGGGTTTTGACGTGGCGGATAACGAAATCGTCCGTCAGTGCGCGGCGGGGGATTTAGTGATCACCGCCGATATTCCGCTGGCTGCGGAGGTGCTGGCGAAGGGCGGGGCGGCGCTCAATCCGCGCGGAGAGCGCTACAGCGAAGCGACGATCCGCGAGCGGTTGACGATGCGGGATTTTATGGAGACATTACGGGCCAGCGGCGTTCAGACCGGCGGCCCGGATAGTTTATCGCAGCGCGATCGGCAACAGTTTGCCGCCGAGCTGGAGAAGTGGTTGCTGGCGGTTAAACGTCAGCAGGGTTAAACCCAACTGTCGTCATCGCTGCCAATATCATCATCGCCAAAGCCGGCGTCGAAGTCGTCGTTCCAGGTGTTGTCGGCAAGGAACTGATCGTCTCCCTGACGGAACGGATCGTCACCCGCGGCGGCGTCCTGTGCGGCGGGGGCGTCAGCATCAGGCAGCGGCTTCTCTTCGATGATATTCACAATCTCCTGCGGGTGCGAGCCGCTGAACATACTGGTCAGCATATTGCCCAGCACCACCCCGCCCGCTACGCCTGCGGCCGTTTGCAGCGCGCCCGCCATAAAGCCGCCGCCGCGTGCGGCAGCCTGCGGGGCATAGCTCTGCTGCTGCTGTGGGGCATACTGCGGCTGTGAGCTGGCCTGCGGGCGACCGTATTGCTCCGCGCCCGGGATCGGGTCAGAACCGCGTGACGAGCCGCCGCCGCCAAACAGGCCGGAGAGGAAACCGCCGCTGCTGGGCTTCGCCGCCTGCAGCTGGCTGACCTGGCTCTCCAGCGCCTGGATGCGATCGTTGAGCTGTTTGATCGCGGCTTCCTGGATAAGGATGGTTTGCGCCATATAGTAGGGGGCCGCCGGCTGCGCGCTCACGTGTTGGGCAATCCGCTCCTCGGCGCTGGCATCGCGCGATGCACTGTGCGCCTCAGCCTCTTTCAGCCGGGAAAACAGTCCATCAATAAGGCGTTGTTCTTCAGATTGCATGTTACATTCCTCTGTCACACTGTCGAATAGGCATCAGGGTGCGTCTGAAACACGATGTTGTAAATATGTTGCTTCGTAAAGCTATGCATAAATGTGTTACCGTTTACGCCAGCAGTGGATAAAAAATAACGCCAGGCAGAAAAGTAAAGCTGGTTAAACACCAAATGCAATGATAAGTTTACATTAAGAGCCCTTTGTCTCACTGCGGTGATGGGGTGTAAAGAAGTTGTGTAACGTTTTTTTTACGACTACGTTGCGGAACAGACAGCGATAATACGTTCTTTCGTTTTCCTTTTTTTGCGACAGACGGAACCAGGGGGTCTTCGGTTATGACACAGCCAATCTTTCTCATCGGGCCACGCGGCTGCGGTAAAACCACCGTCGGCCATGCGCTGGCGCGAGCGCGACATTTTCAGTTCTCCGATACCGATCATCGGCTGCAGGCCCATGAGCAGCGGACGGTGGCGGAGATCGTGCAGGCGGAAGGGTGGGCGCGCTTTCGCGAGCTGGAGACCCTGTCGCTGAAGGCCGTGACCCTGCCGAATACGGTGATCGCCACCGGCGGCGGCATCATCCTCGCGGAATGTAACCGTCAGTTTATGCGGGAGAATGGCGTGGTGATTTATCTTCAGGCGTCGGTGTCGGCGCTGATTGACCGTCTGGAAGCCTACCCGAAAGCCGAACAACGGCCGACGCTCACCGGGAAACCGGTGCGTGAGGAAGTGGGCGAGGTGCTGGCGCAGCGTGAAGCGTTATACCGTGATGCTGCCCATCATATTGTCGATGCTACAGCCTCCCCGGATCGGGTGGTGGAGCAAATTATGACCATGCTGTGCGGCGCGACGGCAGCTCCGGTAAGTTAAGAATTTACTTACATTAAGGCGGCGAGGGGCGCCTATACTTGATAGTTCTGATACCGGAAGAAGGAAGAACTATGCCAAACAGACCCCCATATCCGAGAGAAGCGCGCGTGGTTGCGGTAGAGAAAGGTCCTCAGGGTCAGACGGTGACCTGGTATCAACTCCGCGCGGACTATCCTGAGCCCGATTCGCTAATCAGCGAACATCCTACCGAGCAGGAAGCCGTGGATGCCAAGCGGCGTTATGAAGATCCCGACAAGTCTTAACCCCTGAGCCCGGATTGCCTGTCCTGCGGGCAATATCGGGCGTATCTCACATTTTTTATTTATCAGTCGTACTAATGAATTTCTAACACACGGATTTTTCAGGCACGCCGCCGCTGCCCGGTAATCTTTACATTCAACCGCGGCGTGGAGCTGCTACGCTTCTCGACGGTTGATTTTTACTCACCAGGGGGGCGAATGCTGTGTGTGGTAAGCCTGTGTTGAAGCAGTGGTAGTGAAAAGGTACATGATATGAGTAGTGCAACGATGGCAATTTTGACCATCGGCGTTGTGCCGCTGGCGGGAGTATTACCGCTCCTGACCGAACATATCAGGGAAGAACAGATCGCTCACATCAGCCTGCTGGGCGAGATGACGCGTGACGACGTGATGGCAGAGTACGCCGTGGGTGACGGCGAACAGGGTCTGTTGACCTTGCTCAGCGATAACCAGCTGGTGATGGTGTCGCGACAAAAAATTGAACGTGATGTTCGCAGCGTGATCGCCATGCTGGATCGACAGCATTTTGATGTGATCCTGCTGCTCAGCTCCGAACAGCTGACCGGTTTTACCACCCACCACGCGATCCTCCTCGAGCCGCAGCGGATCATTCCGCCGCTGGTGGCGTCGATCGTCGATGGGCACCAGGTCGGGGTGATCGTGCCGGTGGAAGAGATCATGCCCATGCAGCGACAAAAGTGGCATTCACTGGAGAAGTCACCGTACTACGCGCTGGCCAACCCGTTTACCGGTAGCGACAGTGAGCTGTTAACCGCCGGTAAAGCGCTGCTGGAGCAGGGGGCCGACGTGCTGGTCCTCGACTGTCTCGGTTACTATCAGCATCATCGCGATGTGTTACAAAAAGCCCTTGATGTCCCGGTTTTGCTGTCGAATGTGCTGGTTTCCCGACTGGCGGCAGAACTATTAGTCTAATGTGTTAATTTCACGTGACAGGGGCAAGGAGCGCCCCCTATATTGAGCCTTTCAACGACGATCAGAAGGGCTTGTTTATGCTTCAAAGCAATGAATACTTTGACGGAAAAGTGAAATCCATTGGCTTCACCAGCAGCAGTACCGGTCGCGCCAGCGTTGGCGTGATGGCGGAAGGAGAATACACCTTTGGTACGGCGCAGCCGGAAGAGATGACGGTGGTCAGCGGGGCGCTGAATGTCCTGCTGCCGGGTGAGACTGAGTGGAAAGTTTACGCCGCCGGCGAAGCCTTCAATGTGCCAGGCAACAGCGAATTCCATCTGCAGGTGGCTGAGCCAACCTCCTATCTGTGCCGCTATCTGTAAGTCAGCGTAACGCCCGGCGCTTGCCGCCGGGTTGTATTTTTTTTCCTGCCAGGCAGGAAAGAAAGCGGCGCTTAGCGCTGCGCTTCGCCGCCGAGCCCTTCCACCAGGCTTTGGATCAGGGCAGCCAGTTCGCCGGTCATTAAGATAAAGTCGGCGTCAAAGCGCTGGGCGAAATCTTCCCGATCGATATCTTCGTTTTGGTCGCGTAATTCATCGCAGAACTTGAGGCGCTTAATTGACGCGTCGTCGCAGATCACAAACTGAATACGCTGCTGCCAGTTCAGCGCCAGCTTGGTGACGACCTTCCCGGCCTCAATGTGCACAGCGATTTCGTCGCTGACCAGATCCTGCTTCTTGGCGCGGATCACGCCGCCATCCTCCAGCATCGCTTTCAGCTCGGCTTCGTCCAGCAGCTGGAAGCCCTGCGCTACGGTGCCTGAGCGGACCCACTCGGTCAGCGTCAGCTCGATCGGATTCTCCAGGGTCAGCGGCACCACCGGCAGCGAGCCGAGGGTTTTACGCAGCAGGGCCAGGGTATCTTCCGCTTTCTTCGCGCTGGCGCAGTCCACCATGATCAGGCCGTTGACGGTGTCGATCCACATCATCGTCTGGCTGAAGCGGCTGAAGGCGCGCGGCAGGAGCGAGTGCAGCACTTCATCTTTCAGGGAATCTTTCTCAGTCTTCTTCAGCTTGCGCCCCTGATCGGCTTCGAGCTTCTGGATCTTCGCCTCCAGCGCCTGCTTGATCACCGGCGACGGCAGGATCTTTTCTTCTTTACGCGCGCAGATAATGATCTGGCCGTTCGCCGTATGCGTCAGCGCGTCGCTGTGCGATCCCATCGGCGATACCCAACCGGTTTTCGCCATATCCTGGCTGCCACAAGGGGTAAATGTCAGCTCGGCCAGCTGTTTTTCCATCTCCTCGGCGCGCAATTCGATATCGCGGCTGAGACGGTAAACCATTAAATTTTTGAACCACAGCATGATAATTTCCACGGCTTTGTCGTTAAATCAGGCGGGCATGATAGCGAATTGTCGCTATGCTTGCATTGTTAATCGGGGTGAGGAGCTGAGCGTGCGTATTGGTATTGATTTAGGTGGTACAAAAACCGAAGTGATAGCCCTGAGCGACCAGGGAGAGCAGCTGTTTCGCCATCGGTTACCCACGCCGCGGGAGGATTACCGGCAAACCATCGAGACTATCGCTACCCTGGTGGCGATGGCCGAGCAGGCGACCGGACAGCGTGGCACCGTGGGGATGGGGATCCCGGGCTCGATTTCACCCTATACCGGGGTAGTGAAAAACGCCAACTCGACCTGGCTCAACGGCCAGCCCTTTGATAAAGACCTCAGCCTGCGCCTTGACCGTGAAGTCCGGCTGGCTAACGACGCCAACTGTCTGGCGGTGTCGGAAGCGGTGGACGGCGCGGCGGCGGGGGCGCACACGGTGTTCGCGGTGATTATCGGCACCGGCTGCGGCGCGGGCGTAGCGCTCAACGGGCGGGCGCATATCGGCGGCAACGGTAACGCCGGCGAGTGGGGACATAACCCATTGCCGTGGATGAACGACGATGAGCTGCGCTACCGTGCGGAAGTGCCTTGCTACTGCGGTAAACAGGGGTGTATCGAAACTTTTATCTCCGGCACCGGCTTTGCCACTGACTATCAGCGGCTGAGCGGCAAGGGGTTAAGCGGCAGCGAGATTATGCGCCTGGTGGGGGAAGGTGACGAAAAAGCCGAACTGGCGCTGAGCCGCTATGAACAGCGGCTGGCGAAATCGCTCGCCCACGTGGTCAACATCCTCGATCCGGACGTCATTGTGCTGGGCGGCGGGATGAGCAACGTCGAGCGGCTGTATCAGACGGTGCCGGACCTGGTGAAACAGTGGGTCTTTGGCGGCGAGTGTGAAACGCCGATCCGTAAAGCGATGCACGGCGACTCCAGTGGAGTACGCGGCGCGGCATGGCTGTGGCCGCTGCAGGGGACCTGAACCACTCCCCCTCACCCCGGCCCTCTCCCGGAGGGAGAGGGGGAAGGCGGCTTTGGTGGCTGGGGGTGTGGCAGGAACCCCCGGTCTCTTGCGGGGAGAGGGGTAATCGCAACAACGTGCGAAACGGAAAACCAGCGCCGGACGGTTCCCTCTCCCCCGTGAGAGGGTTAGGGTGAGGGAACATCGCAATGACTCAGACCTCACTCCACCGCAAACGCTCTATCCAGCCGACTGTAGCCCAGACCATTTATCTTCTTCACTTTGATCTGCACCGGAATGCGATCTTTCATCGCCTCCACGTGGCTGATCACCCCGATAATCTTGCCGCTGGCGTTGAGCGCATCCAGCGCGTCCAGCGCCGTGTCCAGCGTTTCGCTGTCGAGGGTGCCGAAGCCCTCATCAAGAAACAGAGAGTCAATCCGCGTCTTATGGCTCACCAGGTCTGACAGCGCCAGGGCCAGCGCCAGGCTGACGAGGAAACTTTCGCCGCCGGAGAGGGTGCGGGTGTCGCGCACGGCGTCGGCCTGCCAGGTATCGACCACCTCCAGCTCCAGCGCTTCGCTGGCTTTGCGCTGCAGCAGATAGCGCCCGTGCAGGCGGTTAAGCTGCTGGTTTGCCAGCCAGACCAGATTATCCAGCGTCAGCCCCTGGGCGAATTTGCGGAACCGATCGCCGGTGCTGGAGCCGATCAGCGAGTTGAGATAGCCCCAGTCATCCGCCAGCTGCGCCGCCTCTGCAATCTGCCGCCCCAGCGCCTGCTGATGCTGACGGCTCTCTGCGTCCTGCCTGAGCTGCTGACGGATCTCGCCCTGGCGGGTGGTGTTGTCCCGCAGCCGCTGGGCCAGGTCGTGCAGCTGAGTTTGCAGGGCGGGGATGTCCGCGTCCGTCCCGTGCGGACGCAGCGCCAGGTGCGCCTGCTGCTGTCGGGTCGCCTGCTCGCAGAGCGCCGTCGCCTGCTGAAGCTGCTGCTCCAGCGTCTGTTTTAACTGCGTCAGCCGCTGGGCGGTCTCGTCGTCCAGCAGCGCGGCGAGAAACGCCTGCCGATCGTTAAAGCGGCTGGCGGCCAGGGCGGCGGTAAATTGCGCCTGCGACTGGTCCAGGCGCGCCTTCTCTTCGGTCTCCAGCTGCTGCTGGGCGACAAGCTGGCTGTGCAACGCCAGGCACTCTTCGTGGATCGCGCGCCAGTTGTCGGGGATCGCCGGTTCCGCTTCAGCTTCAGCCTCTGCCTCGTCGCTGGCTGGCAGCGTCTCGAGCAGCGGCTGCAGGGCGGCAATCTGCTCCTGAATGGCGCCATGCCGGGTCTGTTGCGCCTGCCACTGGGCAAATTCGCTTTCGCGAGCGTTCAGCCAGGCGGCTTCAGTCCCTTCTTCCGGCAGGGGCAGCGTCAGGGCCTGCAGGGCGCTCTCCAGCCCCTGGCGCGTGGCCGTCAGCTGCTGCAGAGCCTGGCGCTCCAGCGCCTCCTGATCGTTGAGCTGGCTCTGCAGCATCAGGCGCTGGCTGAGCTGGTAGAGCTGTTGCTCGTAGCGCTCCTGCTCCTGGATCCAGTTGTTTATCTCTTGCGCAATATCCTGCGTGATCTGCAGAGAGGCGCAGGTTTCCTGCCATGCTTTAGTGAGCGCTTGCTCTTCCTCAGCGAGCCGCCCGGCCGCTTCGGTCTCACGCTGGAGCTGCTGCGTCAGGGCGTTGACCTGCCCGAGGATCAGCAGACCTTCTTCTTTTAGCGCGGCGACCTCTTTTTCCAGCGCATCGCGGCGGCGCTGATTATCCGTGACTGTTAGCGAAGCGTATTGCTCAATCGCCGGATGTTCACAGGAGCCGCACAGCGGGCAGGGCTTACCCGCCTCAAGCCGGGCGCGGTAATCTTCCAGATCTTTAATCGTTTCTTCCCGCTGGCAGAGCGCTTTCAGGTCGAGATAGTGCTGGTTTTTGTCTTTGTACTGCGCCCGGCGTTGCGCCAGGGTAGCGTTGAGTTTTGCCTGCTCCGCCTGCGCCTGCTGTACGCTTTCGGCGTTCTGGCGCAGACGCTTGCGCAGCAGCTGATGCTGTTCATGCAGGGAGAGCAGCCGCTGGCGCAGCGGTCGCGACTGGTTTTGCTGCGCTATCGCCGCCGCAACGTCATCGGCGCTCAGCGACAGAGGGCTGGCCGGCAGCGAGGTCAGCTTCTGGCGCAGCGCGGCCAGGCGGCTGGTCTGGGCCGTCAGCTGCTGTTTATCCCGCGTTAGCTGCGAAAATTGCGCCCGCCAGCCGGCAATCTCCTGGCCCCACAAGCGGAATCGCTCATGGGCCGCCAGCCACTGCGCCAGTTCGGTCAGTTCAGCCTGCCGCTGCTGCTGGGCGTGCAGGGCGCTGCGGCGGATGCGCGCGCGCAGCGCCGTGCTGGCAAGTAAGCGAGCATTTACTTCATTGATTCGCTGGCGGGTTTGCTCCAGGCCTGCCGCGTGCTCCTGCTGGCGCTCCCACAGGGGGCGCAGCTGGGCGGCGGGCTGGGCCAGCTCAAGCTTCGCCAGCGCCGGCGCGGCGTCGGCCAGCGCCTGGCGGGCCTGCTGCTGGCCGCTGACCGCCTGCTGCTGCTGCTGCGCCAGCTCGTCGCGGCGTGTTAGCCACTGGAGCTGCTGCTGCTGGTTTTGCTGCTGCGCCAGCAGGGCTTTCTCTTCGTCAGTAAGCACCTGCAAACTTTCCTGCAGCGCCTGCTGCTGGGCCTCCGTCAGCAGGACGATGCCCGCCGCCTGGGCTTCGAACTTCTCCAGCGTATGGCGAGCGGTTTTGTGCTGCTCATAGACCATCGCCGAAATCTGACCGTAGATTTCCGTGCCGGTCAGCTCCTCCAGCAGCTCCGCGCGATCGCTCGGCTTCGCGTTCAGGAAGGCGGCAAATTGTCCCTGGGAGAGCAGCATCGAGCGGGTGAAGCGGCCATAGTCGAGGCCGGTGAGCGTCGCGGTTTGCTCCAGCTTATCCGAGACCTTATCGGCGAGGATTTTGCCGTCGGCGCAGCGCGCCAGCTCGACGCGGGGCGCCTGCAGGTTGCCATCCGGCTGGTTACGCGCCCGGTTCTGGCTCCAGAAGGCGCGGTAGGCGATGCCCTTCACTTCAAACTCCACCTCCGCCAGACACTCGGCGGTATCGCGGGTCATCAGGTCGTTTTGCGACTGGGAGACTTTATTCAGGCGCGGCGTTTCGTGGTAAAGCGCGAGGCAAATGGCGTCGAGCAGGGTGGTTTTCCCGGCGCCGGTGGCGCCGGTAATGGCGAACAGGCCGTTGCTGGCGAACGGCTCGGCGGTAAAGTCTATCTTCCATTCCCCTTTCAGGGAGTTAAGGTTTTTCAGACGCAGACTGAGGATTTTCATGCGTTTTCGTCCTCCGCGGTGAGCGTATGCAGCGTATGGGCGAACAGCTCGTGCAGCCGGGCGCGCTTCTCATCGTCAATCTCGGTCAGCGCCAGCCGGCGCTCGAACACCTCTTCCACCTTCAGTTCGCTGAGGGTCTCCCGCTGGGCGTTGAGCAGTATTTTCTCGCGCTGTTCGCGGCTGCGGCGCACCAGCAATACTTCCACCGGCAGATCCTCCGTCAGCGCCTGAATTTGACGCTGAATATCGTGCAGGTACTCCTCGGTGGTGATTTCGATATCCAGCCACACCGGCGGGTCCTGTTCAACGCCGCGCCACTGCTCCAGCTGGGCGGTGATGGCGGCCAGATCGCCTTTGATGACCGCCAGCGGCTGGGTGACGGGCACCTCGAGGGTTTCCACGGCGCTGAGTCGCCCATCGCTAAAGCTCACCAGATGCACCGATTTCGCTTTGCCGGTTTCATCAAAGCTCAGTGGCAGCGGCGAGCCGCTGTAGCGGATGTGCTCGCAGCCGCCGACCACCTGCGCCCGGTGAATATGGCCCAGCGCAATGTAGTCGGCAGGGGGGAAGTGCTGCGCCGGGAAGGCATCCAGCGTGCCGATATAAATGTCGCGAACGGCATCGCTTTTGCTGGCGCCGACGGTGGTCAGATGGCCGCTGGCAATGACGGGCAGCGGGCGATCGCCGCGCAGCGCGCAGGCCTGCTGATACTGTTCCTGATAATAGTCGCTGATGGCGTGCAGCAGCTGCTGCTGTTTTTCCCGACCGGAGTGGCCGGCCTGGCTGATGACCAGCTCGCGCGGGCGTAAAAACGGCACCGGGCAGAAGATAGCCCCAGGGGTGCCGTCGCGCCGCGGCAGCTCAATGGGCGGGCAGCCGGCGTTCGCCACGACGGTGGTGTGTAAAAAGGCGAGGATATCGCGGGATTCATTGAGCATCGCCACCGAATCGTGGTTGCCCGCCAGCACCACCAGGCGACAGCCGGTCTGCTGCAACTGGACGACAAAGCGGTTATACAGTTCGCGAGCGTAGCTCGGCGGCGATCCGGTATCAAAAATATCGCCGGCCACGATAATGGCGTCGACTTCATACTCCTGCGCGCGGGCCAGCAGCCAGCTCAGGAAGGCGTCATGTTCGGCCGCACGGCTTTTGCTGTAAAAATTCTGGCCCAGGTGCCAGTCGGAGGTGTGAAGGATGCGCATAAATCTTCCCTAGCGAAAAAAGCATGAGCGGCAGTATACCATTTGTCGGAGAGGGGTAAGTCCGCGTCATGCTTCAAAATACCCGATCATCAGACGGTCATTTTTTTCATAAATCTGTCACAAAAGTGACGCATAATGACGCCGCACTTCTATACTGATGGCTAAAAAACACAGGGTAAATAATGGCGAGAAGAATTCTGGTCGTTGAAGATGAAGCTCCAATCCGCGAAATGGTCTGCTTTGTTCTGGAGCAAAATGGCTTTCAGCCTGTCGAAGCGGAAGATTATGACAGCGCGGTGAATCAACTCAATGAACCCTGGCCTGATTTGATTCTCCTTGACTGGATGCTGCCGGGCGGTTCGGGGCTGCAGTTTATTAAGCTGCTCAAGCGCGAGGCGATGACCCGTGATATTCCGGTGGTGATGCTGACCGCGCGCGGAGAAGAAGAGGATCGCGTTCGCGGCCTGGAGACCGGGGCGGACGACTACATTACCAAGCCTTTCTCACCGAAGGAGCTGGTGGCGCGAATCAAAGCGGTGATGCGCCGTATTTCGCCGATGGCGGTGGAAGAGGTGATTGAAATGCAGGGGCTGAGCCTCGATCCCTCATCGCACCGGGTGATGACCGGCGAAAGTCCGCTGGACATGGGGCCAACGGAATTTAAGTTATTGCATTTCTTTATGACCCATCCGGAGCGGGTGTACAGCCGCGAGCAGCTGCTGAACCACGTTTGGGGAACCAACGTCTATGTGGAAGACCGCACGGTGGACGTCCATATTCGTCGCCTGCGCAAAGCGCTGGAACACAGTGGCCATGATCGGATGGTGCAAACGGTTCGCGGCACGGGGTATCGTTTCTCCGCCCGTTTCTGAATTTTGACAGGAGTGTGACCCGTGCTGGAACGGCTGTCATGGAAAAGGCTGGCGCTGGAGCTCTTTTTAGCGTGTATTCCGGCCCTGATTCTGGGGGCGTTTGTGGGTCATTTGCCGTGGTTTTTACTGGCGGCAGTGACCGGTTTGCTGATCTGGCATTTCTGGAATTTGATGCGCCTGTCGTGGTGGCTGTGGGTGGACCGGAGCATGACCCCTCCGCCCGGCCGCGGCAGCTGGGAGCCGCTGCTGTATGGTCTGCACCAGATGCAGATGCGTAATAAAAAGCGTCGACGTGAGCTGGGAAGCCTGATTAAACGCTTCCGCAGTGGAGCGGAATCGTTGCCGGACGCGGTGGTCCTGACCACGGAGGAGGGGGCCATTTTCTGGTGTAATGGCCTGGCGCAGCAGATTTTAAACCTGCGCTGGCCGGACGACAGTGGGCAAAACATTCTTAACCTTCTGCGCTATCCTGAATTCGCCACCTACCTGAAACAGCGTGATTTTTCAAAACCGCTCAATCTGGTGTTGAATAATGCCCGTCATCTGGAAATTCGCGTGATGCCCTACAGCGACAAGCAGTGGCTGATGGTGGCGCGCGACGTGACGCAGATGCATCAACTGGAAGGGGCGCGGCGTAACTTCTTCGCTAACGTCAGCCATGAGCTGCGCACCCCGCTGACGGTGCTGCAAGGCTATCTGGAGATGATGCAGGAGCAGGTGCTGGAAGGGGCGACCCGTGAAAAGGCCCTGCACACCATGCGTGAGCAAACCCAGCGTATGGAGGGGCTGGTGAAGCAGCTGCTCACGCTGTCGCGTATTGAAGCCGCGCCGGCGCTGGCGATGAATGACCGCATCGACGTGCCGATGATGCTGCGGGTGGTGGAGCGCGAGGCGCAGACCCTCAGCCAGGATAAGCAGACGCTGTTTTTTACCGTCGATGAGCAGCTCAAGGTGCTGGGCAACGAGGAGCAGCTGCGCAGCGCCATTTCTAACCTGGTTTATAACGCGGTGAACCACACCCCGCCGGGCACTGAAATTCGCGTCAGCTGGCAGCGAACGCCGCAGGGGGCGCTGTTCAGCGTCGAAGATAATGGGCCAGGCATTGCGCCGGAGCATATTCCCCGTCTGACCGAGCGTTTCTATCGGGTGGATAAAGCCCGCTCCCGGCAAACGGGGGGCAGCGGCCTGGGGCTGGCGATTGTCAAACACGCGGTCAACCATCATGACAGCCGACTGGAAATAGAAAGTACGGTGGGCAAGGGAACCCGTTTTAGCTTCCTGCTCCCGGAACGATTAATTGCCAGAAACGACACCTGAGCGGCGCAGTGTCAGCTTAACTTGCCAATGACCAGCTTCGGCTGGTCATTTTCATTGGCAGTCATTTTCCCCTCGCCTATTTAATGAACGTGCGCTGCTTTTTTGTTCGCATGATAAGCCACGGGTTTTCCATCAATATGGTAAATGATTCTGGTGTGAAACTGATAACCAGCATAATCATCTGCTTTTGCGATCGTGCCTTGCTTTAAAACGTTATAAGCGTTTAAATTGCGCCTGCGCAGTCGATGACAGACTGCTTTTGCGTGGTAATACCAAAAACAATTCTTTCCCACGCCGCTTCGGGAGCATATCTCGCTGAGTTTACAGGCAATCGCCGCTGTATCGTCCCTGAGAGGGTAGCGCGGTATTTTTCCATTTTTTTACAACACCACATCCACAGGCAGTAATGAATTTATGACCCATCAGTTAAAATCTCGCGACATCATAGCGTTGGGCTTTATGACCTTCGCGTTGTTCGTTGGCGCAGGCAATATTATTTTCCCTCCGATGGTTGGCTTACAGGCGGGCGAGCACGTCTGGACGGCGGCGATCGGCTTCCTGATCACTGCGGTGGGTCTGCCGGTGCTGACGGTGGTGGCGCTGGCGAAAGTTGGCGGCGGCGTTGAAAGCCTGAGCACCCCGATTGGTAAAGTGGCGGGTATCCTGCTGGCGGTGGTGTGTTATCTCGCGGTAGGACCGCTGTTCGCGACCCCGCGCACCGCGACCGTCTCATTTGAGGTCGGTATTGCGCCGCTGACCGGCGATGGCCCGCTGCCGCTGCTGATCTACAGCGTTATCTACTTCGCGCTGGTGATCCTGGTCTCACTCTATCCGGGCAAACTGCTGGATACGGTGGGAAATTTCCTTGCGCCGCTGAAAATTATCGCCCTGATTGTGCTGGCGGTCGCCGCGGTTGTCTGGCCGGCGGGCCCGATCAGCGACGCGATGGAAGCGTATCGTACCGCGCCATTCTCCAATGGCTTCGTCAACGGCTACCTGACCATGGACACCCTCGGCGCGATGGTGTTCGGGATCGTGATTGTCAATGCCGCACGCTCCCGCGGCGTCAGCGAAGCGCGTTTGTTGACCCGCTACACCGTCTGGGCGGGCCTGATGGCAGGCGTCGGTCTGACCCTGCTGTATCTGGCGCTGTTCCGTCTGGGCTCTGATAGCGCCACCCTCGTGGACCAGTCTGCTAACGGCGCGGCAATCCTCCACGCTTACGTGCAGCATACCTTCGGCGGGGCGGGCAGCTTCCTGCTGGCGGCGCTGATCTTCATCGCCTGCCTGGTGACGGCGGTGGGTCTGACCTGCGCCTGCGCTGAGTTCTTTGCCCAGTATCTGCCGTTCTCCTATCGCACGCTGGTCTTCATCCTCGGCCTGTTCTCGATGGCGGTCTCCAACCTTGGTCTGAGCCACCTGATTCAGGTGTCGATTCCGGTGTTGACCGCTATCTATCCGCCGTGTATCGCACTGGTTGTATTAAGCTTTACCCGCAGTTGGTGGCATAATTCGTCACGTGTTATCGCGCCGGCCATGTTTATCAGTCTGATGTTTGGTATCATTGACGGGATTAAGTCATCGGCGTTTGCCGCTATCCTGCCGGCCTGGACCGCGCGTCTGCCGCTGGCGGAGCAAGGTCTGGCCTGGCTGATGCCGACCGCCGTGATGGCAATCCTCGCGGTGATCTGGGACCGTGCCGCCGGACGTCAGGTGACCTCCAGCGCGCACTAACCGGCGTTGAGGACAAGCGTTTAACCACGGGACTTCGGGTTCCGTGGTTTTTTATTTTTTGTGTTAAACGGCATTGAAAAACCACGATGGAAAGTAGTAACAAGCTTAAGCGCGGGCTAAGCACCCGGCACATCCGCTTTATGGCCCTGGGTTCCGCCATCGGCACCGGGCTTTTTTACGGTTCAGCCGACGCGATTAAAATGGCCGGACCCAGCGTACTGTTGGCCTACATTATCGGCGGCGTCGCGGCATATATCATTATGCGCGCGCTCGGTGAGATGTCGGTGCATAACCCTTCCGCCAGCTCATTCTCTCGCTATGCTCAGGAAAACCTCGGCGGACTGGCGGGCTATATCACCGGCTGGACCTACTGCTTTGAAATCCTGATCGTCGCCATCGCCGACGTCACCGCCTTCGGTATCTACATGGGCGTCTGGTTCCCGACGGTGCCGCACTGGATCTGGGTGCTCAGCGTGGTGCTCATCATCTGCGCCGTCAACCTGATGAGCGTCAAGGTGTTTGGCGAGCTGGAGTTCTGGTTCTCGTTCTTCAAAGTGGCCACCATCATCATTATGATCCTCGCCGGGTTCGGCATCATTATCTGGGGGATCGGCAACGGCGGCCAGCCGACGGGCATTCATAACCTGTGGAGCAACGGCGGCTTCTTCAGCAACGGTTGGCTGGGAATGGTGATGTCGCTGCAGATGGTGATGTTCGCCTACGGCGGTATCGAAATCATCGGTATTACCGCCGGTGAGGCGAAAGATCCGGAGAAATCCATTCCACGCGCTATCAACTCGGTGCCGATACGCATTCTGGTGTTCTATGTCGGCACGCTGTTTGTCATTATGTCTATCTATCCGTGGAACCAGGTGGGTACCGACGGCAGCCCCTTTGTCCTGACCTTTCAGCATCTGGGCATTACCTTTGCGGCCAGCATTCTTAACTTCGTGGTCCTGACGGCCTCGCTGTCGGCGATTAACTCCGACGTGTTCGGCGTGGGCCGTATGTTGCATGGCATGGCCGAGCAGGGGAGCGCGCCGAAGGTGTTCGCTAAAACCTCGCGTCGCGGTATTCCGTGGGTGACGGTGATGGTGATGACCATTGCGCTGCTGTTTGCGGTATACCTCAATTACATCATGCCGGAAAACGTCTTCCTGGTGATCGCCTCGCTGGCCACCTTCGCCACCGTGTGGGTGTGGATTATGATCCTGCTGTCGCAGATTGCCTTCCGCCGCCGTCTGTCGCCGGAGGAGGTCAAAGCCCTGAAATTCAAAGTTCCCGGTGGGGTGGCAACCACGGTTGTCGGCCTGCTGTTCCTGGCGTTTATTATCGCCCTGATCGGCTATCATCCGGACACCCGCATCTCGCTGTACGTCGGTATGGCGTGGATTGCGCTGCTGCTGCTGGGCTGGGTCTTTAAGACCCGTCGTGAGCGCCGCCTGGCGCAGGCACAGTAATCAACATCGCCCCGGTCTGCATCGCGCGACCGGGGCGGCTTGCCGACCCGCGTCCTCCCCCGTTATCCTCCCCCAAAAAATCCTGTGACGATGAGTTCTGCGCCTGACGGCTATGGCAAGGTGTGCCCATTCTGCACAATGAGGATTCACGATGTTGAAGGCATGGCACCTTCCGGTTGCACCCTTTATCAAGGTGCAACAGGACCGACTGTTTATTACCCTGTGGTTGAGCGGTGAGTCGCTGCCGCAGCGGATCACGCTGCGCGCGGAAGAAGATAACGAAGAGCTGTCGCTGCCGATGCAGCGCCTCCGCCAGGCGCCGAGGCCGGGTGTGGTGGCATGGCGCGGCGAAATCTCTCTCGCCAGCGGTCAGCCGCGCCGCCGCTACAGCTTTAAGCTACTGTGGGCCGACCATCAGCGCTGGTTTACGCCGCAGGGCTTCAGCCGTTTCCCGCCGGCGAGGCTGGAGCAGTTCGCCGTCGACCTGCCGGACGCCGGCCCGCAGTGGGTGGCCGATCAGGTTTTCTACCAGATTTTCCCCGATCGCTTTGCCCGCAGCGCTGCGCGTGACGCCGAACAGGATGCGGTCTATTACCATCACGCGGCGGGACGGGAGATTGTGCGCAAGGCGTGGGACGAACCGCTTACCGGCGAAGCGGGCGGGTCGACGTTCTACGGCGGGGATCTCGACGGCATCAGCGAAAAACTGCCTTACCTGAAGCAGCTCGGCGTCACCGCCCTGTATCTGAACCCGGTCTTCGCCGCCCCCAGCGTGCATAAATACGACACCGAGGATTATCGGCGCGTCGATCCGCAGTTTGGCGGCGACGCGGCGCTGCTCCGCTTGCGCCACAACACCCAGCGGGCGGGGATGCGTATGATCCTCGACGGCGTGTTCAACCATACCGGCGATTCCCATCCCTGGTTCGATCGCCACCAGCAGGGCAGCGGCGGCGCCGGCCACCATCCGGACTCCCCGTGGCGCGACTGGTTTACCTTCTCCGGGCAGGGGCAGGCGCACAACTGGCTGGGCTATGCCAGTCTGCCGAAGCTCGACTATCGGTCGACCAGCCTGGTCAACGAGATCTATGCCGGCGAGGACAGCATCGTACGCCACTGGCTGAAGGCGCCGTGGAGTATGGACGGCTGGCGTCTGGACGTGGTGCACATGCTGGGCGAAGGCGGCGGGGCGCGGAATAACCTGCGGCATATCGCCGGCATCACCCAGGCGGCGAAACAAACGCAGCCGGAAGCCTTTGTCTTTGGCGAACATTTTGGCGACGCGCGCCAGTGGCTGCAGGCGGATGCCGAAGATGCGGCAATGAACTACCGCGGCTTCACCTTCCCGATCTGGGGATTCCTCGCCAATACCGATATCTCTTACGATCCGCAGAAGATAGACGCCCAGACCTGTATGGCGTGGATGGATAATTATCGCGCCGGGCTGTCGCATCAGCAGCAGCTGCGGATGTTCAACCAGCTCGACAGCCATGATACGGCGCGTTTTAAATCTCTCCTTGGCAAAGACGTAGCGCGTCTGCCGCTGGCGGTGGTGTGGCTGTTCAGCTGGCCCGGGGTACCGTGTATCTACTACGGCGATGAGGTGGGCGTAGATGGCAATAACGATCCGTTCTGCCGCAAACCGTTCCCTTGGGATCCGGCGCTGCAGGATACCCAGCTGCTGGCGCTGTATCAGCGAATGGCGAAACTGCGTAAAGCCCACCAGGCGCTGCGCTACGGCGGCTGCCAGGTGATTTACGCCGAGGATAACGTGGTGGTGTTTGTCCGCGTCTACAAACAGCAGCGGGTACTGGTGGCGATTAACCGCGGCGAAGCCTGCGAAGTGGTTATTGAGGATTCGCCGCTGTTGGACGTGGGAGCCTGGACGCTGCAGGAGGGCGCCGGCGCCTTCCATGACGGGGTACTGACGCTCCCGGCTATCTCCGCCTGCGTCTGGTCCGGTCGTTAACGATAGAGCTGGCTCAGCAGGTCGTCGCGGAGGAGCGCCTCCCGCCACCAGCGCTGAGCCAGCCCGTCATTCCCGCTGCGCCAGGCCATGTAGGTGATATCTTTTTCCCGCCAGCCGGCGACGCTTTTCTCCACCAGACAGCCTTTTTCCAGCCACGGGCGGGCGATATGACGCGGCAGAAAGCCGCAGCCCAGCCCGGCGCACAGCAGTTCGACTTTGCTGGCGAAATCATCGACGCCGATTTGCGGCTGTTCATCAAGCAGATTGCTGTTCAGCGGATGGCAATAGCGGGCGCTGTCGCGGATCACCACCGCCCGGTGCTGGCTGAGCTGCTTATTGCTGAGCGGCGTTTCCGCTCCCGCCAGCGGGTGGGCCGGGGCGACCACGAAAATGTTATCCAGCGCGCCGAGGGTTTGCCATGACCACTCGGCGGAGGTGGGCGGCTCATTGATGGCGCCGAGGATAATATCCGCGCCATGGTGGGTCAGCTCTTCCCACGAACCGGCGAGGGTGTGATGACTGAAGTTCAGCCGGGTCTGCGGGTTTTGCGCGTAGAACTCGGCGATCAGCGGCAGCAGGGCCGAAAAGGGAAACGAGGCGTCGAGGGCGATCGCCAGCTCTCGCTCCCAGCCCGCGCTCAGCTGCTGGGCCTGCTTTTCCAGATCTCTGGCGGCGCTTAAAAGCTGTCGCCCCTTCTCCAGCATCAGCCGCCCGGTATCAGTAAATTTTGCCCGATGGCCGGAACGATCCAACAAGACGATCTCCAGATCGCTCTCCAGCTTCTGGATCATATAGCTCAGAGCGGCGGGGGTTTTATACAGCGACTCTGCGGCGGTGGCGAAGGATCCGTGTCGGTCCAGCGCATCAAGGATCATCAGAACATCAAAGTTTACGCGCATCAGGAGTTTCCATTCATTAATTTCCCCTTGTTGTACCTAAGCGCAATAATCAATGCCAGTGAATAAATCAGAACAGTTTGCCGTAAAATTTTGATGAAAGCTGGCATGAGTAAATACTAACCGCTGACAAAATATAAACCACAAAAAAACTTTAATAACTTGTTAGAAATAACTGGCTATACTCACCATGCTTTATCAGTCAGGATCTACACGACGCATTAACCATCATGTCATCTTTTTAACTAATTGATTAAGAAGGTATTTAATGTCTATTCGTGAACTGCTCGATCCCACTAATTCCGCCCTTATCTTTATTGATCATCAGCCACAGATGTCATTCGGCGTGGCGAATATCGATCGCCAGACCCTCAAAAATAACACCGTGGCGCTGGCTAAAGCCGGCAAAATTTTTAATGTACCGGTGATTTACACTTCCGTAGAGACCAAAAGCTTCAGCGGTTATATTTGGCCGGAATTATTGGCCGTGCATCCTGACGTCAAGCCGATTGAGCGTACTTCAATGAACTCCTGGGAAGACGATGCCTTCGTCGCGGCGGTGAAAGCGACCGGCCGTAAAAAGCTGGTGATCTCCGCTCTGTGGACCGAAGTTTGCCTGACGTTTCCGGCGCTGATGGCCCTGGAGGCGGGCTACGAAGTGTATGTGGTCACCGATACCTCCGGCGGTACCTCTGTCGACGCCCATGAGCGCTCCATTGACCGGATGGTGCAGGCGGGCGCGGTGCCGGTGACCTGGCAGCAGGTGCTGCTGGAGTACCAGCGCGACTGGTCGCGCAAAGCGACTTACGATGCGGTGATGGACCTGGTGCGCGAACACAGCGGCGCCTACGGGATGGGCGTGGATTACGCTTATACCATGGTGCATGGCGCGCCAGAGCGTAAAGCTTAAATACACTTCACCCTTCAGGCTGCCTCTTTGTTGGCTGGTTTTGCCCGCCCCGGTCACTGACTGATGTCAGCTCCCGGGACGTGCCGGCTTGCCGCCTCGACGCAGCATGAATGACGTTGTGTATGGTCATCTATGGCTAATGGCGAGAATCATCCTGCCATTCCCCTGAAGCAAGGAATCTTTATGGCGCAGCAAAAATCGGTGACCCTGGTCATCAGCCATCTGCTCGATCCGCAACACGGCCAGCGCTACGAAGAGTGGCTCGGCAAAATCATGCCCATCGCGGCTGAGTTTCCCGGCCATCTCGGGGCGAATGTGATCCGGCCCGCCGCAGGGCAGAATCTGTGGAGCGTGATTATCCGCTTCGACACCCTGGAGCATCTCTATGCCTGGACGCAGTCGGAAACCCGTCGTCAGCTGGTGGCGGAAATTGCCCCGCTGCTGACGGAGGGCGATCGGACGGAGGTGCGGACCGAACCGGCCTTCTGGTTTACCCCGCCGGTGGCGAATGTGCGCCAGCCGCGGCGCTGGAAACAGTTTCTGATCACCCTGCTGGTGATTTTCCCCAGCACCAACCTGGTGCCGACGGTGACCGGCATGCTGTTGCCGTCGCTTAAGGGGAGCCTGCTGCTGCACCTGATCAATGATGCCTGCGTGGTTGCGCTGGTGGTCTGGTTCTGGATGCCCATCGTGACCCGCCTGTTTGCTGGCTGGTTGAAGAAAAACTGAGTCAGCCTCCCCAAGGAGTGTGTTATGTCGCAAACTGCCACACTGATTCTGACCCACGGCCAGATTCATACCCTCGATCGTGCGAATCCGCTGGCGGAAGCCGTGGCCATCGCCGACGGAAAAATTGTTGCCACCGGAAGCCACGATCGGATCATGAGCTTTGCCGCCGAGGGAACGCAGATCGTCGATCTCAAAGGGCATACGGTGATCCCGGGCCTCAACGATTCTCACCTGCATCTGATCCGCGGAGGGTTGAACTACAACCTTGAGCTCCGCTGGGAGGGCGTGCCCTCTCTGGCCGATGCCCTGCGAATGCTTAAGGATCAGGCGGATCGCACACCGTCGCCGCAGTGGGTGCGGGTGGTCGGCGGCTGGAGCGAATTCCAGTTCGCCGAACGACGGATGCCGACCCTGGAAGAGCTAAACGACGCGGCGCCCGATACGCCAGTGTTTGTGCTACATCTCTACGATCGCGCACTGCTGAACCGCGCGGCGCTGAAAGCCGTTGGGTATAGCAAAGAGACGCCGGATCCGGTGGGCGGAGAGATCGTCCGCGATAGCCACGGCAACCCGACCGGGATGCTGATTGCCAAACCAAACGCCATGATCCTCTACGCCACCCTGGCCAAAGGGCCGAAGCTGCCGCTGGATCTGCAGGTGAACTCCACCCGTCAGTTTATGCGCGAGCTGAACCGACTGGGGCTGACCAGCGCCATCGACGCCGGGGGCGGTTTCCAGAACTACCCGGAAGATTACGAAATTATCGAGCAGCTGCACGCAAAAGATCAGATGACCGTGCGCATCGCCTACAACCTGTTTACCCAGCGACCGAAGCAGGAGCTGGAGGACTTCGAGCGCTGGACCGATATGCTGAAGCCGGGGCAGGGAACCGATTTCTATCGCGCCAACGGCGCCGGCGAGATGCTGGTGTTTTCGGCGGCGGATTTTGAAGATTTCCTGCAGCCGCGGCCGGATTTGCCGCAAGGCATGGAAGATGAGCTGGAGCGGGTGGTGCGCCATCTGGTGGAACATCGCTGGCCGTTCCGCCTGCATGCCACCTACGACGAGTCCATCAGCCGGATGCTGGATGTGTTTGAGAAGGTGAACCGTGACATTCCGTTTAATGGCCTGCACTGGTTCTTCGATCATGCCGAGACCATTACCGAGCGCAACATTGAGCGGGTGAAGGCGCTGGGGGGCGGCATTGCGGTGCAGCACAGGATGGCCTTCCAGGGCGAATATTTTGTCGATCGCTACGGCAAAGAGGCGGTGAAACATACGCCGCCGGTAGCGAAAATGCTGGAGTTGGACGTACCGGTAGGGTTAGGGACCGATGCCACCCGCGTCGCCAGCTATAATCCGTGGACCGCGCTGTACTGGCTGGTCTCCGGGCGCACCGTTGGCGGGATGGCGATGTATGACGACAACAACCGCCTGCCGCGCGATGTCGCGCTGGAGCTGTGGACGGCGGGCAGCGCCTGGTTCTCCAGCGAGCAGGGTAAAAAGGGCCGTCTGGCCGCCGGTCAGCTTGCCGATCTGGTGGTGCTGTCGAAGGACTATTTCAGCGTCGCGGAAGAGGAGATCAAAGGCATTGAGTCGGTGCTGACGGTGGTTGATGGCAAAGTGGTGTACGCCGCCGGTCACTTCTCGCCGCTGGCGCCGCCGCCGATCCCGGTGCTGCCGGAGTGGTCGCCGGTGGTGAAGGTCCCGGGCCATTACCGTTCCGCTCCGCCAGCGGCGGCCAAAATTGGCGCCATAGTCCAGATGCACCAGTGCTGCGGTAGCTGCGGTGTCCACGGCCATCAGCATGATATCGCGCGGAAATCGTCGATTCCCGTCTCCGACGAGCAGGCCTTCTGGGGCGTGCTGGGTTGCTCCTGCTTTGCCTTCTGATGCCTGACGCCTCCGCCCCGGTTGCTAAGGGGCGGAGGTCTCAGCCACCTTTCACGCATCAATAGCGCTGCTGTGAGCCAAAAAGCGCCATGCGGCGGGCAATCATTTCGCGTACTGGCTGCAGTCCCTGGGCGATCACTTTCCGCGGATCGTTCACATCGTGCCCGGTATCGGCAGCAAAGATCGCCTTCACCTGCTGGCACCAGGCGTACATATTTTCGGTATTAACGTTAATCTTGGCGGTGCCGCAGGCAATCGCCCGGCGCATATCCTCATCGGCAATACCGGTGCCGCCATGCAGCACCAGCGGAACCTTCACCCGCTCGGCAATGGCTTTCATCTCGGTAAATCCCAGTCGGGCTTTGCCTTTATACAGGCCATGGGTGGAGCCCAGCGCGGCGGCGAGGCAATCCACCTGGGTTTCTGTCACCAGGGTGTAGCACTCCTGCGGATCGGCGTAGATGACTTCGGAATTGACAATGCCGTCTTCACTGCCGGCGATAGTCCCCAGTTCGGCCTCCACGGAGATACCTTTGCTGTGCGCCAGCGTCACCAGATGGCGAGTAATGGCCAGGTTTTCCCTGAACGGCAGATGCGAGCCATCAAACATAATGGAACTGAAGCCGGCGGCGATCGCCGCTTCGCAGGCCTCCCGGGAGGTACCATGATCCAGATGCAGCGCCACCGGAACATCAATATGCAAATACTCCATGGCGTTAACTACGATGTCATGAATACATTTTAACCCGAGCATATGCTTAACCGTGCCGCCGGACACGCCCAAAATAACCGGTGAGCGGCACTGCTGGGCAGTGCTTAATACGGCGCCGACCCATTCCAGATTATTAATGTTGAACTGACCGACGGCGTAGCCGTCCCGCAGGGCATGCTGAAGCATGTCCTTCATCGACACTAACATATTCACCTCTTGATATTTATTAAATGCAGTTATTCTTCAAAATATTGCTTTAAGTTTCTCTCGTAGTTATTTAACGAGTGGTGGACGACCGCCAGGTCCGGCATAGATTCCCGTACCCCTTTTTTCTCAATAGAAATGGCGGCGGTCAGGCTGGCAAATAAAATAATATTATCTATGTGCCATGAGAAGTGGACGCCATAGGTGAAGGCACCGTGAAATACATCTCCGGCTCCGGTGGTATCAACGGCATTGCACAGCCAGGAAGGAACGATCTGCAGCATACCGCTTTTTAAAAAAGCGCAGCCTTTTTCGCCAAGGGTAATAAATGCTTCACCGCGGCAAATTTTATTCAGCTCAATCAGCGCCGCTTTAATTTCTGCTTCGGTGCTCAGCGAGCGATAGCTCATATAATCGCGGGCAAAATGTTCGCTCACTACAAAATAGTCGGTCCAGGCTGCGAGTTTTATATTGCTGGCGCGCAGTGACCCGCCGTCCATCACCACTCTGGCGTTCGGCAGTTTCTTAATTAAATATTCACTGATTTCCGGCTCATGGCCGTCAATTAAAATGGTGACCGGCTCCTCGGCGGCAATCAGTCGTTCGGCGAGGTCGTCCAGTTTGAGCTTTTGATCGTAGGTCAGGGAAGGCGGTGTCTGCATCTTGCGGGTAATAATCGTCCGCGAACCCGTTAAGCGATTGACCAGCACCGAGGCCAGCGGGGTGATCATGTCATCGGAGAAAACCACCTGGCTGGTATCCACCCCCGCTTCGGCAAACTCATCGATAATGCGCTGACCGTAAAGGTCCTGATGCAGATGGCCGATGTAATAGACCTCCTCACCCCATAATCCCAGCAGCCATGCCGCATTGGCCGCCGGGCCGCCGCCGCTTTCTATAAAATCATGACAAAAGTTTTTGGTATTCTCCTGGGGCCATTCATTGAGAAAGAAAAACTGATCGAAACAGGCAAATCCAATGGACAAAATAGCCATAACCACTCCTGATTATTTGTCAGCGGCGGGAAGCGTGACCTTCCCGCAGGGAAAAATGACCTCGCTTATTCATTTTTCTGCTTGGCAGTAAGCTCCTCAGAGCTGAGCGTGTTGCCCACTACCCGTACCTGACGGAAGCAGAAAGGCACCAGCAGCGCGACGAGCAGCGCCAGACAAATCAGGTAGATAGTGACCTGGCCAAACTGGGTGAACGCGTTACCGATAATGATGCCCCACACTGCGAAGTCGAAATCGGCGAAGGTGCTGTTTTCAAACCCAAGGTTGCCGAGCGCCGGCAGCAGCATCGCCGGCAGGAAGGCGAGGAAGATCCCGCCGATAAAGGCGGCGATGATACACCCGCGCTTACCGCCCAGCTTGTCGGCAAAGACCCCGGAGGTGCCGCCGCAGAAGAAGTGCGGCACCATGCCGGGAATAATCAGCGCCATGCCCAGTCCGCCGAGCATGAGCATCCCGACCAGACCGCCCACAAAGGAGCTGATGAATCCCACCACCACCGCGGTGGGGCTAAAGGTGAAGAACACCGCGCAGTCAACGGCCGGGATGGAGTCCGGGATCAGTTTCTGGCTGATGCCCTGGAATGCCGGCACCAGATCGCCGAGGATCAACCGCACGCCGTTGTAGACAATGGCTACGCCAACGCCGAACTGCAGACCGGTCAGCACGGAGAAGATCAGCATATTCTGGTCGGTGATGGTGCTCAGGTACGCCGACCCGGCGACAGCGCTGCAGATGAAGTAGATAACAAACATCACGATACCGGTGGTGACGGTGGTATCGCGCAGGAAACCCCATTTCTCTGAAATTTCGGTATCGGCGAAGGAGTTTGCCGGATTGCCGGTCCGGCTGGCGATCCACGCCGAGAGGTAGTAGCCCAGGGAGCCGAAATGGCCCATGGCGATCCCGCCGTCTTCGGTTACCTGCCTGGTGTAACGCTGGCCAATGGCCGGGGAAATGGCCGACCATGAGCCCAACAGGAATCCGCCGATCAGGATCAACATCCAGCCCTGGAACTCCGCCGCCTGCAGGACGGCGGAGAACAGGCAGGCGAGAAAGAACGAATGATGGCCGGTGAGAAAGATATATTTATATTTGGTGCAGCGGGCTATGATCAGGTTGAAAATAAAGCCCAACAGCAAAATACTCATGGTTTCCACGCCCAGCATTTTCTGGGCGACGGAGACAATGGCTTCATTGTTAGGAATAACGCCGCGGATATTAAATCCAGCTTCGATAATACCGCCCAGCGGGTTGAGATTGGCAACGATAACGCCTGCGCCAGCGCTCAGCATCAAATAGCCTAAAATCGGCTTTAATGTGCCGGTAAGGAGTTTGTTGCCGGGGGAGCGCAGCGCCACTAAGCCAACGAAGGCGATAAGCCCCATTAAAAAAGCGGGTTGACTGAATATTTCCGTTAAGAAACTAAGAATAGCCTGCATGGTCGTTCCCTCTATGCTGATTAAGAGTGAGTCGCAGCAATTTTCATCAGCGCGTCGGTAATATCCTCGGCGATTTTTGCTTTATGGACGTAGCTGCGAATAATGGCGACATGACAGTGGGCCGGAAATTGATTTGCCAGTTCTTTGATCGTGACGTAAAGGTCGGCTTTTTCCCCGACGGCGTTAGCAAAATCGACCGAAGCGACGTCCGCTTTGATACCTAATTCTTCACAGATCTTCTTCACATTATTCGCAGCCATCAATGAACTGCCAATACCGTTACCACAAACCGTTCTGATAACTAACATAATGACTACTCCATTTGTTTTTGGATGAAATGTAAGACTGAATTCACGTCATTTTCCTGCTGAAGAAAAGTCACGATATCTGACTCGATCAGCGAGGCAATCAGTTGGATCATTTTGATATGACTGTCAGCATCGGCGCCGGCGATCGCGATGACGACGGTAACCGGATCGAACTCATCGTGGCCGAAGGTCACTGGTGTGGCGGTGGTGACAAGCGAAAATCCGGTCTGCAATGCCCCTTTTTCCGGGCGGGCGTGCGGCATGGCAATCCCGTCATCTATCACGATGGCGGCGCCAAAATCCTCGTATACTGTCAGCATCTCGTTGACATATTCGGCGCTGCAAATCTGGCGCCTGGCGAGTAATGAACCCGCCAGTTCGATGGCCTCCTCCGCATGGGAAATATTCTGCTTCAGGGCGATTAACGTCGGGTCAAAAATAATATCCATTCTCTTCTCCTGAACGTATTCCTGTTCCTGAGTAAAATCATGACCAAATACATTGATAAAAATGATGGATGAGATCACATCCGCGGTTTTAAATATTGATGGCGATCACATCGACGGCAAAGTGCTGGCTGAAAATCATATAAATAATTTATTTGTTTTTCAGTGTGTTATGAAGTGGTTGAGATTTAACGCTGAAATATGACAGAGAAAAAATGAGAGGCAGAGCGGAATTTTTCAGCAGAAGTGTATTGCTGGTCACAAATATCAGCGGGTCATTTTCTTAAATTTTGACGCCGCTAACAAAAAAGGCCCGCTTGAGCGGGCCTTTTATAAAAACGTGTGCCGATTACAGGCTGGAGACGTTTTCGGTCAGGTATTTTGCCACGCCTTCCGGAGAGGCAGCCATACCTTCTTTTCCTTTTTCCCACTGCGCCGGGCAGACTTCGCCGTGCTCTTCGTGGAACTGCAGCGCGTCAACCATGCGCAGCATTTCGTCGATGTTACGGCCCAGCGGCAGGTCGTTAACCACCTGGTGGCGAACCACGCCGTTGGCGTCGATGAGGAAGGAGCCGCGCAGCGCTACGCCTTCGTCCGGATGCTCGATACCGTAAGCTTTCTGGATTTCACGTTTGATGTCGGCAACCATCGCGTATTTAACCGGGCCGATACCGCCCTGGTCTACCGGGGTATTACGCCATGCGTTGTGCACGAACTCGGAGTCGAAGGAAACGCCAACCACTTCCACGCCGCGTTTCTGGAATTCTTCGTAACGTTTGTCGAACGCGATCAGCTCAGACGGGCAAACGAAGGTGAAGTCCATCGGCCAGAAGAACAGAACGGTAGGTTTACCGTTGGTGTGCTGTTTGAAATTGAATTTCTCAACGATCTCACCATTACCCAGCACAGCGGCTGCAGTAAAATCCGGCGCTTGACGAGTGACCAGAACCATTTGATTCTCCTGTAATTACTAAGGTTATTTGGAACGCAACGCGGGCAAGTATAGAGCCTGTCCGCCAATAACACAAAGAGGCGCTGACAATCGTTCAGCCAGCTTTTACCTATCAATGTCGCAGCGATTACAGCTGTTTGTTTTTCGCCTGACGCATCATCTGAGGATAAAAGCGCCAGAACTGCCCCTCCAGCCGGTCGTAGTGGGTATCCAGATCCTGCCAGGAGTCGCGCAGCGCCTCGAGACGCGGGCGGCGGCTGGCCATGCCATTGAGCACGCGCTGAATAAAATCCATCTCCTGATAGCGCTCCAGCCAGCGCTCCGACCACAGGTATTGATTGAGATTGACGAAGCGGGGCGGCGAGTCGGGCAGGATCGGCACGATCTGCCGCTCGGCGTAGCGCACGAACTCGTCCAGCGGCAGGTCAGGGGAGAGTTGCGCCCAGTGCTGCGACAGGAAATGATCCCACATGACGTCGAGGGTGATGGGGGCGACGCGGCGGGTCTGCGGGCGAAACCACTCCCGCGCCTCTTTGACTTCCGCCAGGTTGTCAGTCAGCACGTCAATTCGCCGATGCATATAGATGCCATCGACGATCGCCGCCGGATAGTCGCCCTGCGGGTTGCCGCGCACAAAGTCGGCCATCAAATTGCCGGGCAGCGAACTGTCGGCGAGATGGGCCAGGTGCAGGTGGGCGAGAAAATTCATAGCGACGACATCCTTTAAATACTTTATGGCGAGCAGAGTGAGCGGTGTAGCGCTGCGCGTCGCCCTGAACGGCAGCCCCGGTGCCCGAATGGCGTGCTGTCTGGCCGCGCGCGGCCCTCTGCCACCGGTGATGCATTCGGCTGCCGCATGGTGGCATTCGGAATGATTTGGAATATAGATTATGTCATTCGTCCGGAGGGGTAAAGGTTGCAGGCAGAACGCCCCGGCACTAGACTACCCGCCTCTTTATTCAGTCTGAGTTACCGTCATGCGCGTTACCGATTTTGCTTTTGAACTACCCGAATCTCTGATCGCCCACTATCCGATGCCTGAGCGCAGCAGCTGCCGCTTACTTTCCCTGGACGGGCCGACGGGCGCGCTGACGCATGGCACCTTCACCGACATCCTCGATAAGCTCAATCCTGGCGATCTGCTGGTGTTTAACAACACCCGGGTGATCCCGGCGCGTCTGTTCGGTCGTAAGGCCAGCGGCGGCAAGATCGAAGTGCTGGTGGAGCGGATGCTGGATGATAAGCGCATCCTCGCCCATATTCGCGCCTCGAAAGCGCCGAAGCCGGGCGCCGAGCTGCTGCTGGGCGACGACGAGAGCATTCAGGCCACCATGCTGGCGCGTCACGGCGCGCTGTTTGAAGTGGAATTTAACGACGAGCGCCCGGTGCTGGAGATCCTTAACGGGATTGGCCATATGCCGCTGCCGCCCTACATTGACCGCCCGGATGAAGACGCTGACCGCGAGCTCTATCAAACCGTCTACGGCACCAGGCCGGGCGCGGTAGCCGCCCCGACCGCTGGTCTGCACTTCGACGAACCGCTGCTGGATAAACTGCGCGCCAAAGGCGTTGAGATGGCGTTTGTCACCCTGCACGTGGGCGCGGGTACCTTCCAGCCGGTGCGCGTCGACAGCATTGAAGAGCACACCATGCACTCTGAATATGCGGAAGTGCCTCAGGAGGTAGTCGATGCGGTGCTGGCGGCGAAGGCGCGCGGCAATCGCGTGATCGCAGTGGGCACCACCTCGGTACGCTCGCTGGAGAGCGCGGCGCAGGCGGCGAAAGACGCCCTGATTGCGCCGTTCTTCGACGATACGCAGATTTTCATCTACCCGGGTTATCAGTACCAGGTGATCGATGCGCTGGTAACCAACTTCCATCTCCCTGAATCCACACTGATTATGCTGGTGTCGGCGTTTGCGGGTTATCAGCACACCATGAACGCCTATAAGGTAGCGGTGGAGCAGAAATATCGCTTTTTTAGCTACGGGGATGCGATGTTTATCACGTACAATCCGCAGGCTATTTCTGAGCGTCCCTGAAGAGGCCGGCCCGCCGGCTTTTTGGACGCCATGACGCATTTTTTTAGCCACGGAATCATTCCGTGGCGAGTATGAAAACGTCGGACTGTTTTTCTGACGCAGGAGCAAGCATGAAATTTGAACTGGATACCACCGACGGTCGCGCCCGCCGCGGTCGCCTGGTGTTTGAGCGCGGCGTGGTGGAAACACCGGCCTTTATGCCCGTTGGCACCTACGGCACCGTCAAAGGGATGACGCCGGAAGAGGTGGAAGCCACCGGCGCGCAGATTATTCTCGGCAACACCTTCCACCTGTGGCTGCGCCCGGGTCAGGAGATCATGAAGCTGCACGGCGATCTGCACGATTTTATGCAGTGGAAAGGACCGATCCTGACCGACTCCGGCGGCTTCCAGGTGTTCAGCCTTGGCGATATCCGTAAGATCACCGAGCAGGGCGTGCATTTCCGCAACCCGATCAACGGCGATCCGATTTTCCTCGATCCGGAAAAATCCATGGAGATTCAGTACGATCTCGGCTCTGATATCGTGATGATCTTCGACGAATGTACGCCGTATCCAGCGGACTGGGATTACGCCAAGCGCTCAATGGAGATGTCTCTGCGCTGGGCGAAGCGCAGCCGTGACCGTTTCGATAGCCTTGGCAATAAAAATGCGCTGTTCGGCATCATTCAGGGCAGCGTTTACGAAGATTTACGTGATATCTCGGTGAAAGGTCTGGTAGAGATTGGCTTTGATGGCTACGCTGTCGGCGGTTTGGCGGTCGGCGAGCCGAAGGAAGACATGCACCGTATTCTGGAGCACGTCTGCCCGCAGATCCCGGCCGATAAACCACGATACCTGATGGGCGTCGGGAAGCCGGAAGATCTGGTGGAAGGGGTACGTCGCGGTATCGATATGTTCGACTGCGTCATGCCGACGCGCAACGCGCGTAACGGCCACCTGTTCGTCACCGACGGCGTGGTGAAAATCCGCAACGCGAAGCACAAAAGCGATACCGCGCCGCTGGACGCCGAGTGTGATTGCTATACATGTCGCAATTATTCACGCGCTTACTTGCATCACCTTGACCGTTGCAACGAAATATTGGGCGCGCGTCTCAATACCATTCATAACCTGCGCTACTATCAGCGTTTAATGGCTGGTTTACGCAAGGCTATCGAAGAGGGTAAATTAGAGAGCTTCGTGACCGATTTTTACCAACGTCAGGGGCGCACCGTGCCTCCTTTGAACGTTGATTAATTTTAATAATGAGGGAATTTCAATGAGCTTTTTTATTTCTGATGCGGTAGCGGCAACGGGTGCACCGGCGCAGGGCAGCCCGATGTCTCTGATTCTGATGCTGGTGGTGTTCGGTCTGATTTTTTACTTCATGATCCTGCGTCCACAGCAGAAGCGCACCAAGGAACATAAGAACCTGATGAACTCCATCGCCAAAGGTGATGAAGTGCTGACCAACGGCGGTCTGGTCGGTCGTGTGACCAAAGTAGCGGAAACTGGCTACATTGCTATTGCGCTGAACGATACCACTGAAGTGGTTATCAAACGTGACTTCGTTGCTGCCGTTCTGCCGAAAGGCACCATGAAGGCGCTGTAATCTAACTTTTCCCAAAGGGAACTGCCGTGTTAAACCGTTATCCTTTGTGGAAGTATGTCATGCTGGTCGTCGTCATTGTCGTCGGCCTGATCTATGCGCTTCCCAACCTGTATGGTGAGGATCCGGCTGTTCAAATCACTGGCGCGCGCGGCGTCGCCGCCAGTGAGCAAACGCTGATCCAGGTCCAGAAAACTTTACAAGAAGAAAAAATTACCGCGAAGTCTGTGGCACTGGAAGAGGGCGCTATTCTTGCGCGCTTCGACACCACTGATACCCAGCTGCGCGCGCGTGAAGCGCTGCTTACCGTGCTGGGTGACAAATACGTCGTGGCGCTAAACCTTGCTCCGGCAACCCCACGCTGGCTGGCGGCACTCTATGCCGAACCGATGAAGCTGGGTCTTGATCTGCGCGGCGGCGTGCACTTCCTGATGGAAGTCGACATGGACACCGCGTTAGGCAAACTGCAGGAACAGAACATCGATAGCCTGCGCAGCGAGCTGCGCGACAAAGGCATTCCTTACGCGACCGTGCGCAAGGAAGACAACTACGGTCTGAGCATCGTCTTCCGCGACAGCGCGGCGCGCGACCAGGCTATCTCTTATCTCAGCCCTCGCCATCGCGATCTGGTGATCTCCTCTCAGGGTGACAACAGCCTGAAAGCGGTGATGACCGATGAGCGCCTGAAAGAAGCCCGTGAGTACGCGGTTCAGCAGAACATTAACATTCTGCGTAACCGTGTGAACCAGCTGGGCGTCGCCGAACCGCTGGTTCAGCGTCAGGGCGCTGACCGCATCGTCGTTGAGCTGCCGGGTATCCAGGATACCGCGCGGGCGAAGGAGATCCTTGGCGCGACCGCGACCCTCGAGTTCCGTCTGGTCAATACTAACGTTGACCAGTCCGCCGCCGCCTCTGGCCGCGTACCGGGCGACTCGGAAGTGAAGCAGACGCGTGAAGGCCAGCCGGTGGTGCTGTACAAGCGGGTGATCCTGACCGGTGACCATATCACCGACTCGACCTCCAGCATGGATGAGTACAACCAGCCGCAGGTCAACATCTCGCTGGACAGCGCGGGCGGTAACATCATGTCCAACTTCACTAAGGACAATATCGGCAAGCCGATGGCGACCCTGTTCGTGGAGTATAAAGACAGCGGTAAGAAAGACGCCAACGGTCGCGCTATCCTGGCGAAAGAGGAAGAGGTGATTAACATCGCCAACATCCAGTCGCGTCTGGGTAACAGCTTCCGTATTACCGGTATCAGCAACCCGAACGAAGCGCGCCAGCTGTCGCTGCTGCTGCGTGCCGGCGCGTTGATTGCGCCGATTCAGATCGTCGAAGAGCGGACTATCGGCCCAACCCTTGGTATGCAGAACATCAAGCAGGGTCTGGAAGCCTGTCTGGCCGGCCTGGTGGTCTCCATCCTGTTCATGATCCTCTTCTATAAGAAGTTCGGTCTGATTGCGACCTCGGCGCTGATTGCCAACCTGGTGCTGATTGTCGGCATTATGTCCCTCATCCCGGGGGCGACGCTGACCATGCCGGGCATCGCGGGTATCGTGTTAACCCTTGCGGTGGCGGTCGATGCTAACGTTCTGATCAACGAGCGTATCAAAGAAGAGCTGAGCAACGGGCGTACCGTTCAGCAGGCGATTGACGAAGGTTATCGCGGCGCGTTCAGCTCGATCTTCGACGCCAACGTGACGACGCTTATCAAAGTGATCATCCTGTACGCGGTCGGTACCGGTGCCATTAAAGGGTTTGCGATTACCACCGGTATCGGTATCGCGACCTCAATGTTTACCGCTATCGTCGGCACCCGTGCCATCGTGAACCTGCTGTACGGCGGCAAGCGCGTTAAAAAGCTGTCTATCTGAGGAGTGCGTTGTGGCACAGGAATATACTGTTGAACAATTGAACCACGGCCGTAAAGTCTGGGACTTTATGCGCTGGGACTACTGGGCCTTCGGCATTTCAGGTTTTCTGCTGATTGTGTCGATCGCCATCATCGGCGTCCGCGGCTTTAACTGGGGTCTCGATTTCACCGGCGGTACGGTGATCGAAATTACCCTTGAGAAGCCGGTCGATCTCGACCAGATGCGCGATTCCCTGCAAAAAGCGGGCTTTGAAGAGCCGCAGGTGCAGAACTTTGGCAGCAGCCGCGACATCATGGTACGTATGCCGCCGGTGCATGACGCCAACGGCAGCCAGGAGCTGGGCAGTAAGGTCGTGACGGTGATTAACGAATCGACCAGCCAGAACGCAGCGGTGAAGCGCATTGAGTTTGTCGGCCCGAGCGTCGGTGCGGACCTTGCGCAAACCGGCGCCCTGGCGCTGATTGCCGCGCTGGTCTGTATCCTGATCTACGTCGGCTTCCGCTTCGAATGGCGTCTGGCGGCGGGGGTGGTTATCGCCCTGGCGCACGACGTGGTGATCACCATGGGCGTGCTGTCGCTGTTCCATATCGAAATCGACCTGACCATTGTGGCCTCGTTGATGTCGGTTATCGGCTACTCGCTGAACGACAGTATCGTGGTATCGGACCGTATCCGTGAAAACTTCCGTAAGATCCGCCGCGGTACGCCGTACGAGATCTTCAACGTGTCGTTGACCCAGACGCTGCACCGTACCTTGATCACCTCCGGGACCACCCTGATGGTGATCCTGATGCTGTTCCTGTTCGGCGGCCCGATTCTGGAAGGCTTCTCGCTGACCATGCTGATCGGTGTCTCCATCGGTACGGCTTCTTCTATCTACGTCGCCTCCGCGCTGGCGTTGAAGCTGGGCATGAAGCGCGAGCATCTGCTGCAGCAGAAGGTGGAAAAAGAAGGGGCGGACCAGCCGTCAATTCTGCCGTAATACGGTTCAGTTGAAATAAAGCAATCCCGGCCCAGGCGGCCGGGATTTTTTTTGCCCGCGACAAAACCTGCTGACAGTATGCTGTCAGGAGCCCTCCCATACACTCCTTTTGAACTCAATAACGAGCAGGAGGAAGTATGAATAACGTGATTAACTGGTTTGAAATTCCGGTCGCCGATATGGATCGCGCCGTCGCGTTTTATGAGCCGGTGATGCAGGTGACGCTGCGTCGCGAAACCATGGACTGCGCCGAGCTGGCGGTGTTCCCGCATCAGGATCCGGCCCCCGGCGGCGCGCTGGCCAAATTTGAGGGTATCGCGCCTTCAGCGCAGGGCGCTATTATTTACCTGCATACAGACCATCTTGCCGCCACACTCGACCGCGTCGCCTCGGCGGGTGGGGCGTGTGTTTTCGGGCCGCTGACGCTGCCGAATAATATTGGCACCATCGCGCTGTTTACTGACAGCGAGGGCAACCGCGTCGGCCTGCACCAACCGGCTTAACCTGAACTTTTTGTGAAGTGAAATATGACCCGACGCGCCGACCGTTTATTTCAGATTGTGCAGATCCTGCGCGGCAGGCGGCTCACCACCGCCTCGCTGCTGGCGGAGCGGCTGGGCGTGTCGGAACGCACCGTGTATCGCGATATTCGCGATCTCTCCCTCTCCGGCGTGCCGGTGGAGGGGGAGGCGGGTAGCGGCTACCGGCTGCTGGCGGGCTACGATCTGCCGCCGCTAATGCTGACCACCAAAGAATCCGAAGCGCTGATCGCCGCGATCCGGCTGCTGAAAACCTGGGGCGGCGAGGCGCTGTCGCAATCGCTGGAGTCCGCTCAGGAGAAGATGCTGGCGATCCTGCCGGAGGCGCGCCGGCGCCAGGCGGAGCAGACCCGCCTGTTTGCCCCCGATCTCGGCGCCCATCGCTATGCCAAAACCTTCTTTGACATCATTCATCAGGCGGTCTCCGGCCAGCAGGTGCTGGCGTTGCGCTATCAGGATGAGTCCGGTCGGGTGACCGAGCGCGACGTGCTGCCGCTGGGGCTGTTTTTCTGGGGGGAGCGCTGGCTGCTGGTAGCCTGGTGTGAGCTGCGCAATGATTATCGCAACTTTCGCCTCGACCGCTGTCTGGCGGTCAGGGCGACCGAGCGTCGATTCAGCGAGTGCGCCGACCGCTCGTTAAGCGATTTTCTGCGCAAGGTTCGGTGCGACGTGTGGGAGAAATAAAAACGCCCGGATGGCCCGGGCGCTGTCTTGCCGTTTCAGCAATTAGAAGTTGTAACCAACCACGAAGTAACCACCCCAGCCGGTTGAGCGGACGCTGAAATCGCCATCGCCGAAGTTCAGCTTGGCATCGTCAGCCCACTGGCCGCCGTTATGGAAGTAACGGGCCACTACCGAGTAGTGCCAGTGCGCGTAGTTCAGCGCCAGGATGTGGCTGGAGGCGATGGAGTTGCTGGTGCGCGCGTGCTTCCCGTTCAGATCGTAGAAGTTGTCATCGCCGAGGTCAGAACCCCAGTCGAAGTTGGTGAAGCCGATGTAGCTCAGCGAACCGCCCCACAGGTCGGTCAGCGGCACAAAGTATTTCACTTTGAAGCGGTAGCCGTCCCACTCGTTCTCATTGGACGCGCCGTAGTTCTGCCATTGGTATTTGGCGTAGACGTTCAGCGACAGGCTCATCGGCAGGCCGGTGTCGATATCGGTACCCAGACCCATATACCAGGTGCTCTGCTCCTGGGAATCATTGCGGCCCATATCGTAGATATAGTTGTTCGCGAAATACCACTCTTTGAACGGCCCGAAGCTCAGATCGGTGTTGGTCAGCTTGTCGATAGAGAAGCGCGGTTCGATCTCCATAAACAGCGGAGAACCGTTGTTCCAGATACCTTTTGCCGTGCTATTGCCGCCGAAGAACACCGGAGCATCGATATAGCCGTAAAAATCAAACCAGTCTTTTTTGGCGAACGCTTCGTATTCCAGATAGGTATCGTTACGGATCTGCGGTCCGAAACGGGTGTGGTAGCTCCCTACCACGTTAACACTCTGGTGCCACCAGTCAGACAGATACTGCGGTTTGTCGTTTTCTGCCGCGCCCGCGGTAAAAGAAGTGGAGAGCGCCACAACCGCACCCGCTGCCAGTAATGTTTTTTTCATAGTAATGCCACTGTTTAAATTGAGCCTGAAGGCGTTAAAAGAAGTGCCGAAGCGTTTCTAAATATTTCGTCTTTCTGTGGGGGTCTATTATAGGAATCATTGCTCACAAAAATACGTGTTGTTTCACATAACCAGAACATGCGTAATCGATTGCGTTCACGATTCTATGCATTTCTTGACAAAATGCTACTGAAAATCGCGATGCAGAACGATTTCTAATGAACTCTTGCGAAAAGTTGTAAGTGGAGAAGAATGACGGGGCAGGATGTCGCCGGGCAGGGGAAAGCCCGGCGCAAAGGCTTACTGTGCGGCGGCGGGCTGGATATCGTGGACGCGAATAAAACCGACTTTGTCCGGCGTCACGTTCAGGCGCAGCGGGATGTTGACATCGCTGGGTGCGAGGATGCTGGCCGGGGCGCTGATCAACTGATCCTGAACATTCACTTCCTGGTAGCTGTGGGTAGTGCCGGTGATCTGTCCGGAGGCGACGGTGGCGGTAAAGGCCGGCAGCGGATCGTTGGATTCGCCCTGAATACGTAACGTCAGGCGTGACCCGTCGCCATCCGGCGTAATGCTCGCCACCGACATGCGCAGGGTGCCGATCTGGCTCTCCAGCCGCGCCGGGGTTTTCGCCTCCGGCAGCAAATAGACGCCGCGGGTAGATTTCGCGTTCAGCGCGTTTTGCTGGGTAATTTTGATCGTTTGCTGATTGAGCTGGGTCATCTCCTGGCTCAGGGTGCTCACACTCTGGTGCATCTGGCGGATTTCGCTTTGCTGGGCGCAGGCGGTCAGGGTAAACAGGCTGCCCGCGATGGCGAGTTTCAGGTAACGTCTTGTCATGGTCAGGATTCCGTTTGCAGAGGATGCTTAATGGTAGCCAAACCGCCTGTCTCTCCCATAGATCCTTTGTCTCAAAAGCTCTTTCTTTGTAGTCAGGTCACTTCGCGGTAAACTACCCTTCAGTTTAACTACCTGTCAGGACGCGCTATGCATTGCCCTTTCTGTTTCGCCGTGGATACCAAAGTGATTGACTCTCGTCTGGTGGGGGAAGGCTCTTCCGTGCGTCGCCGTCGGCAGTGTCTGGTCTGTAATGAGCGCTTTACCACCTTCGAAGTGGCGGAGCTGGTGATGCCCCGGGTGGTGAAGAGTAACGATGTGCGTGAACCCTTCAACGAAGACAAGCTGCGCAGTGGGATGCTGAAAGCGCTGGAGAAACGTCCGGTCAGCGCCGATGACGTCGAAATGGCGGTCAACCATATCAAAACCCATCTGCGCGGAACCGGCGAGCGCGAAGTGGCCAGCAAAATGATCGGCAACCTGGTGATGGAACAGCTGAAAAAACTGGATAAAGTCGCCTATATTCGCTTCGCGTCGGTCTATCGCAGCTTCGAAGATATCAAAGAATTCGGCGAAGAGATCGCCCGCTTACAGGACTAAGCCATGCAGGACGAAATGTACATGGCGCGTGCGCTTAAGCTCGCCGCCCGCGGTCGCTTTACCACCCATCCTAACCCTAACGTTGGCTGCGTCATTGTAAAAGATGGCGAGATCGTCGGCGAAGGGTTCCACTATCGCGCCGGCGAGCCGCACGCCGAAGTGCACGCCCTGCGGATGGCGGGGGAACAGGCGCGAGGCGCCACCGCCTATGTCACCCTTGAGCCCTGCAGTCATCACGGCCGTACGCCGCCGTGCTGCGATGCGCTGATTGCCGCCGGCATCAGCCGCGTGGTCGCCGCGATGCAGGATCCGAACCCGCAGGTGGCGGGGCGCGGCCTGTACCGTCTGCAGCAGGCCGGTATTGAAGTCAGCCACGGGCTGATGATGAACGAGGCGGAAGCGCTGAACAAGGGCTTCCTGAAGCGGATGCGCACCGGTTTTCCCTGGGTGCAGCTCAAGCTGGGTGCTTCGCTGGACGGCCGCACGGCGATGGCCAGCGGCGAAAGCCAGTGGATCACCTCCCCGCAGGCGCGACGCGACGTGCAGCGTCTGCGCGCACAGAGCCATGCCATTCTGACCAGCAGCGCCACCGTACTGGCGGACGATCCGGCGCTGACCGTGCGCTGGCAGGAGCTGAGCGCCGATACCCAGGCGCTGTATCCCCAAGAGAATTTGCGCCAGCCGCTGCGCGTCGTGATCGACAGTCAGAACCGCGTCACGCCTGAGCATCGTATTGTGCAGCAGGCGGGGGAAACGCTGTTTGCCCGCCTGGGCGCCGATGAGCGCCAGTGGCCGGACAGCGTGCGCACGCTGCTGGTTCCGGAACATAACGGCCATCTCGATCTGGTGCTGCTGATGATGCAGCTTGGCAAACAGCAGATCAACAGCGTCTGGGTGGAGGCGGGGGCCACGCTTGCCGGGGCGCTGCTGCAGGCGGGGCTGGTCGACGAGCTTATCGTCTATATTGCGCCTAAACTGTTAGGCAATGCGGCGCGTGGATTATGCGCGCTGCCGGGGCTTGAAGAACTGAGCCAGGCGCCCCATTTTAAATTCAATGAGATACGTCAGGTTGGCCCGGATGTCTGCCTGCATTTAACCACTGCGTGAGGCTTTCCTGATTATTAGGAAGCAGCGCTCAGAATAATATGATAAAATCCGCCCCCCTTGCGGGGCACATGAACCCGAAGGAAGAGTATGAACATTATTGAAGCTAACGTTGCTACCCCGGACGCTCGCGTCGCCATCACCATTGCGCGTTTCAACAACTTTATCAATGACAGCCTGCTGGAAGGTGCGATTGACGCCCTGAAACGCATTGGTCAGGTAAAAGATGAAAACATCACCGTTGTTTGGGTTCCAGGCGCGTATGAGCTGCCGCTGGCGGCTGGCGCACTGGCGAAAACCGGTAAATATGACGCGGTGATCGCGCTGGGTACGGTGATTCGCGGCGGTACCGCCCACTTTGAATATGTGGCAGGCGGTGCCAGCAATGGCCTGGCGCACGTCGCTCAGGACAGCGAAATCCCGGTAGCCTTTGGTGTTCTGACCACTGAAAGTATTGAACAAGCCATTGAGCGCGCTGGCACCAAAGCCGGTAACAAAGGCGCAGAAGCTGCGCTGACCGCGCTGGAAATGATTAACGTATTGAAAGCCATCAAGGCCTGATTTTTGTAAGGGGAATTCCGTGAAACCTGCTGCTCGTCGCCGCGCCCGTGAGTGTGCCGTTCAGGCGCTCTACTCCTGGCAGTTGTCCCAGAACGACATCGCTGATGTCGAATACCAGTTCCTGGCGGAACAGGACGTAAAAGATGTTGATGTTCTGTATTTCCGCGAACTGCTGTCCGGAGTGGCGACTAACAGCGCGTACCTCGACGGCCTGATGAAGCCCTACCTGTCCCGTCAGCTGGAAGAGCTGGGTCAGGTGGAAAAAGCGGTGCTGCGTATCGCGCTGTTTGAGCTGTCCAAACGCGATGACGTACCGTATAAAGTGGCCATCAATGAAGCTATCGAACTGGCGAAAACCTTCGGCGCTGAAGATAGCCACAAGTTCGTCAACGGTGTGCTGGACAAAGCGGCTCCGGTAATTCGTCCCCACAAGAAGTAAACTGCAGGCCGGGTTTTGCGAGGGTCGTCTCGCAACCCGGCCTTATTTATTATTTTGCTGAGGCATAACGTATGGCATGTGGCGAATTCTCCCTGATTGCCCGTTATTTTGATCGCGTTAAAAGCGCTCGTCTTGATGTCGAGACCGGTATCGGCGACGACTGCGCTCTCCTGAATATTCCCGAGAAAAAAACGCTGGCAATCAGCACCGACACTCTGGTGGCGGGCAATCACTTCTTACCCGATATCGACCCGGCCGACCTCGCCTATAAAGCCCTGGCGGTGAACCTGAGCGACCTCGCAGCGATGGGCGCGGAGCCGGCGTGGCTCACCCTGGCGCTGACCTTGCCGGAGGTGGATGAAGCCTGGCTGGAAGCCTTCAGCGACAGCCTGTTTGTCCAGCTTGACTACTACGATATGCAGCTGATTGGCGGCGACACCACCCGTGGCCCGCTCGCCATGACTCTGGGTATCCACGGCTTTGTGCCGCCTGGGCGCGCCATGAAACGTTCAGGTGCGAAGCCGGGAGACTGGATCTATGTCACCGGTACCCCGGGGGACAGCGCCGCCGGCCTGGCGCTGTTGCAGAACCGGCTGACGGTGGATACGCCGACTGACGCCGACTATTTGCTGGCCCGTCACCTGCGTCCGATGCCCCGCGTGCTGCAGGGCCAGGCGCTGCGCGACCTGGCGACGTCGGCGATCGATCTCTCCGACGGCCTGATCTCCGATCTGGGTCATATTCTCAAAGCCAGCGGCTGCGGCGCGCGTATCGATCTTGATGCCATGCCGTACTCTGACGCGATGCTAAGCCAGGTTGATTCTGAGCAGGCGCTACGCTGGGCGCTCGCCGGTGGCGAAGACTACGAGCTGTGCTTTACCGTACCGGAACTGAACCGTGGGGCGCTGGACGTGGCCCTTGGCCATCTTGGCGCGCGTTTTACCTGTATCGGACAGATTGCGCCGGAGAGCGAAGGTCTGCAGTTTATCCGCGACGGTAAGCCGGTCACGCTTGATTTAAAGGGATACGATCACTTTGCGTAGTCGAGACGAGGCGCTTAGTCGCCTGAGTATGCGTAATCCATGGCATCTGCTGGCGACCGGCTTTGGCAGCGGCTTAAGCCCGGTGGTGCCGGGCACGATGGGGTCGCTGGCGGCGATCCCGTTCTGGTATCTGATGACTTTTCTCCCCTGGCAGCTCTACTCGCTGGTGGTGATGATGAGCATCTGTATCGGGGTCTATCTGTGCCATCGCACGGCCAAAGATATGGGCACCCATGACCACGGCAGCATCGTCTGGGACGAGTTCGTCGGGATGTGGATCACCCTGATGGCGCTGCCGACCCTGGACTGGCAGTGGGTGGCCGCCGGCTTCGTCATTTTCCGTATCTTCGATATGTGGAAACCGTGGCCGATTCGCTGGTTTGACCGTAATATTCACGGCGGAATGGGGATCATGGTGGATGATATCGTCGCCGGCGTGATCTCCGCCGGCGTGCTGTATGTTATTGGCCATCACTGGCCCATCGGTCTGCTTTGACCGCTTCTCCCCGGCAGCGCCATGCTGTCGGGGAAACCACGCCCGTCACTTAAATCCCACCACCGGGTGCGGCTGATAGGGCGCCTCCAGTTTGTCGATCTGTTCCGGAGATAGCGTCAAATCCACCGCCTGCAACAGGTCATCGAGCTGTTCCTGACGCGACGGACCGATAATTGGCGCGGCGACGCCGGGCTTGCTTAACAGCCAGGCGAGGGCGACCTGCGCGCGACTGGCGTCGAGCTCTTCTGCCACGTCCGCGAGATTCCCGGCGATCTGCGCGTCATTCTCTTCGCTGGTGCTGTAAAGCGATTTGCCGAACTCATCCGAGACCAGCCGGGCGGTGGTCTCACCCCATGGGCGGGTCAGCCTGCCGCGCGCCAGCGGGCTCCACGGGATCACAGCCACGCCGTTACGCTGGCACAGGGGCAGCATCTCATTCTCTTCTTCCCGGTAAATCAGGTTGTAGTGATCCTGCATGGTGACGAAGCGCGCCCAGCCGTTCTGCTGCTGAAGCGCCAGCGCCTGGGCAAACTGCCGGGCATGCATGGACGAGGCGCCGATATAGCGCGCTTTGCCGGCTTTCACCACCTCGTCCAGCGCTTCGAGCGTCTCTTCAATCGGGGTGCTGTAGTCCCAGCGGTGGATCTGCAACAGGTCGACATAGTCCATACCGAGACGGCGCAGGCTGTCGTCGATAGAGCGCAGGATCTGCGCCCGGGAAAGCCCTTCCGCCAGATCGCCGACCTGGTGATAGACCTTGGTGGCGACAACCACCTCGTCGCGGCGGGCAAAGTCGCGCAGAGCGCGGCCGACGATCTCTTCGCTACTGCCGTCGGAGTAGCTGTTTGCGGTATCGAAGAAGTTGATGCCGCCTTCAATGGCGTGCTGGATGAGCGGGCGACTGCTCTCTTCCGGAAGCGTCCAGGCGTGTCTGCCGCGGTCCGGCTCGCCGAAGGTCATGCAGCCGAGGCAGAGTCGGGAAACACGTAAGGCAGTATCGCCGAGGGGGATATAGTGCATGGTGCGCTCCTGCTATTCATCAAGGGTATCCCTTAAGCATAGCAGGAGCGGGAGGGGCGATTATGCCAGCCAGTCGAGGATTTTGGCTTCAATACCGGCGGCATCGAGGCCGAGGTCGGCGCGGATCTCTTCCTGAGTGCCCTGCGGAATAAAGACGTCCGGCAGGCCAATATTGAGCACCGGTACCGCCCGGCGATGGGCCATCAGCACTTCATTCACGCCGCTGCCGGCGCCGCCCATAATGGCGTTCTCTTCCAGCGTCACCAGAACGTCGTGCTCGCCTGCCAGCTGCAGGATCAGCGCGGTATCCAGCGGCTTCACAAAGCGCATGTCCACCAGGGTGGCGTTGAGTTTGTCCGCCACCGCTGCGGCCTCCGGCAGCAGGGTACCGAAGTTGAGGATCGCGACCTTCTCGCCCTGGCGCTTCACTACCCCTTTGCCGATCGGCAGCGATGCCAGCGGCTCCAGCGTCGCGCCGGTGCCGCTGCCGCGCGGATAGCGCACCGCGCAGGGTCCGTCGCTGTAGTGGTAGCCGGTATACAGCATCTGGCGGCATTCATTTTCATCGCTCGGCGTCATCACCACCATATCCGGAATACAGCGCAGGAAGGAGAGATCGAACGCCCCCTGATGCGTCTGGCCGTCTGCGCCGACAATCCCGGCGCGGTCGATGGCAAACAGCACCGGCAGCTTCTGAATAGCCACATCGTGGATCACCTGATCGTAGGCTCGCTGCAGGAAGGTGGAGTAGATGGCCACCACTGGTTTGTAGTCGCCAATCGCCAGTCCGGCGGCGAAGGTGACTGCATGCTGCTCGGCGATGGCGACATCAAAGTACTGATCGGGGAATTTCTTCGAAAATTCCACCATCCCTGAACCTTCGCGCATCGCCGGGGTGATGGCCATCAGCTTGCTGTCTTTGGCCGCCGTTTCGCACAGCCAGTCGCCGAAGATTTTCGAATAGGAAGGGAGACCGCCGCTGCTTTTGGGCAGTACGCCGCTGGTATGGTCGAACTTTGGCACCGCGTGGAAAGTGATCGGGTCTTTCTCGGCGGGCTCATAGCCGCGGCCTTTTTTGGTCATAATATGCAGGAACTGCGGGCCCTTCAGGTCGCGCATGTTCTTCAGGGTGCTGACCAGACCGAGCACATCGTGGCCATCCACCGGGCCGATGTAGTTAAAGCCCAGCTCTTCAAACAGCGTCCCAGGCACCACCATGCCTTTGATATGCTCTTCGGTCCGCTTAAGCAGCTCTTTAATCGGCGGTACGCCGGAAAAGACCTTTTTGCCGCCTTCGCGCAGGGTGGAGTAGAGCTTACCGGAGAGCAGCTGCGCCAGATGATTATTCAGCGCCCCGACGTTCTCGGAGATCGACATTTCATTGTCATTCAGCACCACCAGCAGGTCGGGTTTGATATCCCCGGCGTGGTTCATCGCCTCAAACGCCATGCCGGCGGTAATCGCCCCGTCGCCAATCACGCACACCGCGCGCCGCTGTTTATCCTCTTTCGCGGCGGCGATAGCCACCCCGATGCCAGCGGAAATGGAGGTGGAGGAGTGACCGACGCTCAGCACGTCGTACTCGCTTTCACCGCGCCACGGGAAGGGGTGCAGGCCGCCTTTCTGGCGAATGGTGCCGATTTTGTCGCGGCGGCCGGTCAGAATTTTATGCGGGTAGGCCTGGTGACCGACGTCCCAGATCAGGCGATCGAAGGGCGTGTTATAGACGTAGTGCAGCGCCACGGTCAGTTCCACCGTGCCGAGGCCAGAGGCAAAGTGACCGCTGGAGCGGCTGACGCTGTCCAACAGGTAGCGCCGCAGCTCATCACACAGCTTCGGCAGGCTCTCTTTTGGCAACAGGCGCAACTCCTGGGTGGAATCTACCAGCGCCAGGGTCGGGTATTTGGCAATATCAAAACTCATCAGAGACTCATTTATTGTTTATTTATCGCGCTGAATAATGTAATTCGCGAGCGCTTCCAGTGCCGAAGTATCCAGAGATTGTGCGGCCAGTTCATCTAACGAACGGCGGGCATCAGCGATCAGGTCGTGCGCTTTCTTCCGGGCTTGCTCAAGACCCAGGAGGGCGGGATAGGTGCTTTTACCCAATTGCTGGTCGGCACCCTGACGTTTGCCAAGGGTCGCAGTATCCCCTACCACGTCGAGAATGTCATCCTGGACCTGGAAGGCCAGGCCGATATTTTCCGCATAGCGATCCAGCGCGGGCAGGGCGGCACGCCCGCGCTCGCCGGCGCTCAACGCCCCCATGCGGACGGCGGCGCGGATTAGCGCGCCCGTTTTGTGGCGGTGGATACGTTCCAGCGCCTGCAGATTCACCTGCTGTCCTTCCGCCTGCAGATCCAGCGCCTGGCCGCCGCACATGCCCGCCACGCCGCTGGCCTGCGCCAGTTCGGAAACCATCGCCAGACGATCCCGGTCAGGGACGTCCGTCATCGGCGCATCACTGAGTATAGAGAACGCCAGCGTTTGCAGGGCATCTCCCGCAAGAATTGCGTTGGCTTCGCCAAATTTAATATGGCAGGTCGGCAGTCCGCGACGCAGATCGTCATCATCCATCGCCGGCAAATCATCATGCATCAGAGAATAAGCATGAATGCATTCGACCGCGGCGGCAGGGGCATCCAGCGTGGTGCGGCTCACGCCGAACATCTCGCCGGTAGCGTAGACAAGGAAGGGACGCAGGCGTTTACCGCCTAAGAGTGCGCCATAATGCATCGCTTCCACCAGCGGAGTGTTCTGAAAGGGCTGCGGCGCGATAAAACGGCGCAGCGCCTCGTTAGCCTGTTCCACACAGGCCTGCAATTGTTGCGGGAAATCCATTTATTCAGCGTCCGGCGTAAAAGGCGTGGTCGGGGAATCTTCACTATCCGCCAGCAGGATCTGCACGCGCTGTTCGGCCTGCTGCAGCTGGCTTTGCCCCTGGCGGGCCAGCTGGACCCCGCGCTCAAATTCGCTGAGCGCTTCTTCTAACGGCAAATCGCCGCTTTCCAGACGGTTTACGATCTGCTCCAGTTCGCCCAGTGCAGTTTCAAAGCTGGCCGGGGCCTCATTTTTCTTTGGCATAGTGAATATAGACTCTTGTTATTTCGCGACGGCAATACCGGGTATGGTAACGAAGTCACGCGTGTAAGCAAATAACGCGCAATGGTGATATACTCCGCGCCCAGGATGCAGGCACCGGTGTGCGCTGCTTTACAACTTTTGCTTAAAGCCCCGTCGGGCTTGCCAACGAACTATTGTCGCCATGAAGTTTATCATTAAATTGTTCCCGGAAATCACCATCAAAAGCCAATCTGTGCGGTTGCGCTTCATTAAAATCTTAACCGGGAACATTCGTAACGTTCTCAAAAACTATGACGAGACGCTGGCCGTCGTTCGCCATTGGGATCATATCGAAGTTCGCGCGAAAGATGAAAATCAGCGCCCGGCTATTCGCGATGCGCTGACCCGTATTCCCGGCATCCACCATATTCTGGAAGTCGAAGACGTACCGTTCACCTCGCTGCACGATATTTTTGAGCAGACGCTGCCGCTGTGGCGCGAGGCGCTGGAAGGCAAAACCTTCTGCGTGCGGGTGAAGCGTCGCGGCAAACATGAATTCACCTCAATTGAGGTGGAGCGCTACGTCGGCGGCGGCCTGAATCAGCATATTGAAACGGCGCGCGTGAAGCTGACCGACCCGGACGTTACCGTCAATCTTGAGATTGAAAACGATCGCCTGCTGCTGGTGAAAGGCCGCTATGAAGGTATCGGCGGTTTCCCGATCGGCACGCAGGAAGATGTGTTGTCGCTGATTTCCGGCGGCTTTGACTCCGGCGTCTCCAGCTACATGCTGATGCGCCGCGGCTGCCGCGTGCACTACTGCTTCTTTAACCTTGGCGGCGCCGCCCATGAGATTGGCGTCCGCCAGGTCGCGCATTACCTGTGGAACCGCTTCGGCAGCTCTCACCGCGTTCGCTTTGTGGCGATTAACTTTGAGCCGGTGGTCGGCGAAATCCTCGAAAAAGTGGATGACGGCCAGATGGGCGTGGTGCTCAAGCGCATGATGGTCCGCGCCGCGTCAAAAGTCGCGGAACGCTACGGCGTGCAGGCGCTGGTCACCGGCGAAGCGCTGGGTCAGGTCTCCAGTCAGACTCTCACCAACCTGCGCCTGATCGACAACGTCTCCGATACCCTGATCCTGCGTCCGCTGATTTCACACGATAAAGAGCACATCATCGACCTGGCCCGCGAGATCGGTACGGAAGATTTCGCCCGCACGATGCCGGAGTACTGCGGCGTGATCTCCAAGAGCCCGACCGTGAAGGCGGTGAAGGCGAAGATTGAAGCGGAAGAAGAACACTTCGATTTCAGCATCCTCGATAAAGTGGTGGAAGAGGCGAGCAATATCGATATCCGCGAAATCGCCCAGCAGACGGAAGAGACGGTGGTGGAAGTGGAAACCGTCAACGGCTTTGGCGCCAACGACGCGATCCTCGACATTCGCTCCATCGACGAGCAGGAAGACAAGCCGCTTAAGGTCGAGGGGGTTGAAGTTGTTTCTCTGCCGTTCTACAAGCTGAGCACCAAGTTTGGCGATCTCGATCAGAGTAAAACCTGGCTGCTGTGGTGCGAACGCGGAGTGATGAGCCGTCTGCAGGCGCTTTATTTGCGCGAGCAGGGCTTCAGCAACGTGAAAGTTTATCGCCCGTAACAGGTTGTTATGATGCAAAAGGCCTTCCCTGATGGAAGGCCTTTTTACTATTGGCAGGGGAGTGTATTAGCGCAGGGTCAGCGCCAGGTCATTGAGTTGATCGATGACAATATTCCAGCCCTCGAAAAATCCCATCTGCTCATGCTGCTCGCGGGTTTCATCATCGGCATGCAGCACTGTGGCCGTATAGCGACACCCGCCCTGTTCATCGGCAAAGGTGATGATGGCCGTCATCGCGAAGGGGGAAACAGCGGGGCGATAATCCGCCGTCAGCATCGAGGTTATGACGATTTTTTGTTGCGGGATAATCTCAAGAAAACAGCCGGGGTTATCGCTGCGTTCACCGTCAGGGCCGTGCATCACGGTGTGAAAGGCCCCGCCGGCGCGAAAATCAAAGGTCAGAACCTCGGTTTGCCAGGGCTTCGGGCACCACCAGGTTCGGAGTAATGCCGGGTCGGCCCACGCGCGCCACAGGGCTGCGGCGGGCGCGCTGAGCAGGCGGCTGATAACAAGATCGCGAGAATCGGTTGCGCTACGGGACATGCTACGACTCCTCAGGAAAAGGGGGAGCCAGTCCGCGGCGCGGACCGGCTATCAGGCTTCGTAGTAATTATAGATGCCGGCGGCCATCACCAACTGTGAGGCGACCTCATACGCTTTCTCGCGCCCCACCAGCAGATCGATCATTTTCAGGGCGAAATCAATCGATGTCCCTGGACCCTGACTGGTTAACAGATTCACCCGCGGATCCCAGACCACCCGCTTATCCTGCCACTGATCGGCGGGGATCTGCGCCTTCAGCGCTGGAAAACCGGTCATGTTGCCGATCGGGAACAGATGATGAGGTACCAGCACGGTCGCCGGAGCGGCGCAGATAGCGGCCACAATGCGCCCAGAGAGATGAAACTGGCGGACGGTTTCCACCAACAGCGGGCTGTCGCGAAAGCACTCCGCTCCCTTGAGGCCGCCCGGGAGGACGATAATATCGAAATCGCCATCGGCCACCTCGACCAGAGGAGCATCCGCCAGCAGCTTGACGCCGCGCGAGCAGACGATGGCCAGGCCGCCGTCGCTGGCGACGCTGGCGGTGGTCACCTTCACCCCGCCGCGGACCAGCAGGTCGATAGTGGTGACCGCTTCGGTCTCTTCGCTACCAGGGGCGAGGCAAATCAGTGCCGACGCGCTCATATTCATTCTCCTTACGCTTGACCAGTTCAAATAAGCGGGCGTTTTCCGGTACGGCAACGCCGTGGGCGCGGGCGCGGTTGAGCAGAAAACCGGTGATATAGTCGATCTCCGTGTGCCGCTGGGCGCGAACGTCCTGCAGCATGGATGAGATATTTTCTGCCGTACTTTCAATCACCTGTTCGACATAAAATAGCAGGTTTTCCGCCGAGGTATGAATACCTTCGCGCTCCATCACTGCCGCCACCTCGCGACAAATGGCCGCAACTTCCTGCGGATAGTCGCGCAGATCGCCATTTTTACACCCTTTTATCGCGGTCAGGGGGTTAATCGCGCAGTTAACCGCGAGTTTGCGCCAGGTGGCCGAGAAAATATTGTTGTGCCAGGCGACATCCGGCAGCACGTTCTGCAGCACTTCAGCGAGGTAGCTGTAGTCCTGTTCGTAGCTTTTCGCCGGCCCGATATGCGTGGTGCCCTGGGCGACGTGGATGATGACATTCCCGTCGCGGCGCGCCGCTTGGGTGGTGGAGGCCAGCAGTAAAGGCTGTTTCACGCCGCGCAGCTCCTCGACGGTGCCCATGCCGTTATGCACCAGCACAATCGGCGTGGTGTCCGGCAGGATCGCGGCCAGGTGCTTTACCGCGTTTGAAACCTGCCAGGCTTTTAAAGTGACAATCAGCAGCTCGCTGCTGGCAAGAAAATCGGGGTCGTTGGCCGTCAGCGACTCGTTGAACACCGAGCCGTCGGTTTCAATGACGTTGACGCTACAGAATGGCTGCGGCACGCGCAGCCAGCCCTGGACTTCATGTCCCTGTTTGCACAACGCGGTCAGCCATAGTTGTCCCAGTGCACCGCATCCCAGTACGGTTACTTTCATTGTTCCTCCTCATCTGCCGCTACCCCAGGCGCTGATGACTAAAGTCTATCTCGTCGCTTTTCACATCGTCGCACGGAAAGGGGGTTTCGGCGTCGTCGGGCAGCATGGGGAAAATAGCGCGAGCGTTGCGTAATCAGCTAAGCTTCCGGGATAACAAGTTGAGTTATGCCGCGTTGCAGGTATTATGCAACGCAAAAGAAACGGAAGGAGAGGAAAAGATGCCATCTTTCGATATTGTCTCTGAAGTTGATCTTCAGGAAGCCCGTAACGCGGTAGACAACGCGAGCCGCGAAGTCGAGTCGCGTTTTGATTTTCGTGGCGTTGAAGCCACGTTTGAATTAAACGACGCCAACAAGACCATTAAAGTGCTGAGCGAGTCTGACTTCCAGGTGAACCAACTGCTGGATATCCTGCGCGCCAAGCTGCTCAAGCGCGGCATTGAAGGCACCTCCCTCGACGTGCCGGAAGATATCGTACACAGCGGTAAAACCTGGTTTGTTGAAGCGAAGCTGAAGCAGGGTATTGAAAGCGCGGTGCAGAAGAAGATCGTTAAACTGATCAAAGACAGCAAGCTGAAAGTGCAGGCCCAGATTCAGGGCGAAGAGATCCGCGTGACCGGTAAGTCCCGCGACGATCTGCAGTCGGTGATGGCGCTGGTGCGCGGTGGCGATCTGGGACAACCGTTCCAGTTCAAAAACTTCCGCGACTAAGGCGGCCGACAGACAGCAAAAAGCGGGGAATTCCCCGCTTTTTTTATACCCCTTTGATGAGCTGCTCTATCTCGAAGCGGTTGGTGACTTTGCTGTCGATTTTGATATACACCGAACGCTCCTCGGGCACCACCAGCGCCTGATGAACCCCGCTGGCATTCAGCAGACGCGCCTGCAGCGCGCTGTCGACCACCACGCCGTCCGGTACCTCTACCCGCAGGCTGCTGACGTAGGGCGGCTCGCTCATGGTGCTGGCCACCAGCAGCCACAGCATCGCCAGCAGGGCGCCCAGCAGAAACACAGTCTGCGAATCAAAGAAACCATCGACCCAACCGCCAAGGGCGCCGCCAATCGCCACCCCGAGGAACTGGCTGGTGGAGTAGACGCCCATCGCGGTGCCTTTGTAGCCCGCCGGCGACTCTTTGCTAATCAACGACGGCAGCAGCGCTTCCAGCAGGTTAAACGCCAGGAAGAAGAGCTGAACGCCCGCCACCAGCTCCCAGAAGTAGCCTCCGGCGCCCCAGAGGACAATCTCCGCAATCAGCAGGATGGCGACGCAGAGCAAAAAGACGCGCTTCATCTTACGCTTCACTTCGGCGTAGATGATAAACGGCACCACCGAGATGAAGGAGATAACCATGGTGACCAGGTAAATCTTCCAGTGCTCGGCGGCCGGGAAGCCGGCGGCCTCCAGCTGTCCGGGCAGCGCGACAAAAGTGGACATCAGCATGATGTGCAGGCACATGATGCCAAAGTTGAGCTTCAACAGGCGCGGCTCCGCCAGCACCTTGCTAAAGCAGCCCTTCACCATCCCAGATTCGCGGTTAAGCACGTGGTTCTGGCTGTTGGGCACCACCCACAGGGTGAGCAGAATGCCGACGGTCGCCAGGATGGCGATCATCCAGAACAGGGCGTGCAGACCCAGCTGATGGGTAATAATCGGCCCCAGCACCATGGCGATAGCGAAAGTGACGCCGAAGCTGACGCCAATAAACGCCATCGCTTTAGTGCGGTTCTGTTCGCGGGTGAGATCGGAGAGCAGGGCCATGACCGCGGCGGCGATGGCGCCGGAGCCCTGAAGGGCGCGGCCAAGAATGATGCCCCAGATGGAGTCGGTGAGCGCGGCGATGACGCTACCGAGCACGAAAATAAGCAGGCCGCCGACGATCAACGGCTTACGGCCAATACGGTCAGATAACAGTCCAAAGGGGATCTGGAACACCGCCTGCGCCAGACCGTAGATGCCGATCGCCAGGCCAATCAGCGCTTCACTGGCGCCCTGCAATGCCATGCCATACGTGGTCAGAACCGGCAGGACCATAAACATGCCAAGCATGCGCAGGGAGAATACCGTCCCCAAACCCCAGGTCGCGCGCAGTTCCCCTGGCGTCATTTTGTTATCGTTCATTACCACCTCAATATAAAAACTGCGCCTAGTGTAGCGGCGGGGGGTAAGAAGCGTAAATAAATGTTTGTTTAACAGATATTACGGGGCTGTTGCGCGATGCGACAAGTTGGTAAAAATCAATAAACCAGTGGAGGAGGACTCCACTGGCGAGGGGGAAAATTAAGGTAAAGTAAAGTCAACCCACTGGCTGCCGGCATCAGCCGATTTGACGCATTGCTCGACCCAATACACGCCGTGCAGACCAGCTTCGACGTCCGGATACCAGAAGTCTTGCAGGAAGGCGCGATCGTCACGGTCCGTAGCGTCAATCGCCTGCGCATAGCGGCGATAGAGGTTGGCCCAGGCTTCAAACAGCCCTTCCGGATGACCGCCGCCGATGCGATCGTCCGCCAGCGCGTTTGCGCTCAGGTAGGGCATCCCGCGTTCCAGAATGCGCGCCGGCTCGCCCTGCACCTCATAGCTGAGCTGGTTAGGATGCTCATCCCACCATTCGATACTCGCTTTTTCGCCGACGATGCGTACTTTTTGCGAGTGCATGGCGCCGCTGTTCACCGCGCTGGTCCACATCGAGCCAACCGCGCCGTTGTCATATTCCATCAGGACAAAGGCGTTATCTTCCAGCGGCGCGCGAGAGGGAACAAAGCTCTGGCGGGAGCACATCAGCCGTTTGATATTGAGCTGTGGCGCCATGGTTTCGGCGACAAACAGCGGATGGGTGGCCAAATCTCCCAGCACATAGCTGGGCCCGGCGAACTTCGGCGTCACGCGCCAGCGGGTAGATTCTGCCTGCAGCTCCACGGCCTGGTTATGAAAGCCGTGGGCGAACTGCATATTGACGATGCGGATCTCGCCGAGCAGCCCATCGGCAATCATCTGCCGCGCCTGCTGGATCATCTGATAGCCGGCATAGCCGTAGGTGACGCCGACGATTTTGTTCTGTTTTTTACTCAGGTCCACCAGTTCGCGCGCCTCTTCGGCGGTAAAACAGAGGGGCTTTTCACAGATGACATGGAGGCCCGCTTCCAGCGCCGCTTTGGTGATGGCGAAATGGGTATTATTCGGGGTGGTGACCGAGACGACCTCGATCCCGTCAGGACGCTGAGCCTCTTCACGAAACAGGGTCTGGTAGTCGGCGTAGCAGCGCTCCGGCGCGATGCCCAGTTGCTCACCGAACGCGCGCCCGCGCTCGGCATCGACGTCAAGCGCGCCGGCCAGTAGGGTGTAAACATTGTCACGCAGCGCCGCACAGCGGTGGCTGTAGCCGATCTGGCTGGTTCCCCCGCCGCCGACCATGCCCCAACGCAGGGAACGGGATAAGGGTTTCAGACCGTTTAACATGGTGCTCTCCTTTTTGAAATCATTCGCACTCTGAGGCGCTCAATGCCGACGCCTGCGGCAACGCGCATCCGGATAGACTGACCTAAACTTAAGGAAATGTTTGTTCTGTTTCAATTGTATTGTGGAATTTATTTTTCATATATGCGAAGGGGATCGAATAAGCAGAAGTTTATTTTCCGCTGGGTTGAAAACGAGAGGGGAATCAACGGCGACGGGTACAGGCCGGAATGTGGCGGAATGCTTTTCGTTACAGAGAAAGATGAAATAAATTTTCTTTTTAACCTCAACGTGCGGTGCAATCCGCAGATTGCACCGGAGGAAGACGACGACATTACGCTCCGCGCACAGATGCGGGGGCTGGCGAAGCGGCGGGAGGATTACCGGCCGCAAAGATACCCTTCGCCGCCAGGCCTGCGACGGTGAGGGCTGCCGGGATGCCGAGGATCAAAAAGACGCTTTCGAAGGGCAGGTTGAGCGCCATCATCTCAGCGCCGGCAAAGGCGCTGAGGATCGCGCCGATCCGCCCGACGCCGTGCATCCAGCTGGATCCCGTCGCCCGCGCCTGTGTGGGGTAGTAACGGGCGGAGAGGGCGTTCATGCCGGTATTGGCGCCGTTCAGGCAGGCGCCGCTGATAAACGCCAGCATACAGAGCAGGGCAAAGCTGCCCGCCGCGTAGCCCATCGCCATGGTAAACAGGCCGCCGACGGCGTAGATCATCCCCAGCGCGCGATGGGGATTGATGCGGTCCATCAGCCAGCCGGCAAACAGCGAGCCGAGGGTACCTCCCGCCTGGTAGATGGCCGTCATGACGGCCGCCTGGCTGACGGTAAGCCCGACCTCCTTAACCAGCGTTGGCAGCCAGCTGCCGAGAATATAGACGAGGAACAGCCCCATAAAGTAGACCAGCCATAGCATCAGCGAGCCAAAGCCATACTGGCGGGAGAGCACAATGCGCATCGCATTCCCGGCCGCCGGCTGCGCCGGCAGGATAAACGTCACGTTGTCACTGATTTGTCCGGGATAAAGACGATTGAGGATGGCGCGAATGCGCGCCGCAGGTGCTTGTTTTATCACCAGAAAACGAACCGATTCCGGCAGCCGCCAGATAAGCAGGGGGGCAAACAGCAGCGGCAGAATGCCGCCGAGCGCCATCAACGAGTGCCAGCCAAACTGCGGGATCAGCCATGACGCGGTAAATCCTCCGGCCGCCGCGCCGAAGGTGAAGCCGCAGAAGATGACGGTAATAATAAATGAGCGCTGGCGTTCCGGAGCGTATTCCGACACCAGCGTCCCGATGTTCGGCATCGCGGCGCCCAGTCCGAGGCCGGTCATAAAGCGGAAGAACATCATCTGCTCAATGTTGTGCGAGAAGGCGGTGGCGATGGTCCAGAAGCCGAAGAAGAAGACGCTGTTGATGATGATCTTCTTGCGTCCCAGCCAGTCGGCGAGCGGGCCAGAGAAAATCGCGCCCAGCGCGAGGCCGATCAGCGCGGCGCTAATCACCAGGCCCAACTGGTGGTTGCTTACCCCCCACTCCAGCTTCAGCGTCGGGGCGATAAAGCCCATGATCGAGATATCAAACCCATCAAGAGCGATAACGCAAAAGCCGAGAAAAATAATCTGCTTTTGAAAGCGGCTCAGAGGATTACGGTTAATTAACTCTCTGACATCCAGGCGTTGAGTCTGTGTCATAGCGTATTCCTTATGCGCAGGAGCGCAGGTAGGGCTGCGCGGCATTGAACAGTAATTGCGCCCGCTGGAGGGGCGGCAGGGCGCCCTGCTGACCGTCCAGCGGCACTTCGAGGGAGACCGGTAGCGTTGCCGGCAGTGCCGCCATCAGACCGTGCAGATCCAGACCGCCTTCCCCCGGCACGTTGCGCGCTGAGCGGGCCTGGCGGATGAGCTCCTGCTCGCTTTCCGGCCGCTGCGCCGCGCCATCGCAGAGTTGCATATAGTTCAGATGATGCGCGGGCAGGCTGGAGAGGGCGGCGAGCGATTCCCCCGCGCGCCAGAAATGAAGGGCGTCCACCAGGATGCCGATATCTTCCCGCCCGCTGGCGGCGATCAGCGCCTGCGCATCGGCGATCGTGCGCAGCTGGGTCCAGGGCATCGGCTCAAGGTTCATGGTCAGGCCAAATGAGCGACCGGCCGCGGCGAGAGTGGCCAGGTTGTCGGCGCTGCGCTGCAGGTTGTCGTCATTCCCGGCGACTAACACCTGTCCGGCGCCAAGCCGCGCGGCGGTCTCCATAAAGCGCTGCAGCCGATCGTCGAGGGTAAACCCCGGGCTGAGGCGGACGATCTCCACGTCCGAGACGCGGATGCCGGTTTCCATCAGCGCGGCCAGGGTCGCGCGGACGGCGGGGGTATCGCCCAGCATGTCGTAGTCCGGGTCGGCGGGTGTGGCGGGCAGCAGCCGCAGTCCCACGTGGGTAAAACCGGTTCTGGCCGCTATCCGCACCTGTTCGGGGGGAGGGACATCGAGCAGGCTCAGCGCGGCGAGCGATAGGGTACGCATGTTCATAAATGGCTCCGGTACAGTTGCAGGTGAAGTTAGCCAGGGGTGTTGCCGTCCCTGGTTTTTATTGCTTTGTTTTTATTGTGTTTGCCGCCAGATTTTTGCCCACCAGGTAGCCGAAGGTCATAGCCGGCCCGAGGGTGATCCCTCCGCTGGGGTAATAGCCGCGCATCACGCTCGACATGTCGTTGCCGATGGCGAACAGGCCCGGTATCGGCTGCTGCTGCCCATCCAACACCCGAGCGTGTTCGTCGGTTTGTAACCCGCTAAAGGTGCCCAGCGAGCCGGGCAGAATGCGCACCGCGTAGAACGGCCCTTCGCGCAGCGGTCCGAGCGTCACCTGATGGTCACCCTGCGCGCGGTTATAGGCCGATGCGCCGCGGTGAAAATCGATGTCTTCACCGGTACTGGCAAAGTGGTTAAAGCGTGCAACGGTTTCCGCCAGCGCATCGGTATCGATGGCGCACCGCTTCGCCAGCTCGGCAAGGGTGTTTCCTCGCCGCAGATAGCCGGTACGCAGCCAGGCGGTAGGGGAGAACGGAAAGGGCCTGGCGTGGCCCAGGCCATAGCGGCGCAGCGCGCGCCGATCGGCCAGCAGCCAGGCCTGCGGCGTGTCGCCCGCGGGCGTCGCCGCCAGCAGGGCGGCGATAAAGTCGTGATAGGAGTCGGCCTCGTTAACAAAGCGTTTGCCGTTAGGCAGGACGGCGATCACCCCGGGCTTGGCGCGTTCCACCAGATGGGGAAACATCAGCTGCTGGCCGCTGGCGAGGGTGACGCGGGACACCGGCGCCCAGGCCAGCGGGTGGCGCAGGCGGGTATCGAACTGGCCGCCGACGGATTCGCCAAGGCGGATCCCCTCGCCCTGATTGTCAGGCGGCGCGGCGGAGAAATGGCCGTAACCCTCCGCGGCGTGAGGCACCACCTGCGCCAGGCGCTGCCGATCGTGGGGAAAACCGCCGCAGGCCAGCACCACGGCGCCCGCTTCGACGAGTATCTCCCCGCCGTCGCTGCGCAGCACTGCACCGGACACTCCCTGCGGACCCTGCAGCAGTCTGACCGCCGGGGCGTTGAGCTGAAAGCGCACCCCGGCGTCGAGGGCGGATCGCAGCAGACGGGCGACCAGCGCATTGCCATTGACCAGATGCAGCCCTCGTCCGGCACGCAGCCGCTGCCAGCCGTGGCGCAGCAGGCGGCGGGCGGCATACAGCGCAGAGCGCGGCGAGCGGGTAGCGTTGAAAAAATGCGCCATGTCCGCGCCGCCGGCGATGCCCATCCCAGCAAGACTGATGGTCTCCAGCGGCGGGCGCAGTCGGTGGAGCCAGTCGCCGAGCAGGCGGCCATCGTAGGGCTGAGCGGTGACCGACCGCCCACCGTTCGCCGCGCCCGGCGACGCGTGAAAGTCCGGCATGGTGCTGCCCGACAGAAACTTCACCGCCGTCCGTTGATGAAAAAAATCCACCATTTCCGGCCCGTAATGCAGGAAGGTCTGCAAGCGAACGTCGGCGGCTTCTCCCCCCATCTCATGCTGCAGATAGGTCAGCGGGGCATCGGCCGCTTCGTCGATGCCCTCCGCTCGCGCCAGCGGGTTGCGGGGGATCCACAGCCAGCCGCCGGACCAGGCGCTGGTCCCGCCGAGCACTGACGCTTTCTCCGCCACCATGACGCTGGCGCCGTGCACTGCCGCGGTGACCGCGGCAGAGAGTCCCGCCGCGCCGGATCCGACCACCAGCACATCCACCTTCACAGGCCCGCTCATGATGGACTCCTTATTGCAATGGTGAAAAAGCGGTGGGGCGCATCAGCACCGATTCGAGGCGCTCCACGGCGGCCAGTTCGCGGTTTTTCCGCGAGAAGGTCTGCCAGCGCTCGTCCTGGGCCATCCGTGCGCGGCGTACCAGGCGATCGTCCAGGCTTTCGTAAGCCCAGATGTGCACTACCTGATTGACCACGCCGATCTCGGTAAAAAAGAAGCCGATCAGTTTGCCAAGATGGTCAGTTTGCACCGCCAGGGCATCGCTTTGGTACAGCGCCAGCCAGTCGGCCATTTTCAGCGGATTGATGGTGTAGGTGCGTTTTTCGTAGATCATGATGTTTTCCTGATTAGTGGGTGGCGGGTTGCGCCAGATGGCAGGCGGCGAGGTAGCCAAACGTCAGCCCCGGGCCAAGGGTGATGCCGGGACCCGGGTAGGTGCCGGCCATCAGCGAATCCATGTCGTTTCCCACCGCGTACAGCCCCGCAATGGGGTTGCCTTCAGCGTTGACGACCTGGGCATCGGCGGTGGTGACCAGACCTCGAGAAGTCCCCAGATCGCCGGTATAGAGTTTGATGGCATAGAACGGCGCGCTGAGCAGAGGAGCGTTGCAGGCGTCAGGATGATGGCCCGGATCGCCCATCGCCCGGTTATAGCTGTTGCCGCCTTTGGCAAACTCACGGTCCACGCCCTGCGCGGCGTTACGATTGTAGCGGGCGACCGTCTCGCTCAGGGCGTGGGCATCCAGCCCAAGCTGCTGCGCCAGCGCGGCCAGGGTATCGGCTTTATGCAGATAGCCAGCGGCGATCAGGGCGTCATTGTTCACCGGCGCCGGGCGCGCCAGCCCGAGGCCGTAACGCTTCATCGCCTGCGCGTCGCACAGTAAAAAGCAGGGGGCATTCTCCGCTGCACGCTGCATCGCGCTGGCAAAATGGTGATAGGAGCTGGACTCGTTAACGAAGCGTACCGCCCGCTGATTGACGGCAATCACGCCCGGCTTGGCCCGGTCGGTCACCAGGTGGGGGAAGCGCTCCTCGCTGCCGTCGGCCCGGGTCAGCACCGATACCGGCGCCCAGAAAAAGTTGGACGCGCGATCGGCTCCCTCGCGAGCGTTAAGTGCCGCCGCGAGACGCAGCGCGGCGCCATCATTGGCTGGCGGCGACATGGTGAAGTGCTCTCGGGTGTGAGGCCGATAGCGCGCCGCCAGCGCGCCAGCGGCAAAGCCGCCTGCGGCTAGCACCACCCCACGGCGGGCGTGTAGGGTCTCTTTTTGCCCCTGATAGTCAATCTCTACCCCGGTGACCGCGCCTTGCGATTCGCACAGCGCCAGCACATTGACATTCAGCCGCAGGCTCATGCCTTTACGCAGCGCCGTGGTCGCCATGCGGGCAATCAGCGCATTGCCCATCGCCAGGCGGGTGCCGCGAGGATATTTCACCCGGTCGCGGGCGTAGCGCAGCAGCAGCCGGGTGCAATGGGCCAGGGAGCGCAGCGAGCGACGCATATCGAGAAAATGTTGAATGTCGACGCGGTTGACCATCATCCCGCCAAACAGCAGCATCCCCGGCGGAGGCGAGCGCAGGTCGCGAAACGCGTCCCCCAGTTCACGGCCGTCATACTCGACCACCTCCAGCGCCCGACCGACGTCGACGGCGCCGGGCTCATCCGGATAGTAATCGGGTGAGAGCGGGCGCAGGCTATATTTCACCGCCCCCTCGCGCTCCAGAAAGGCGAGGGCCTCTCGCCCGGCGCGGACAAACGCCTCGGCGATATCTTCGCGGTAGTGGGCCTCGCCGATAATGGTTCGTAGATAGGTTTTGATCGCTTCGGCGCTACCGCTTTTGCCCTCGGCGCGCGCCTGGTCGGTATCGTGCAGCCACACGGCGCCGCCGGAGATAGCCGAGGTGCCGCCGAACTGATCGGCTTTCTCCAGCATCAGCACCGACAGCCCTTTGCAGCTGGCGGTGACCGCGGCGGCAAAGCCAGCGGCGCCACTGCCGATGACGATCACATCCCAGCTTTTCATGCCGCCGCTCCCTGCGCCGACGGGATGGCGCCGATAAACTGGCCCATCAGCGTCATCTGCGCCAGCGCCATTTCCGGCCCAGTCTGTACCCGGCAGCCGCGGGCGGCGGCGAAGGTGAGCAACGGCGTCATCACCGGGGCGGTGACAACGTCGGCCACGTGGGTGGCGCTGTCGAGCGTCTCCAGCAGCGCCTGGGGTAGGGGCAGTGCATCAAACCCGGCCATGCCGGCCGGCGAGCCGTTGATCAGCAGATCGACACCGTGCAGGCTGTCCGGCAGCGTGCTCAGTTGCACCGCCGGAAAGGCCTCAGTCAGAAGATCGTGCAGGCGTTGCCGGGTGGCCGGGTTTTGATCGTGCAGCGCCAGTTGGCGGATCCCCGCCTCGCACAATCCCCAGGCGATGGCGCTGCCGACGCCGCCGCAACCGGAGAGCAGCGCCTGCTTATCTGCCGGCTGAAAACCCTGTGCCTCGGCGGCAAGCTGAAATCCGACGCCGTCCAGCATATCGCCCTGTAACCGGCCATCCGCCAGCTTGCGGATCACATTGATGGCGTTGAGTCGGCGAGCGCGCGGCGTAAGCTCGTCGACCAGCGCGGCGGCGCGTTGTTTATGCGGTACCGTCACCAGCACGCCGCTCATGTTCTGCCAGCCGCGCAGGGCGTTGAGGTAGGCGGCCACCGCGTCCGGGACGATATCCACCGGGATCATGACGCTGTCCATGTGCTGTTCGGCAAAGTAGCGGTTGAAGTTATCCGGTGATTTCACCTGGGCGATCGGATGACCAATCACGGCGACAACCTGGGTAGTTCCACTGACCATTTCAAACCTCATTTGTTAAATGAATGTTGTGAAAGTATTTCAGCGGAAGCTGGGAGCGACAACGCAGAATTCGGACATGTTGGTTGTTAATCGCACCATCGCTGCGATAATCGCAGGAAATCGATAATGATGTTGCAAAAATGTGAGCGAATATGCAAAACACCATTCATCCACGCGATCTGATCGTCGGTTTACAAAAAGGGTTGGCGTTGATCCAGCTTTTTTCCAAAAACTGCCCAAAGCTCACTGTTGCCCAGGCGGCGAAAATGAGCGGTCTGACGCAAAGCGCGGCACGACGTTTTTTGTTGACGCTGCTGCATGATCGTTATTTGCAAACCGATGGGCGCTATTACTGGCTTACCCCGAAGACCCTGCGGCTTGGCCAGGCCTATGTTGATTCGGCGCAGTTTCCACGCATGGTGCGACCGATTGTCGAATACATCGCCAGCCGGACCGAAGAGCACGCCTCGGTGGGGGTGGTGGATGAAGATGAGCTGGTCTATATCGCTCGCAGCCGGCATACGCCGTTTAACTCCACGTCGGTTCGGCTAGGGGAGCGGGTGCCCATCTTCTGTACCGCCGGGGGGCGATTATGGCTGGCTTCGCTGCCGGAAGCAGAGTGTGAAGCGGTTCTGCAGCGCATTACCCGGGAACAACGCACGCCCTATACGGTGACCGACGTCGCGCCGCTGATGGAGAAAATCGCTCAGGTGCGGCGTCAGGGATACGCCACTATTGAACAGGAGTTTGAGATTGGCATGCTGGTGCTGGCGGTACCGTTAACCGACAGGGAAGGAACCTGGTGGGGAGCGCTAAGTCTGACCAGCCATCAATCGCGGACCTCGCTGGAAGCGTTATGCCGTGATCATCTCGATCTGCTCTACAGCGCGCAGGCGATGCTGGTGGGGTAAACAGGGCAGCCGATGCGCTGCCCTCGGCAAGATGTCGCTTAGGCTGATGCTTTGTTCAGGAAACTGCTCCAGTCGCTGGCGGCGTTATCGACAAAGGTGTTCCAGCTGTTGCCGGCGGTATTGACGAAGCTTCCCCAGTTATCCTTACCGGCGGTCACAAAGGTTTCCCAATTTGACTGACCGGTCAGGAAGGAACCAAACGCCATTGTGCTGTCGCAGACGAACGAGGCGAATGCGTTGCCAGAGGTGAGGACAAATGAGGTGAAACCGATGCCCGAGTTGGCGACGAAGCTGGCGAAGCCGCTGGCCGCGCCGAACAGGTTAAAGCCGCCGGAGATGTAGTCCATTTCGTTCAGTGTTAACTCTTTCATTGCAATTCCTTGTATTGAATATTTCCAAAACGGGCGTAAGCCCGAGGCGAAAGGTAGCACCGTAGAGCTGAACGGGGCGAGCGACGTCCGGTTGGTATAAGCTCATTTTTTCCTCATTTATTAGCGGGTAGCTACGAAAACGGTGTGGGGGAGGGGAGGGAAGTATGAATTGAGAAAGGAAAAAGACGTGAAACAGAAAAGAAAAAGCCCCGCAAAAACGGGGCTTTATATCATACTGGAGCGGGTGATTATCTCACATAAGCCAGCAGACTATGTGAATCCGGCACCATAAAGTCAACGGACATCATCACGGACAGCGCAGTGATGGCGACGATGGAAAAGACGAAGAGCTTACGCGCCCAGACTTTATCATCTGCCACTTTGTAGCCGCGCAGCGCCATGCCCAGCCACCAGACGCTGACCGCTGCCGCTACGACCAGGTATTTGTACCCGGCATAGCCGCCCAGCGAGAGCATCAGGGTCGCAACGGCAAAGGCGACGATGTACAGCGTAATATGGTTTTTGGCGACCGATATACCTTTCACTACCGGCAGCACCGGAATATTCGCCGCCTGATAATCCTTGAAGCGGAAAATCGCGATGGCGTAGGAGTGAGGCATCTGCCACAGGCTAAAGATAGCCAGCAGGATAGCCGCACCGCTGTCGAAATCACCGGTCACTGCGCAGTAGCCAATCACCGGCGGCGCTGCGCCGGAGAGTGAGCCAATCAGCGTGCCATAGACGGAGTGGCGTTTCATGTACAGGCTGTAGACGCCGACATAAACCACGAACCCCATCACCCCCAGCCAGCAGGCCAGCGGATTTGCGCCGAACCACAGCAGCATAAAGCCAGCAATACCCAGCAAGGTGGCGTACACCAGCGAAGCTTCTGGCGAGATCAGCCCTTTGACCAGCACCCGGTTTTTCGTCCGTTCCATCTTACGATCGATGTCCCGGTCGATGTAGTTGTTGAATACACAACCCGAGGCGACCACCAGGGATACTCCAAGGAGCGTCCAGACGAACAGCGGATAGTCGATGTGGCCTTTGGAGGCCAGCAGGAAACCGCCGATCACGGAGATCAGGTTGCCAAAAATAATGCCTGGTTTCGTAACTTGCAGGTATTGCTTAAACATACTCGCCGCTCTTAGTGCATCATCATGTTGTAGTTCAGGTTCCACATAATCCAGATGGAGCCGACAACCACGATCGCAATGATGATTACGGTGAAGATAAATGCGGTCAGGTTCCAGCCTTCATCGGACTTGCTGTTCATATGCAGGAAGTACACGAGGTGTACCACGATCTGCACCACAGCGGTCACCAGAATGGTGCCAAGGATAACCGCATGCGAGGCGGAGCCACTCATCACCATGGCGAACGGAATGACCGTCAGGATGATGGACAGGATAAATCCTGTCATGTAGCTCTTCACGCTGCCGTGAGAAGCGCCGCTATGATCGGTAGAATGACTCATTACATCGCCCCCATCAGATAGACAACCGAGAACACGCAGATCCACACCACGTCCAGGAAGTGCCAGAACAGGCTCAGGCACAGGATACGGGTGCGGTTAGTGCTGGTCAGGCCACGACGTGAAACCTGGAACATCAGCACCGCCATCCAGATAAGACCGGAGGTCACGTGCAGACCGTGGGTGCCGACCAGCGCGAAGAACGCGGACAGGAAGCCACTACGATCCGGACCAAAGCCTTCCATGATCAGGTGATGGAATTCATAGATTTCCATCCCGATAAATCCGGCGCCAAACAACCAGGTCAACGCCAGCCAGGAAACCACCTGGCTCTTGTTGTTTTTGTACATGGCGATAGCCGCCATGCCGTAGGTGATGGAGCTGAACAGCAGCAGTGCGGTTTCAACCAGAACGAACGGCAGTTCGAAAATATCTTTGCCAGTTGGTCCGCCGGCCGTGCCGTTCACCAGAACGGCATAGGTAGCAAACAGCGTAGCGAAGATAATGCAGTCGCTCATCAGGTAGATCCAGAAACCGAATACCTTCATCGGTCCTGTATCATGGTGCCCGTGTTCATGCGCGTGGGCAGTATGCGCAAGAGTATCAGTTGCCATTTTTCAGCCCTGCTTTGTTAATCTCATCGAAATGCTGTTTTTCCAGTTTTTCGACTTCTGCAACCGGTACGTAGTAATCCACGTCCTCGTCAAAGCTCTTAATAATCCAGGTCGCTACGATGCCGATGAAGCTGGCGATCGCCATCCACCAGATATGCCAGATCATGGCGAAACCAAATACCGTAGCGAAGGCGGCAATGACGATGCCGGCGCCGCTGTTCTTCGGCATATGAATTTCTTCATAGTGAGCAGGCTGTTTGTACGCTTCACCTTTCTCTTTCATTTCCCAGAAGGCGTCACGCTCGTGAACCTGAGGAACGATAGCGAAGTTGTAGAACGGCGGTGGAGAAGAGGTTGCCCACTCCAGCGTACGGCCACCCCATGGGTCACCGGTCAGGTCACGGTTCTGATCGCGGTCGCGAATAGAGACGTAGAACTGAATCAGCTGGCACAGGATACCGCAGGCGATCAGCGCCGCACCGCAAGCTGCAACAACCAGCATCGGGTGGAACTGCGGATCGATCTGCTGGCTCAGACGACGGGTCATCCCCATGAAGCCCAGCACGTACAGCGGCATAAACGCCACGAAGAAGCCGATGATCCAGAACCAGAAAGCGCGTTTGCCCCAGGTTTCGTTCAGGGTGAAGCCAAAGGCTTTCGGCCACCAGTAGGTCAGACCGGCGAAGCAACCGAACACCACACCGCCGATGATAACGTTATGGAAGTGCGCGATCAGGAACAGGCTGTTGTGCAGAACGAAGTCTGCGCCCGGTACCGCCAGCAGCACACCGGTCATCCCACCGACGGAGAAGGTGACGATAAAGCCGATAGTCCACATCATCGCCGAGTTGAAGACGATGCGGCCCTGATACATGGTGAACAGCCAGTTGAAGATCTTAACCCCGGTCGGGATCGCGATAATCATGGTGGTAATACCGAAGAAGGCGTTTACGTTCGCGCCAGCACCCATGGTGAAGAAGTGGTGCAGCCAAACGATGAACGACAGAACGGTAATACAGACGGTTGCCCACACCAGAGAGGTGTAACCGAACAGACGCTTACGCGAGAAGGTCGCGGCGATTTCGGAGAAGACCCCGAACACCGGCAGAACCAGGATGTACACTTCCGGGTGACCCCAGGCCCAAATCAGGTTGATGTACATCATCATGTTGCCACCCATATCGTTGGTAAAGAAATGGGTGCCCAGGTAACGATCCAGGGTCAGCAGCGCGATGGTGACGGTCAGAATTGGGAAAGAGGCGATAATCAGGATGTTAGCGCACAGAGATGCCCAGGAGAATACCGGCATCTTGAACATGGTCATGCCCGGGGCGCGCATCTTGATAATGGTCACGAAGAAGTTAATACCGGTCAGGGTAGTACCGATACCGGAGAGCTGCAGCGCCCAAATCCAGTAGTCGACCCCTACGCCAGGACTGTATTCAATTCCCGACAGCGGCGGATAAGCCAGCCAACCGGTCTGCGCGAACTCACCGACGCCCAGAGACAGGTTAACCAGAATCACGCCCACAACGGTGAACCAGAAGCTCAGGTTGTTGAGGAACGGGAAGGCTACGTCGCGTGCGCCGAGCTGAAGCGGAACCACCAGGTTCATCAGACCGATAACGAACGGCATCGCCACGAAGAAGATCATGATAACGCCGTGGGCGGTAAAGATCTGATCGTAGTGATGAGGCGGCAGGAAGCCTGCTTCCCCGGCCGAGGCCAGCACCTGCTGGCTACGCATCATGATGGCGTCAGCAAAGCCACGCAGCAGCATGACGATTGCCACGATAACGTACATGATACCGAGACGTTTGTGGTCGACAGAAGTCAGCCACTCGTTCCATAGGTAGGACCACTTACCGAAGTAAGTGATGGCTGCCAGAAGCGCCAGTCCCCCAATGATAATCGCAGCCACCGTTACCACGATAATAGGTTCGTGGTAGGGCACTGCATCCAGTGTAAGTTTTCCGAACATCGTTTTCTTCCTCGGCCCCTTAGTGAGCGGTTTCCGCGTGGCTCATGTCCATGCCTTCCATCCCGTCGTGAGCGGCATGCTCGCCTTCAGGTTTGGACATGTTCATGCTCTCGTGAGACATGAATTTGTTCACAACATCTTTGAACAGATCCGGTTTCACATTAGAGAAGTATTCCACTTTGTTGTATTCGCTAGGCACAGCCACTTTCTCGAACGCGGCCATAGAGTCCATGGCGTTCGGAGACTGTTTCGCTTTTTCAACCCACTGATCGAAAGTTGCACGATCCGGGGTAGCAATCGCTTTGAACTTCATACCAGAGAAGCCCGGGCCACTGTAGCTAGCGGAGATACCGTCATAAGTACCAGCTTCGTCAGCAATGAGGTGCAGCTGAGTCTGCATCCCGGCCATTGCGTAGATCTGGCTGCCTAAGCGCGGAATAAAGAACGAGTTCATCACCGAGTTAGAGGTCACTTTGAAGTGTACCGGTACGTTCGCCGGGAAGGCGATTTCGTTAACGGTAGCAATACCCTGTTCCGGATAGATAAAGAACCATTTCCAGTCCATCGATACGACTTCGATGGTGATTGGTTTCTCGTCATGGACAAGCGGTTTGCTTGGCTCCAGTGCGTGAGTGGTTTTCCAGGTCAGAACGGCCAGGAACAGGATGATCAGAATAGGTACCGTCCAGACCACAGCTTCCACTTTATTGGAGTGTGACCAGTTCGGGCTATACTTCGCATCTTTATTGCTCGCGCGATACTTCCAGGCAAATCCTACTGCCATCAAGACGGCCGGAATAACGACAATCATCATCAGGCCGAAGGCCGTCAGAATCAAAGAGCGTTGCTCCAGTCCAATCTGTCCTTTTGGGTCAAGGAGTGCAGAATCACAACCACTGAGTAATACAGTACCTGCGATTAATGACATCCATCCCAAACTTTTATTGTATTTCCTGAGTCTCATTGAACGACCTCAATTCCACGGGATCTGGTGGCGTTTAAAGTGTATGGGCATTTTACGGTAAGGTTGCATTACTGTAAACATGATTGGATCTCTGTCAGTTCTGTGTTAGCGGCTTCTGCTTGGTTTGTCACATATGTTACGTAGTGTTACGTAATCGCTTGCAAAGCCTGAATTTCGTGGGATCGATAACGAAAGGGATAAGAAAAGGTGTACTTAGCGGCGAATGGGCATAACCACCCAAAAATTAGAACAATTGTTTAACATTTAATTATCAAATAAAAGACATTGTGGAAACGTGAAATAAAAACGGCGTAGCTGAATCGGTTAAATTATTTAAAGAATCGAATGAAAACTGTCAATAATTTCCAGAAAACAAAAACGCACAAAACAACAAATAGCGCGGCGGGCAATATAAAAGCGTTAATAAGCCGTTATAATTACGTTTCGTAATTACAACGGCTAATAATGATGCAGCGTCCTTAAATCAGGTGGGTTTTACGCAGCGCCAGGTAGTCGAGCAGGCCGCCGAACAAAATACCGCCAACGGCGGTCAGCGCGGCAACCTCCAGCAGGCCGGACAGGAAGCTGAACGACGTATAATCCAGCGCGTTGAGGATCAGCAGACCCAGCCATACCGCCAGCAGCAGGCAGCCCAGCGTCAGGATCCCCAGCGCCAGCGCATAGGCCTGCGGATATTCGCTACGCGGTATAAAGCTTGCCGTGCGTTGGGTATGCTCGAGCGTTTGTCGGCACAGCAGCAGCAGCGCGATCCCCGGCACCGCCGCGACCACGGAGAAGAGATAGAAGGTGGACCAGCCGTGGGCCTCGACAAACCAGCCGGCAATCGGCCCGACGTACACGCGGCCAACCGCGGACAGCGCCGAGAGCAGCGCGAACTGGGTGGCGGAGAACGACTTGTTGCACAGCGTCATCAGCAGCGCCACAAACGCCGCCGTCCCCATACCCCCGCACAGATTTTCAAAGAATACCGCGGTCGCCATGGAATAGAGGTGCTTATCGGTAATCGACAGCAGCCAGTAGCCGGCGTTGGAAACCCCCTGCAGCAGACCGAAGATTAGCAGCGCCCGGAACAGCGTCAATCGCTGCATCAGGACGCCGCCGTACAGGGCGCCAAGAATGGTGGCGAACAGGCCTAAGGTTTTGTTCACCATTCCCACCTCGCCGGCGTCAAAACCGACGCCGCGGATGAGAAAGGTGGTGGTCAGACTCATGGCAAACGCATCGCCAAGCTTATAAAGAACGATGAGCAGCAGAATCAGCCAGGCGTTGTTACGGCCGAAAAAATCGCGCAGCGGTTCAGCTACCGCCTGCTCCAGCGACCGGGGAACCGGGATAACATCGCTTGGCTCGGGCGCCAGCAGCGTGGCGATGATGCAGGGCACCAGCAGCGCCGCCATCAGCCAGTACATGCCCTGCCAGCCGAGATAGCGGTCGGCGATCCACAGGGCCAGACCACCGGAGACCAGCATCCCGAGGCGATAGCCCAGCACGCTGATCGCGGCGCCAGCGCCGCGCTCTTCCGCTGGCAGAACGTCGGTTTTCCAGGCGTCAAAGACAATATCCTGCGACGCCGAACAGAAGGCGATCACTACCGCCAGCGCCGCCATCCAGCGCAGCTGGGAGGCAGGTTCGAGAAAACCCATCGCCGCGATGGCCAGCAGAAGCAGGACCTGGGTGGTCACCAACCAGCCGCGACGGCGCCCGAGAAACGGCGGCGTGTAGCGGTCCATCAGCGGGGACCAGAGGAATTTAAAGACATAGGCCTGGCCGACAAGCGAGAAAAAACCGATCGTTTTCAGATCGATGTTTTCCACCGTCATCCAGGCCTGCAGGGTACCGGAGGTGAGGGCCAGCGGCAGACCGGAGGCGAAGCCGAGGATCAGCAAAATCGCTGATTTAGGCTGCTGAAAAATGCGTAAGTAGTGACTGGACATAGCATAAAGCACGAACCCGGCGGAGGCCGGGTTCGTGGTGGCATTAACGCGCGTTTTGCTTGATGAAATCGTGGATGCTGGTGTCCTGCGCCATATCGGCGATGGTATCAGTCAGGACGCTGTTGACGGCATCAGCGATGTTTTTGTTCGAGGCCTGGAAGGCACCTTCAACCGAGTAGCTGGCGCGGTAGTTTTTGGTCATCTTCGTGCCGTTTGCCGCGGTGGCGATGATGGCGATATCGGCTTTGGTGGCGATGTTGTAGCGCACGTTGCCCTGGGAGACGTCAGCGTAGAGTTTGTTGACGATGATCTGCAGATCGACTGCGCCGTTCGGGCCAATCATGTAGCCGCGCGCGGTCATTTGTTTCTCCAGCACTTCCTGCAGCAGGAAGCGCAGATCGCGGGAGGCGGTAAGGGTGACCTGTTGGTTGTCGCGCGTCACTTTCGCCAGCGCCTGGTCCGGACGCTGGTCGGCGCCGTTGATGCTGACGGTCACGCCCATCAGGCTAGGATCCTGCTGCGGCAGCGTGATTTTCGGCGATACTTCAATGGTGGTCGGCGGCGTGGCGCATCCTGCCAGCATAAACATGGCGACCAACGGGAAAAGGATCTTCTTAAGCATGTTCAGGTCTCAACGCATGGTGTTGTTATAAGGAAAATTACCGCCATCATAGCATTGCCAACGGCAAGGGGAAGTGGCAACGCGTGTAAATCCATCGCCCTGGCGGTTTTCTGAGCGTCCCGCCACGGTTAATCGCTCTTTCCCCGGCGGATCTGGCGACCAGAGCCAGTAAACGTGATACTTTTGAATGAAAATATCAGAACAATGCTAATTTTTTGTTGTTTTCTCCTAATGGAAGCGGTAAAAGCGGCTAACATTTAAATGGAGTGGCGGCATCTCAGCGTTGTCGGAGGAGAAAATTCATGATGATACGTGAACAGATCGAAGCAAAACTTAGAGCAGCGTTCGACCCGATGTATCTCGAAGTCGTGGATGAAAGTTATCGTCACAACGTCCCTGCGGGCTCTGAAAGTCATTTTAAAGTGGTGTTAGTGAGCGATCGCTTCACTGGCGAGCGTTTCCTTAATCGCCACCGTATGATCTACGGCACGCTAACCGAGGAGCTGTCGAATACGGTGCACGCCCTGGCGCTGCACACCTACACGATTAAAGAATGGGAAGCGCTACAGGATACGGTTTTCGCCTCGCCGCCGTGCCGCGGCGCGGGGAGCATCGCCTAGAAATCCCATTTGCAACCGCTGGCGCTTTTCCAGTATGTTGCTTGCAGATTTAGCAAAAACGGCCTACGGGCCGTTTTGTTTTGCCTGGAAAATGCGTAAACTCAGCGCTTTTGCGGACAAAATTGAGCGGGAAATGTGAAAAATGCCGCAGCACCAGGCGACAACCGTTCTCGACTCACAAAAGTGATGCCGCTATAATGCCGCGTCTTATATATGAATGTCTTCGGGATGATTCTGACGACAGGGAATGTGTTTCTGATTTGAAGAGGGCATCCCGGTTCTGCGAAGCCACCTACACGCGCTTCCAGAGTTGACCGAGCACTGTGATTTTTTTGAGGTAACAAGATGCAAGTTTCAGTTGAAACCACTCAGGGCCTTGGGCGCCGTGTAACGATTACTATCGCCGCTGACAGCATCGAGAATGCTGTCAAAAGCGAGCTGGTCAACGTAGCGAAAAAAGTTCGCATTGACGGCTTCCGTAAAGGCAAAGTGCCGATGAATGTTGTTGCTCAGCGCTATGGCGCTTCCGTTCGTCAGGACGTGCTGGGCGACCTGATGAGCCGTCATTTCGTTGACGCGATCATCAAAGAAAAAATCAATCCGGCCGGCGCGCCGAACTACGTTCCGGGCGAATACAAACTGGGTGAAGACTTCACCTACGCGGTAGAGTTCGAAGTGTATCCGGAAGTTGAACTGCAGGGTCTGGAAGCGATCGAAGTAGAAAAACCGGTTGTTGAAGTGACCGACGCTGACGTTGACACCATGCTGGAAACCCTGCGCAAGCAGCAGGCAACCTGGAAAGAAAAAGAAGGCGCGGTTGACGCTGAAGATCGCGTAACCATCGACTTCACCGGTTCCGTAGATGGTGAAGAGTTCGAAGGCGGCAAAGCTTCTGACTTCGTACTGGCGATGGGCCAGGGTCGCATGATCCCGGGCTTCGAAGACGGTATCAAAGGCCACAAAGCGGGTGACGAGTTCACCATCGACGTGACCTTCCCGGAAGAATACCACGCAGAAAACCTGAAAGGTAAAGCGGCTAAGTTCGTTATCAACCTGAAGAAAGTTGAAGAACGTGAACTGCCGGAGCTGACCGAAGAATTCATCAAACGTTTCGGCGTGGAAGATGGTTCCGTCGCTGGCCTGCGCGCTGAAGTGCGTAAAAACATGGAACGCGAGCTGAAAGGCGCTGTGCGTAACCGCGTGAAGTCTCAGGCTATCGAAGGTCTGGTTAAAGCTAACGACATCGACGTTCCGGCAGCTCTGATCGACAGCGAAATCGACGTGCTGCGTCGCCAGGCTGCTCAGCGTTTCGGTGGCAACGAGAAACAGGCTCTGGAACTGCCGCGTGAACTGTTCGAAGAGCAGGCTAAACGCCGCGTAGTGGTTGGCCTGCTGCTGGGCGAAGTGATTCGCACCAACGAGCTGAAAGCTGACGAAGAGCGCGTGAAAGGCCTGATCGAAGAGATGGCTTCTGCTTACGAAGATCCGTCAGAAGTGGTTGAGTTCTACAGCAAGAACAAAGAGCTGATGGACAACATGCGCAACGTGGCGCTGGAAGAGCAGGCTGTTGAAGCCGTGCTGGCGAAAGCCAAAGTGTCTGAAAAAGCCACTTCCTTCAACGAACTGATGAACCAGCAGGCGTAATTTCGCCGCGATTGTTCAAGGTTCGGGCAAAAACCCGTTGCCGAAAGGCGGCGGGTTTTTTTTTAGGATAATGATAGCCTCAGGCACGGTGCTAAAACGCATTTACCATGATAGCGTTACAGCAAAAGCTTGTTATGCTTGAAATATGGCAACGCCATCCCCATTACCGAGGGAGGCAACTGCATCCGCAATCGCACGCGTGTTGAAGAGGCGGTGACGCGTTCAGCGGATAGAAACTGTGGCTGATAATCCGTCCGTAAGGTTACAATCAGTGCAGCAGGTATTTTAAAATTACTCCAGGAGACGGAAATGTCATACAGTGGCGAACGAGACAACTTTGCACCCCATATGGCCCTGGTGCCGATGGTCATTGAACAGACCTCACGCGGTGAACGTTCTTTTGATATCTACTCCCGTCTGCTTAAGGAACGCGTCATTTTTCTGACCGGCCAGGTCGAAGACCACATGGCAAATCTGATCGTGGCGCAGATGCTGTTTCTGGAAGCGGAAAACCCGGAAAAAGACATTTACCTGTACATTAACTCTCCGGGCGGGGTGATCACCGCCGGGATGTCGATTTATGACACCATGCAGTTCATCAAGCCGGACGTCAGCACCATCTGTATGGGCCAGGCCGCGTCCATGGGCGCGTTCCTGCTGACCGCCGGGGCGAAGGGCAAGCGTTTCTGCCTGCCGAACTCCCGCGTGATGATCCACCAGCCGCTGGGCGGCTATCAGGGGCAGGCGACGGATATTGAGATCCACGCCCGTGAAATCCTGAAGGTGAAAGGACGCATGAATGAGCTGATGGCGCATCATACCGGCCAGTCTCTTGAGCAGATTGAGCGTGACACCGAGCGTGACCGCTTCCTGTCTGCTGCGGAAGCCGTGGAGTACGGACTGGTCGACTCTATTTTGACCCATCGTAATTGATGCCCTGGGCGTAAGGGTGCCGCTTTACGCTTCATCCTTCTCGCCACGTTTGCTGAGCGGTTGGCATTTTTCCGGACGCTTGCCGGGCAGGCAGGCGGCCGGTCGCTTCTCTACCGCCGCGATGTAGCGCGAAGGATTTTGTGTATATACTAATGAAGGGCGGCACAACGCTATATGGCGGCTTGCGCCTGAGAATGGCATTTGCGTCGTCGTGTGCGGCACAAAGAACTTAAAAAGAGGTTTGGACTCATGACAGATAAACGCAAAGATGGATCGGGCAAATTGTTGTATTGCTCTTTTTGCGGCAAAAGCCAGCATGAAGTGCGTAAGCTGATCGCCGGGCCATCCGTGTATATCTGCGACGAATGCGTTGATTTATGTAACGACATCATTCGCGAAGAGATTAAAGAAGTTGCGCCGCACCGCGAGCGCAGCGCGCTGCCGACGCCGCACGAGATTCGCCACCACCTTGATGACTACGTCATCGGTCAGGAACAGGCGAAAAAAGTGTTGGCGGTCGCGGTATACAACCACTACAAACGTCTGCGCAATGGCGATACCAGCAATGGCGTAGAGCTGGGTAAAAGTAACATCCTGCTGATCGGGCCGACCGGCTCCGGTAAAACGCTGCTGGCGGAAACGCTGGCGCGCCTGCTGGATGTGCCGTTTACCATGGCGGACGCCACCACCCTGACCGAAGCCGGTTATGTGGGTGAGGACGTCGAAAATATCATTCAGAAACTGCTGCAGAAGTGCGATTACGACGTGCAGAAAGCGCAGCGCGGCATCGTCTATATCGACGAAATCGACAAAATTTCGCGTAAGTCCGATAACCCGTCGATTACTCGCGATGTCTCCGGCGAAGGCGTGCAGCAGGCGCTGCTGAAGCTCATCGAAGGCACCGTCGCCGCCGTTCCACCGCAGGGCGGGCGTAAACACCCGCAGCAGGAGTTCCTGCAGGTTGATACCTCCAAGATCCTGTTTATCTGCGGCGGCGCGTTTGCCGGTCTGGACAAAGTGATTTCCCACCGTGTGGAAACCGGCTCCGGCATTGGTTTTGGCGCGACGGTTAAAGCGAAGTCCGACAAAGCGAGCGAAGGCGAGCTGCTGGCCCAGGTCGAGCCGGAAGATCTGATCAAGTTTGGTTTGATTCCGGAATTCATCGGCCGTCTGCCGGTCGTGGCGACCCTGAACGAGCTGAGCGAAGAAGCGCTGATCCAGATCCTGAAAGAGCCGAAAAACGCCCTGACCAAGCAGTATCAGGCGCTGTTTAGCCTTGAAGGCGCAGAGCTTGAATTCCGCGACGAAGCGCTGGATGCCATTGCCAAGAAAGCGATGGCGCGTAAAACCGGCGCCCGTGGCCTGCGTTCCATTGTGGAAGCGGCGCTGCTGGACACCATGTATGATCTGCCTTCGATGGAAGATGTCGAAAAAGTGGTCATTGATGAGTCGGTTATCGCCGGTCAGAGCAAACCGCTGCTGATCTACGGCAAACCGGAAGCGCAGCAGGCATCTGGCGAATAATTAGCCATTTCACTCAAGCAGTTAACAAAAAGGGGGGATTTTATCTCCCCTTTTATTTTTCCTGCATTCCCGCCGTTGAATGTGTGGAATACATCCCCATATACTGGATTACATATTAACGACGATGCAGTGGAGTGTGGCGTCGTCGGCTACCTGGCGGACTTTAAACTAAGAGAGAGCTCTATGAATCCTGAGCGTTCTGAACGCATTGAAATCCCCGTATTGCCGTTGCGCGATGTGGTGGTTTATCCGCACATGGTCATACCCCTGTTCGTAGGGCGGGAAAAATCTATCCGTTGCCTCGAAGCGGCCATGGACCATGATAAAAAAATCATGCTGGTTGCGCAGAAAGAAGCGTCGACGGATGAGCCGGGTGTAAACGATCTTTTCACCGTTGGAACCGTGGCGTCTATTTTGCAGATGCTGAAGCTGCCGGACGGCACCGTGAAGGTGCTGGTCGAAGGGCTACAGCGTGCACGCATTTCTGCGCTGTCTGATAATGGCGAGCATTTCTCGGCGAAAGCGGAGTATCTCGACTCGCCGGCGATTGACGAACGTGAGCAGGAAGTGCTGGTTCGTACCGCTATCAGCCAGTTTGAAGGCTATATCAAGCTGAATAAGAAGATTCCACCGGAAGTGCTGACGTCGCTGAACAGCATCGACGATCCGGCGCGCCTGGCGGATACCATCGCGGCGCATATGCCGCTGAAGCTGGCGGACAAGCAGTCCGTGCTTGAGATGTCCGACGTCAACGAACGTCTGGAATATCTGATGGCGATGATGGAATCGGAAATCGATCTGCTGCAGGTTGAGAAGCGCATTCGCAACCGCGTCAAAAAGCAGATGGAGAAATCCCAGCGCGAGTACTATCTGAACGAGCAAATGAAAGCGATTCAGAAAGAACTCGGCGAGATGGACGACGCCCCGGACGAAAACGAAGCGCTGAAGCGCAAGATCGACGCGGCGAAAATGCCGAAAGAGGCGAAAGAGAAAACCGAAGCGGAACTGCAGAAGCTGAAGATGATGTCGCCGATGTCTGCGGAAGCGACCGTCGTGCGTGGCTACATCGACTGGATGGTGCAGGTGCCGTGGAATGCGCGCAGTAAGGTCAAGAAAGACCTGCGTCAGGCCCAGGAGATCCTCGATACCGATCACTATGGTCTGGAGCGCGTGAAGGACCGCATCCTTGAGTATCTCGCGGTGCAGAGCCGGGTGAACAAAATCAAGGGGCCGATCCTCTGCCTGGTGGGACCGCCGGGGGTAGGTAAAACCTCGCTGGGGCAATCTATCGCCAAAGCGACCGGCCGGAAATACGTCCGCATGGCGCTGGGCGGCGTGCGCGATGAAGCGGAAATTCGCGGTCATCGTCGAACCTATATTGGCTCGATGCCGGGCAAACTGATCCAGAAAATGGCGAAAGTGGGGGTAAAAAACCCGCTGTTCCTGCTGGATGAGATTGACAAAATGTCTTCCGACATGCGCGGCGACCCGGCTTCTGCGTTGCTTGAGGTGCTGGATCCGGAGCAGAACGTGGCCTTTAACGACCACTATCTGGAAGTGGATTACGATCTCAGCGACGTGATGTTCGTGGCGACTTCCAACTCCATGAACATTCCGGCGCCGCTGCTGGACCGTATGGAAGTGATTCGCCTCTCGGGTTACACCGAAGATGAAAAACTGAACATCGCCAAGCGTCACCTGCTGCCGAAGCAGATCGAACGCAACGCGCTGAAGAAAGGCGAACTGACCGTCGACGACAGCGCCATTATCGGCATTATTCGTTACTACACCCGTGAAGCGGGCGTTCGTAGCCTGGAGCGTGAAATCTCCAAGCTGTGCCGTAAGGCCGTTAAGCAGCTGTTGCTGGATAAATCGCTGAAACACATCGAAATTAATGGTGAGAATCTGCATGATTATCTCGGCGTGCAGCGCTTCGACTATGGCCGCGCCGATAGCGAGAACCGTGTCGGTCAGGTGACCGGTCTGGCGTGGACGGAAGTGGGCGGCGATCTGCTGACCATCGAAACCGCCTGCGTACCGGGCAAAGGCAAACTGACCTACACCGGATCGCTGGGCGAGGTGATGCAGGAGTCGATTCAGGCTGCGCTGACCGTGGTACGTTCGCGGGCGGACAAGCTGGGGATTAACGCCGACTTTTACGAGAAGCGTGATATTCACGTCCACGTACCGGAAGGGGCGACGCCGAAGGACGGTCCGAGCGCGGGGATTGCCATGTGTACGGCGCTAGTCTCCTGCCTGACCGGCAACCCGGTACGCGCCGATGTGGCGATGACCGGGGAGATTACGCTGCGTGGACAGGTGCTGCCGATCGGCGGTCTGAAGGAAAAACTGCTGGCGGCGCATCGCGGCGGTATTAAGACTGTTCTGATTCCTGATGAGAACAAACGCGACCTTGAAGAAATTCCTGATAACGTTATCGCTGATTTGGATATCCATCCGGTGAAACGAATCGAGGAAGTTCTGACACTTGCGCTGCAAAACGAACCGTTTGGCATGCAGGTTGTGACCGCGAAATAGTGATTCTGCGCAAATTGCGCTAATAAAAATAGGGCTGGTAAGTCATTTCGGACTTGCCAGCCTTTTTTTGTGTAGCTAACTTAGATCGCTGGCAGGGGGGTCATCGACAACTGCTGTTGTAAGGGCATGACAGTCCTGATATAACTGCTGCGCGGTCGCACTATGAAGGACTCTGGTGCGATATAAATTATAAAGAGAGGAAGAGAACAGTGAATAAATCTCAACTGATTGACAAAATTGCTGCGGGTGCGGACATTTCTAAAGCTGCAGCTGGACGTGCGTTAGATGCTTTAATCGCTTCTGTTACTGAATCTCTGCAGGCTGGGGATGACGTTGCGCTGGTAGGTTTCGGTACCTTTGCTGTTAAAGAACGTGCCGCCCGTACTGGTCGCAACCCACAAACAGGTAAAGAAATTACTATCGCTGCCGCAAAAGTGCCGGGCTTCCGTGCTGGCAAAGCGCTGAAAGACGCGGTGAACTGATCGGCTTTCCCGTCAGGGAATGTGACGAAGTACAAGGGCGCATCGTGAGATGTGCCTTTTTTATTGCCTTTTCAGACCACTTTATGTGTGTTTATCGCCACTTGTGGGCTGACAATCACCCTGTTTTCTTGTCAAAATACGTCCTCACGCGCGGCGGCCATCACGTGCTATGCTGCGCGAGCTAAAGTCATCTACAGCGGAGCGTTGTTACACCATGATGGACAACCTACGCACGGCCGCCAACAGCGTCGTGCTCAAGATTATTTTCGGTATCATTATCGTCTCGTTCATTTTGACCGGGGTGAGTGGTTACCTGATTGGCGGTGGCAAAAACTATGCCGCAAAAGTGAATGGCCAGGAGATTGGCCGTGGGCAGTTTGAAAACGCCGTCGCCAGCGAACGTAACCGTATGCAGCAGCAGCTTGGTGACCAGTTCTCCGAGCTGGCGGCGAACGAAAACTACATGAAAACCATGCGCCAGCAGGTGCTGAACCGCCTGATTGACGAGTCGCTTCTGGATCAGTATGCCCGCGAGCTGGGCCTCAGCATCAGCGATGAGCAGGTGAAGCAGGCGATCTTCCAGACCCAGGCGTTCCAGACGAACGGTAAGTTCGACAACCAGCGTTTCAGCGGTATTGTCGCCCAGATGGGGATGACCACCGATCAGTACGCCCAGGCGCTGCGTAACCAGCTGACCACGCAGCAGCTGATTAACGCCATTGCGGGTACCGACTTCATGCTGCCCGGCGAGTCCGATCAACTGGCGGCGCTGGTGTCTCAGCAGCGTGTCGTTCGCGAAGCGACCATCAACGTCAACGCCCTGGCGGCAAAACAGACCGCCAGCGATGACGAAATCAACGCTTTCTGGCAGCAGAATCAGGCCCGTTTTATGGCGCCGGAGCAGTTCCGCGTGAGCTACATCAAGATGGATGCCGCCAGCATGCAGGAAAACGCCTCTGACGAAGAAATTCAGTCATGGTATGACCAGCACAAAGATCAGTTCACTCAGCCGCAGCGTAATCGCTACAGCGTGATTCAGACTAAAACTGAAGCTGATGCGAAAGCGGTACTGGCCGAGCTGCAAAAAGGCGCCGATTTCGCCACGCTGGCAAAAGAAAAATCGACCGATATTATCTCTGCCCGCAACGGCGGCGATATGGGGTGGATGGAAGATGCCTCTACCGTGCCTGAGCTGAAAGACGCCGGCCTGAAAGAGAAAGGCCAGCTCTCCGGGGTGATCAAATCCTCGGTTGGCTTCCTGGTGGCCCGTCTGGACGACGTCCAGCCGGCGCAGGTCAAGCCGCTGGCTGACGTGCGCAATGACATTGCGGCGAAAGTGAAGCAGGAGAAAGCGCTGGATGCTTACTATGCGCTGCAGCAGAAGGTGAGCGATGCGGCCAGCAACGATAATGAATCGCTGGCGGGCGCGGCGCAGGTTGCTGGACTGCAGGTGGTGGAAACCGGCTGGTTTGGCCGCGATAACCTGCCGGAAGAGCTGAACTTTAAACCGGTCGCTGACGCTATCTTCAACGGCGGTCTGGTCGGTGTGAACGGCGCGCCGGGCAGCAACTCCGACATCATTACCGTTGACGGCGATCGCGCCTTTGTTCTGCGTATCAGCGAGCACAAAGCCGAGGCGGTGAAACCGCTGGCCGAAGTGAAGGCACAGGTCAGCGATATCGTTAAGCACAATAAAGCGGAACAGCAGGCGAAGCGGGATGCCGATAAGCTGCTGGCGGCGCTGAAAGACGGCAAAGGCGATGAGGCGATGAAGGCGGCTGGCCTGAGCTTTGGCGCACCGCAGACGCTTTCCCGTACCGGCCAGGATCCGCTGAGCCAGCTGGCATTTACTCTGCCGCTGCCGCAGCAGGGCAAACCGGTCTATGGCGTTGGCAGCAACATGCAAGGCGATGTGGTGCTGGTGGCGCTCGATGAAGTGAAAGCAGGCAGCATGCCGGAAGAGCAGAAGAAGGCTATGGTTCAGGGGATTACCCAGAACAATGCCCAAATCGCTTTTGAAGCGCTGATGAGCAACCTGCGCAAGGCGGCGAAAATTAAGCTGGGCGACAGCATCGACCAGCAGCAGTAATTTCGCGTCATTTCGCAAAAATACGCAACACCATGTAATCCTCAAGGGCCGCTTTCGCGGCCCTTTCCATTTCTGTGATTTGCCTTTTGTCGGCCATCCGCACTGACGCTATCGTAGCCTTGCTGTCTAAACACAAGGAGATATCAGCATGAAATATGGAATAAAAGCACTGATGGCCGCGGGCGTTCTGGTTTTCGCGGTAGTCGCACAGGGCGCGCTGGCTGCCCCCGCCAGCGGTAAAGCGCCGGTAACCAAAGAGCATGTCCAGGCGTCCTCTTCGGCGAAGGCGAAAGCGGAGCCCGGCGAGGCCGACAACGGGGCGACCAAAGTCAGCATTAACCACGCCAGCGCCGAACAGCTGGCGCAGGCTCTGAATGGCGTGGGGTTGAAAAAAGCCCAGGCGATTGTCAGCTACCGTGAGGAGTACGGACCGTTCAAAACCCTTGATGATCTGAAGCAGGTCCCGGGGATGGGCAGCGCGCTGGTGGAGCGGAATTTATCCCATCTGACGCTGTAAATTTTTTGCCAGCGCTTGCACAGCGGTGATTTTTTGCCAGGATAAAGAGGTTGCATCAAGTGGTGTGACCTCTTACCTCATAAACAACAATAACAGAAAGGCATTGATGCTATGCAGACACAAATTAAAGTTCGCGGCTATCATCTGGACGTCTACCAGCATGTGAATAACGCACGCTACCTGGAGTTCCTTGAGGAGGCACGCTGGGATGGTCTGGAAAAGAGTCCGGCGTTTCAGTGGATGACCGAGAAAAACATCGCCTTCGTGGTGGTGAATATTAATATTAACTACCGCCGTCCGGCGGTCCTGGGCGATGTGCTGACGGTGAGCAGCAAACTGGAGCAACTCAACGGCAAAAGCGGCACGCTCAGCCAGGTGGTCACTCTCAACCCCAACGGCGAGGTGGTGGCCGATGCGCTGATTACCTTCGTCTGTATCGATTTGAAAACCCAGAAGGCGCTGCCGCTGGAAGGGGAACTGCGTGAGAAACTCGACCAGATGAACTTGCGCTGACAACCGTCGCGTGCGTGCCGGGCGGTGGCGCACCTCGACCCACGGAAGGTGATGAACCCCTTGCCCCGGTAAGCGTAGCGCTACCGGGGAAGTTGAAGTGAAGCTTTTGGAAGATACCTCTGCGGAGGCTATGCCTGTGTCAGCCCGGTTTTTTGCTTCATCACCGCCATTACCCCGACTTTATCGGCCAGATACTGGTTAAGCCCGTTAGCGCGCAGGTTGCAGGCGGCGCACTGGCCGCAGCCATCGCCCTTAATGCCGTTATAGCAGGTAAGGGTTTCCCGGCGCACCAGATCTAACTGACCCCAGTAGTCGGCCAGCGCCCAGGTCTCGGCTTTGTTCAGCCACATCAGCGGTGTTTCAAAGCGAATGTCTTTCGCCATTCCAAGGCTGACGGCGTGGTGCAGCGCTTTGACAAACTCATCGCGGCAGTCCGGGTAGCCGGAGAAGTCGGTCTCGCACACGCCGGTGATGATAGCTTCGGCTTTTACCTGATAGGCGTAGATGGCCGTCAGGGTTAAAAACAGAATATTGCGCCCCGGGACAAAAGTATTGGGAATGCCCTCGGCATCAGGCTGATAGTCCGGTACCGGAATGTTATCGCGGGTCAGGCTGCTGACTGCCAGTTCATTGAGCAGGGTAACGTCCAGCACTTTATGCGCGACGGCGCCAAGTTTCAGGGCGAGTTCGCGCGCAACGTCGATTTCCGCGCGGTGGCGTTGGCCATAATCAAAAGTGACGCAATGCACTTCATCATACTGTTGCAGAGCCTGCACCAGACAGGTGGTTGAATCTTGTCCTCCGCTGAAGACAACTACGGCGCGTTTCATGGCAATTCCTGACTAAATGAGTAAAGGCGATATGGTAGCGTCAGACGCCCGCCACCACCAGCTCTGTCACGTCGACGCCGGCAGCCAGGCGCTGGCGAAGTCGAACCAGCCGCGGGCGTTGAGGCGCAAGCCATTGACTCCCGGTGGGGCGCTGATCCGATAGTTGTATTTAAACAGCGGCGTCATGATGGCGTCTTCCATCAGGCTGTTAAATACGTTGCGCAGCGCATCGTTGCGGCTGCGGGCTTCCGGTTGCGCCTGTACCGCGTCTAATGTCGCCTGCAGATGGGCATATTGCGCCCCGGTCAGCAAATTGGGCCACAGCATATCGCAGCGCAGCCACTGCTCCAGGGCATACTCCGGCGCTTCGCCGATCAGGCGGTCGCCCATCATCAGGTCGGCCTGCCCCAGATGTTGGCAGCCTTCCCAGTTTTTGGCGTCATGGAACAGCAGCGTCAGCTCGCAGCCGAGCACAGCCAGCCGCTGTCTCAGCTGTTCGGCCATGGCGTGGAGTTCGACCGGCAGATGGTAGAGCAGCGTGAGCCTGGCCGGCAGCGGCACCGCGCTGTTTTCCGGCCCCTGCGGGATGGACCATCCCGGCAACACCTCATGGCTTGGCGTAATCAGATCCTCGTCGAGCGGTAGCGTGTCCAGCAACGACGAGCGGTGAATTATCGATACCAGCCGCTGGGCCTGCGCTTTGCTAAGCCGAGGGCTGTGACGCAGGGTCAGATAGCAGAAGCCAAGACTGATGCTGTTGCTGACCTGGCGCAGGTTATGCAGCTCTTCTCGATCGCCAATAGTGATCTGCACCGGGTGGCGGCAGCTGGTCCCGAGATCGCGATCGAAGAGCTGGGGGGTGATCCAGTACTCCACCGCCTGGATCAGCGGATGCCGCAGGTGGTAGCGGGGATGGTTCTCCAGGCGGACGAGTTCCGGACTAAACCGCTTCAGGCGGAACGGTCCGCAGCCGATGGCCGGATCGTCAGGATGGGCCAGCACGCTGCAATAGCTGGCGAGGCGGAACGGCAGCCAGTAGTCAGGACGATGCAGCATGATAGTCAGACACTGGGCGTGAGTGACATCGATGCGGCTGATGCTGGCGAAGAGGGTCCGCAGGGCGGGCAGTTCCAGCAGCAGCAGTAAGCGCTGCCGCAGCTGTGCGGTTTCCACCGCATCGCCGTTGTGCCAGCACAGTGTGGAGCGGATATAAAACTGCCAGCGCAGGCCGTCAGGGGAGACCTGCCAGTGGTGCGCCAGATCGCCGATCGGCATATTGTCACCTTCGTCGAAGCGCGTCAGCCCGGCATAGATCTGCCCGGCCAGATGCTGCTCGGCGCGTCCGGGCAGAAAGCCGGGACGCAGCGGCTCCAGCGGGCGATAGTAGGGAATACGCAGCGTCGGGGTATTGTTTTGCCATTGACCGCCCAGAAAGGGGTGGAGCAGGGCTTTCAGTTCCACCGGGGCCAGCTGCGCCAGCTCCAGCGCGTTTTGTTGCTGACCTTTATGCAGCGCCTGCTCCATCATCTCATTGCGCAGACGTTCCGGCGTTTTGTAAAAAGAGAGCAAGCCGCGCTTGCCGCGCCCGGAGCTGGCCTGCCAGCTTAACCATCCAGCTTCCTGCGCCTGACGCAGTAGGGTACGGACGTGGCGTTCGCTGCAAAAACAGCGTTCCGCCAGCTCGCCGACGGTGACCTGCTGCGGCGCCCCGGCAGAGGGCTGCCACAGCCGCTGGTACTGGTTTAAACGGTGTAAGAGTCTCATAAGCGCTGTCGCCCACCGGGCCGCAATAAACCCGGAACAATTTATATTATCTATTCACTATTACTTCCGTATATCCCAGGTGATACTGCAACACAAGCGAAGCCCATCACACATCGGGGAAAACACCATGGCAAAACTGGCAGCATTTGATATGGACGGCACCTTACTGATGCCGGACCATCGTCTCGGAGAAAAGACGCTCACCGCGCTGAAACGGCTGCGGGAACGCGATATCACTCTGACGTTCGCCACCGGCCGCCATGCGCTGGAGATGCACCATGTGATGGGTGAATTTTCCCTGGACGCATTTCTGATCACGGGCAACGGGACGCGCATCCACTCGCTGGAAGGGGAGGAGCTGTACCGTCAGGATCTCAATCCCGAGGTAGCGGAAGACGTGCTGCATAGTCGATGGGATACCCGGGCCAGCATGCACGTGTTTAATGACGGCGGTTGGTTCACCGGCCAGGCAAGACCTGAGCTGCTGAAGGCGCATGTCTTCAGCGGGTTTCGCTATCAACTGTGCGATCCGAAACGTATGTCGGCGCATCATGTCACCAAGATCTGCTTCTGCGGCGATCATGACGATCTGCGCCGCCTGCGGATCCAACTGAATGAGGCGCTGGGCCAGCGCGCGTTTCTCTGCTTCTCGGCGATGGACTGTCTGGAAGTGCTGCCGGTTGGCTGCAATAAAGGCGCGGCGCTGGCGAGGCTGAGCCAGCACCTGGGACTCACCCTACAGGAGTGCATGGCCTTCGGCGATGCGATGAACGATCGCGAGATGCTTCGCAGCGTCGGGCGGGGGTTCATCATGGGCAACGCGATGCCGCAGCTGAAAGCCGAGCTGCCGCATCTCCCGGTTATTGGCGACTGCCGGCATCAGGCGGTCTCCCATTTTTTAACGCATTGGCTGGATAATCCTGATCTTCCTTATTCCCCCGAATAGAGAGACCCTTCCAGCAAGCCAGATAGCATTCTATCTGGCTTTTTTTATGTTCTGCCGACCAGCCGGGCGATCTCCGCCTGCCAGGGGGCGATATCGCCGATGTTGGCCGCCACCCACTGCGGGTTGTAATAGCTTTCCAGATAACGCTCGCCGCTGTCGCACAGCAGGGTGACGAGGGAACCCGTGCGTCCTTCCTCGCGCATCCGCGCGGCCAGCTGCAGCACGCCCCACATGTTGGTCCCGGTCGAGGCGCCGACTTTTCGCCCAAGCTGCGTTTCCAGCCACAGAGCAGTGGCCACGCTCGCCGCATCCGGCACGCGCAGCATCTCATCGACAACATCGGGAATAAACGATGGCTCGACGCGCGGGCGGCCGATGCCTTCAATTTTGCTGCCGATCGGGCTGCGCAGGCTGGCGTCGCGGGTCTGCCAGTAATCGAGGAATACTGAATTTTGCGGGTCGACAACCATCAGCTGCGTCTCGTAACCCTGGCTGCGAATATAGCGGCCAATGGTCGCCGAGGTCCCCCCGGTGCCGGCGCTCATCACGATCCACGACGGCTGCGGGTGCGGCTCATGGCTCATCTGGCGGAAAATACTGTCGGCGATATTGTTATTGCCGCGCCAGTCGGTGGCCCGCTCGGCGAAGGTAAACTGATCCATATAGTGGCCGTTCAGTTCACGCGCCAGCGTTTCGGAAGCCGCGTAGATTTCGCAGGCGCTCTGCACAAAATGGCAGCGTCCGCCGTAGAACTCGATCTGTTCGATTTTGCGTCTGGCGGTGCAGGAGGGCATCACGGCGATAAACGGCAGCCCCAGCAGGCGGGCGAAATAGGCCTCAGAAACTGCAGTCGAACCCGAAGACGATTCGATAATCGTGGTGCCTTCTTTGATCCAGCCGTTGCACAGGCCATAGAGAAACAGCGACCGCGCCAGACGATGTTTGAGGCTACCGGTCGGATGCGTACTTTCATCCTTCAGATAAATCGGGATCCCCGGAAAACCAGGCAGCGCCAGGCGAATCAGGTGTGTATCGGCGGAACGCTGATAGTCGGCGTTAATTTCACTAATGGCGTGTTTTACCCAGGCGCTATTCATCTCGGATTCCTGTTTGTCATTTTGTGCCCAGCTTAGCGGATTGTGCGGGAAAAATTGTTGCTATTTGGCCTTTCAATTACAATTGCGGGAGTAAATTATTCTCTCTGGTGGCCTTATGTTAGATAAAATTGACCGTAAGCTGCTGGCGCTGCTGCAGGAAGATTGCACCCTCTCTTTGCAGGCGCTGGCCGATGCCGTTAATCTGACCACGACCCCTTGCTGGAAACGCCTGAAACGACTTGAGGATGAGGGTATTCTCCGCGGGCGCGTCGCCTTACTGGATGCGGAAAAGGTGGGGCTGGGGCTGACGGCGTTTGTCCTGATCAAGACTCAGCATCACAGCAGTGACTGGTATTGCCATTTTGTGAGCGAAGTGACGCAGATGGCTGAAGTGCTCGGCTTCTGGCGGATGGCGGGGGAGTATGACTATCTGCTGCGGGTGCAGGTGGCCGATATGAAGCGCTATGACGACTTTTATAAACGTTTGGTGAACAGCGTGCCGGGGCTGTCGGATGTCACTTCGAGTTTTGCCATGGAACAGATAAAATACACCACCGCCTTGCCTGTCGAATAACGGTATTGCGCCGTAACCCATAACAAATCAGGATCTTACTGCTTGCGATTATTTGCACAACTCAGCTGGTATTTCCGCCGGGAGTGGCGCCGCTATCTTGGCGCAATTGCCCTGCTGGCCATTATTGCCGTCCTGCAGCTTGTTCCGCCGAAGGTGGTGGGCATTGTGGTCGACGGCGTGACGCAACAACATTACACCGCGGAGAAGGTGTGGATGTGGATCGGCGCGCTGGTGCTGATCGCGGTGATGGTCTACCTGCTGCGCTATGTCTGGCGCGTGCTGCTGTTCGGCGCCTCTTACCAGCTGGCGGTCGAACTGCGGGAAGACTTTTACCGGCAGCTGAGCCGCCAGCATCCGGCGTTCTATTTACGCCATCGCACCGGGGATCTGATCGCCCGCGCCACCAATGACGTGGACCGGGTGGTGTTTGCCGCCGGTGAAGGGGTGTTAACCCTGGTGGATTCCCTGGTGATGGGCTGTGCGGTGTTGATTGTGATGTCGACGCAGATTAGCTGGCAGCTCACCCTGCTGGCGCTGCTGCCGATGCCGCTGATGGCCCTGGCGATCAAACGCAACGGCGATGCCCTTCACGAACGTTTTCGCGTCGCCCAGGCGGCCTTTTCCAGCCTCAACGATCGCACGCAGGAGAGCCTGACCAGCATCCGCATGATTAAGGCGTTCGGGCTGGAGGATCGCCAGTCGGCGCAGTTTGCCGCCGATGCGGCCGATACCGGAGCGAAAAATATGCGCGTGGCGCGAATTGACGCTCGCTTCGACCCTACCATCTATATCGCCATCGGGGCGGCGAACCTGCTGGCCATCGGCGGCGGCAGCTGGATGGTTATCCACGGCAGCCTGACGCTGGGGCAGCTGACCAGCTTCGTGATGTACCTTGGCCTGATGATCTGGCCGATGCTGGCGCTGGCGTGGATGTTTAACATCGTGGAGCGCGGTAGCGCGGCCTATGGTCGTATCCGCACCCTGCTCGAAGAGGCGCCGGCGGTGGACGACGGGACCGAAACGGTGCCGGCAGGCCGCGGTGTCCTGCAGGTCGCTATCCGCGATTTCATCTATCCGCAGGCGAGCAAACCTTCACTGGAACAGGTTAATTTTACCCTTCAGCCGGGGCAAATGTTGGGCATCTGCGGGCCGACGGGCGCCGGCAAAAGCACCATTCTGGCCCTGCTGCAGCGCCATTTTGACGTCACCAGCGGCGAGATCCGCTTTCACGATCTGCCGCTACCGCGTCTGCAGCTCGACAGCTGGCGCGAACGGCTGGCGGTGGTCAATCAGACGCCGTTTTTATTCTCCGATACCGTCGCCAATAATATCGCGCTGGGAAAACCGGACGCGACGCCGGAACAGATTGAGCGGGTGGCGCGGCTGGCCAGCGTGCATGACGACATTTTGCGTCTGCCCCAGGGGTACGATACCGAAGTGGGCGAGCGCGGCGTGATGCTCTCCGGCGGCCAGAAACAGCGTATCTCTATTGCCCGCGCCCTGCTGCTGGAGGCCGAAATTCTGATCCTGGATGATGCCTTATCGGCGGTGGATGGCCGTACGGAGCACCAGATCCTGCATAACCTGCGCCAGTGGGGAGAGGGCCGGACGGTGATCATCAGCGCCCACCGGCTGTCGGCGCTGACCGAGGCCAGTGAAATTCTGGTGCTGCAGCATGGGCATGTCGCCCAGCGCGGCCGCCATGAGGCGCTGGCCGTGCAGCCAGGCTGGTATCGCGACATGTATCGCTATCAGCAGCTGGAGGCCGCGCTCGACGAGGTTCCCCAGGAGCAAGAGGAGGCCCTGGATGCGTAGCTTTACCGAACTCTGGCCGACGCTTAAACGCCTGCTGGCCTATGGTTCACCGTGGCGTAAGCCGCTGGCCATCGCGGTGGCGATGATGTGGATCGCGGCGGCGGCGGAAGTGAGCGGTCCGCTGCTTATCAGCTATTTCATCGACAATATGGTGGCGAAACATACTCTGCCGCTGAAGCTGGTGGCAGGCCTGGCGGCAGCCTATATCGGTCTGCAGCTGCTGGCGGCGTTACTGCACTATAGCCAGTCGCTGCTGTTTAACCGCGCCGCGGTTGGCGTGGTCCAGCAGTTACGCAGCGATGTGATGGATGCCGCCCTGCATCAGCCGCTCAGCGAGTTTGATACTCAGCCGGTCGGGCAGCTTATCTCCCGGGTAACCAACGATACGGAAGTCATTCGCGACCTGTACGTGACGGTAGTGGCGACGGTGCTGCGTAGCGCGGCGCTGATCGGCGCGATGCTGGTGGCGATGTTTAGCCTCGACTGGCGGATGGCGCTGGTGGCGATCGCGATTTTCCCGGCGGTGCTGATCGTGATGATCATTTATCAGCGCTATAGCACGCCGATCGTGCGCCGGGTACGCGCCTGGCTTGCCGACATCAACGATGGCTTTAACGAAGTGATCAACGGCATGGGGGTCATTCAGCAGTTCCGCCAGCAGGCGCGTTTTGGCGAACGGATGCGTGAGGCCAGCTACGCCCACTACCTGGCGCGGATGCAGACGCTACGCCTCGACGGTTTTCTGCTGCGTCCGCTGCTGAGTCTTTTTTCCTCGCTGGTGCTGTGCGGGCTGCTGATGCTGTTCGGCTTTAGCGCGGCGGGCACGATTGAGGTCGGGGTCCTGTATGCGTTTATCAGCTATCTCGGACGCCTTAACGAGCCGCTCATTGAGCTGACCACCCAGCAGTCAATGCTGCAGCAGGCGGTGGTCGCCGGCGAACGCGTTTTCGAGCTAATGGATCGTCCACGCCAGGCGTGGGGCGCCGATGACGCGCCGCTGAGCAGCGGTCAAGTGGAAATCGACCATCTCTCCTTCGCCTACCGCGGCGATCGTCTGGTCCTCCAGGATATCACGCTGGATATCCCTTCCCGCAGCTTTGTGGCGCTGGTCGGGCATACCGGCAGCGGGAAGAGTACCCTCGCCAGTCTGATGATGGGCTATTACCCGTTAACCCATGGGGAGATCCGCATCGATGGCCGGCCGCTCGCTTCTCTCAGCCACAGCGCGTTGCGTCGGGGCATCGCGATGGTGCAACAGGATCCGGTGGTGCTGGCGGATACCTTCTATGCCAACGTCGCGCTGGGCCGGGACATCAGCGAAACCCAGGTCTGGGAAGCGCTGGAGGCGGTGCAGCTGGCGGCGGTGGCGCGCAGCATGAGCGACGGCCTGTACACACAACTGGGCGAGCAGGGCAATAATCTCTCCGTCGGACAGAAGCAACTGCTGGCGCTGGCGCGCGTGCTGGTGGACACCCCGCAGGTACTGATTCTGGATGAGGCGACGGCAAACATCGACTCCGGTACCGAGCAGGCGATCCAGCAGGCGCTGGCGAAGGTTCGCCAGCATACCACCCTGGTGGTTATCGCCCATCGGCTGTCGACCATCGTCGAGGCGGATACCATTCTGGTTCTGCATCGTGGTCAGGCCGTCGAGCGGGGCAACCACCAGCAGCTGCTGGCGGCGAAAGGCCGCTACTGGCAGATGTATCAGCTACAGCTGGCTGGTGAAGAGCTGGCGGCCAGCGCCAGAGAAGAGTCGCTCAGCGCCTGATGCACCACCAGCAGGCAGCGAAGGCTGGGCGGCCTGTCGTGGTGCAAAAACGTTACATCAAATGCACCGCTGTGGTGCATTTTTGCCCGTTAAATGCCTTTACGCCGGCTAATGCCTGACCTCTCGCCTGTTTTTTGCCATCAAAGGGCCGCTCAGCGGCCTTTTTTCATTTCTGGCATAGCCCTTGCTTTATATCCATCGTGTTAGCTGCGGCCATTACCGAATACTGACTGGAGGGGACTTATGAAGCTGGTTACCGTGGTAATCAAACCATTCAAACTGGAAGACGTGCGTGAAGCCTTGTCTTCCATCGGCATTCAGGGCCTGACGGTCACTGAAGTCAAAGGATTTGGCCGTCAGAAAGGACATGCGGAGCTCTACCGCGGCGCCGAGTATAGCGTCAACTTTCTGCCAAAAGTGAAGATTGATGTGGCGATCGCCGACGATCAGCTGGATGAAGTTATCGATGTCATCAGCAAAGCGGCTTACACCGGAAAAATTGGCGACGGCAAAATTTTTGTCGCTGAATTGCAGCGCGTCATTCGCATCCGTACCGGCGAAGCTGACGAAGCGGCACTGTAATTTCCAGACCACACAGTGATGGGGAACGAAACAATGAAAATGGCAACAATGAAATCGGGTCTGGGGGCATTAGCCCTTCTTCCGGGGCTGGCGATGGCCGCGCCTGCGGTGGCGGACAAAGCCGATAACGCGTTTATGATGATTTGCACCGCGCTGGTTCTGTTTATGACTATCCCGGGGATTGCGCTGTTTTACGGCGGTCTGATCCGCGGTAAGAACGTTCTTTCCATGCTGACGCAGGTGATTGTCACCTTTGGCCTGGTCTGCGTACTGTGGGTCATTTATGGCTATACCCTGGCCTTCGGCACCGGCGGCAGCTTCTTCGGCAGCTTTGACTGGGTGATGCTGAAAAATATTGAACTGAAAGCGCTGATGGGCACCTTCTATCAGTATATCCACGTCGCCTTCCAGGGCTCGTTCGCCTGCATCACCGTCGGGCTGATCGTCGGGGCGCTGGCTGAACGTATCCGTTTCTCCGCCGTGCTGATTTTCGTGGTGGTGTGGATGACGCTCTCCTACGTGCCGATTGCGCATATGGTCTGGGGCGGCGGTCTGCTGGCGACGCATGGCGCGCTGGATTTCGCCGGCGGCACCGTTGTGCACATCAACGCCGCGGTCGCCGGGCTGGTGGGCGCGTATATGATGGGCAAACGCGTGGGCTTCGGCAAAGAAGCGTTCAAACCGCATAACCTGCCGATGGTGTTCACCGGCACCGCTATCCTCTACGTGGGTTGGTTCGGTTTCAACGCCGGGTCTGCCAGCGCAGCGAATGAAATCGCGGCCCTGGCGTTCGTTAACACCGTCGTGGCGACCGCCGCTGCTATCCTGGCGTGGACCTTTGGCGAATGGGCTCTGCGCGGCAAACCTTCACTGCTGGGCGCCTGCTCCGGGGCAATTGCCGGTCTGGTTGGCGTTACGCCGGCGTGTGGTTATATCGGTGTCGGCGGCGCGCTGATCGTCGGTATCGCCTCTGGCCTGGCGGGTATCTGGGGCGTGACTGCGCTGAAACGCTGGCTGCGTGTGGATGACCCTTGCGACGTCTTCGGCGTTCACGGCGTCTGCGGCATCGTCGGCTGTATTCTGACCGGTATCTTCGCGGCGACTTCTCTGGGCGGCGTCGGTTATGCGGAAGGCGTCACCATGGGCCATCAGCTGCTGGTGCAACTGGAAAGTATCGGCATTACCGTGGTCTGGTCCGGCGTCGTCGCTTTCATCGGCTACAAAGTAGCGGATATGACCGTAGGGCTGCGCGTGCCGGAAGAGCAGGAGCGCGAAGGGCTGGACGTCAACAGCCATGGCGAAAACGCTTACAACGCCTGACAGAAAACCCTTCTCCATTTAGCAAAAAGCCTCCCGTAGGGGAGGCTTTTTTTATGCGTTACGGTTGCGCATCACCCCTTCCTGCACCGTTGAGGCAACCAGCGTGCCATCCTGGGTGTAGAACTCGCCGCGGACGAAGCCGCGGGCGCTGGAGGCCGAGGTGCTTTCGACGCTGTACAGCAGCCACTCATTGATATTAAACGGCCGATGGAACCACATCGAGTGATCGATAGTGGCGACCTGCATGCCGGGCTCAAGGAAACCAACGCCGTGCGGCTGCAGCGCCACTGGCAGGAAGTTAAAGTCCGAGGCATAGCCCAGCAGATACTGATGAATGCGCAGATCGTCGGGAACGGCGCCGTTGGCGCGCAGCCACACCTGACGCACCGGCTCGGCGATATGGCCTTTCATCGGGTTATGAAACTCCACCGGGCGGATCTCCAGCGGCTTATCGCAGAGGAATTTGTCTTTCACCTGCGGCGGCAGGAGATGCGCCAGCTTGCGGGCAATGTCGGTTTCCGAAGGCAGCCCATCAGGGGAGGGGGCGGCCGGCATCGCTTTCTGATGTTCATAGCCGTGCTCTGGCGCCTGGAAGGAGGCGGTCATATAGAAGATCGGCTTCCCGTTCTGGATGGCGGCGACCCGGCGGGCGCTAAAGCTGTTGCCGTCGCGCAGCACCTCCACATCATAGACGATCGGTTTTTGACTGTCTCCGGGGCGCAGAAAGTAGCTGTGAAACGAATGCACCAGACGTTCAACGGGCACGGTCTCTTTTGCTGCATACAGCGCCTGGCCCACCACCTGGCCGCCAAAAACCTGGCGCAATCCCAGGTCTTCGCTCTGTCCACGGAACAACCCTTCCTCAATTTTTTCCAAATCTAATAATGCCAGCAGGTTAGAGAGTGCCTGACTCATACTTTTCCTCAGTTAACAATGGCGGCGCCGCGCGCGTAATGTGGCAAAGTATAACCTGGAATCGCAAGTGGTCCGATGGGTGTAATAATCTGAATAACAACCGGTCAACAGGAAGAAATCTGCGATCTGTGCCACACTTATTGACGACACGAAAGTTCCTGCCGGCGAAGCGGCGGAACATCCTCCTGGGTATTAAGGGATGATAAGGAGAACATCATGAAATTTGCCTATATGTTTAGTGCCTTAGCCGTCGCCGCGACGCTGACCGCCTGTGCTAATCACCACTCGAACAATTCTTCGACGCAGGCGGCCGCACCCGACCCTTACGGTATTGCGACGCTGAGCGTGGCGCAGCAGCAGCCGAGCGTCACGGGGACGATTAATATCCGCCAGAGAATCGCTTTGCCGCCGGATGCGGTGCTGACGGTGACCCTGTCGGATGCTTCTCTGGCCGATGCGCCAGCCCGCGTATTGTCGCAAAAAGCGGTGCGTACCGAAGGCAAGCAGGCGCCATTCAACTTTGCACTGCCTTACAACCCGGCAGATATTCAACCGAACGCCCGCATTCTGTTGAGCGCAGCGATTACGGTTAACGGCCAGCTGATGTTCATTACCGATACCGTGCAGACGGTGATCAACCAGGGTGGCACCCATGCCGACCTGACGCTGGTTCCGGTTCAGCAGACCGCCGTGCCTGTCGCACAGTAAGCTCGCTAAGCCCCCGAATGGGGGCTTTTTTTTGGTCTTCAGTAAACCCAGCGATAGCGCTGGAGATCGATATGGCCGCCGCCGGAGACCTGCACCCCTTCGGCCAGCAGCGCCTGACGCTGCCGCTGCAGATCGGGGCCGGTGAGGGAGATATCGCCATGGCGATTGACCACCCGATGCCAGGGCAGAGTGGACCCTTCCGGCAGACGCTTCAGCACACCGCCCACCTGGCGCGCCGCGCGCGGCGAACCGGCCAGCCTGGCGACATCGCCATAGGTCGTGACATACCCTTCCGGTATCGACGCCACAATGTGCCAGACACGTTGGGGAAATGTATCGTGCGGATCCATATTCAGTCCTGTTACCCGAAAAACGCCAGCATAAGCGCTGATCTTCAGGCTGTACAGCCTGCCCGATCAGGCGGGCTGTTCGACGGTGAACGTCAGAGCGAGGCCGAGGATCTGCATGCCATGGACATTGTCGGAAGGTGAACTGGCGATGAGGCTCTCAAGGAATTTTAACCGCTGCGAGGTCGCGTTGATGATCAGCTTCGCGCGCAGGCCCGGCATGGTCAGCGACGAGATGGGGTATACCACCCGACCGCTGATGTAGACCGGTAGCTTGCGCAGTTCCACCTGGCGCAGGACGCCGACGGTGGAATAGAGCAGCGCCAGCGGCGTGACCGCCCGCACCGGCGCCTGACTGATGGTCACGAAGTCGAGCATTTTTTCAGGGCGCAGATAATTCACCCCCTGAAAGGCGATGGTCATCCCTTCAATGGCGGGTAAAGGCAGAGTGATGGTCTGTGGTGATGAGTCAGTCATTCGATTACCGTCGAGACAAGGTGCTGATGATAAAAGGGGACACAAGATGGCTAAGTATGGTGGATATCCCGACTGTGTGCTGAGCGCGCGCTCGCAATCTCACAGGTTGAGCGTGAGTGACTGGTTTTATTCGCGCTATTGCGCAATAAACCAGCAGGCAGTCGGGGCGTGCTTGCAATTCACCAGGTCAGCAGGGATAATGCGCCAGCGCGTTGGGTAACAACGCTCTCAATGGGGGCTCTGTTGGTTCTCCCGCAACGCTACTCTGTTTACCAGGTCAGGTCCGGAAGGAAGCAGCCAGAGCAGACGACGTGTGTGCCGGGATGTAGCTGGCAGGGCCCCCACCCATTTCGGCTTTCGTAATTTTCCCCTTGTATTTGTGCGGTCTTCTCTGCTGGCCAGAATTTATTTCTGATACAGATCACATATTATTTTTAGTTGCTAAAACACCCTCTACTTATTCCATAATATTTACTTGTCATAAATATGAAATGCTACTGAAATATTAATGTCATTTGCGTGTCATAAATAAAGCGCATCTTATTGGTGGGAATTTGTTGCCAGATCCATGCTATAAAATATATCTCTGGATCAGCATGTTAACTTCGTGTATTAATTATGATGATTTTATTGCACGGGAAGCGTAGCTATGACCACAGTGGTTTTGAATGTAAAAATTGACGCTGAGTTAAAAGAGAAGTTGCGTCATTATGCGGAAGTGAATAACGAGAACCTGGGTACAGCAACGGAAAAGCTGCTGCAGCTGGCTTTTCAGCTGGAGGCGTCAGCAGATGAGGCGGGGGTGACGGAAGAGGACATTGACAGCCAGCATACCGAAGAGGAAGCGACGCCATTAACCCCTAAAGAAATCAAAGCATTAAGAAAACTTCTGAAGAAGAAAAAATGAAACAACAATTCTCTACAGCCAGCAACTACAGCGAAGCCTGCGATATGTTGCGCTCAGGATACGTGAAACACGTTCGCCTGAACTGGAATATCGGTAGTGATGAGTTCTTTCGCATTGCCTCCGACTGGTGTGACACCGGCGCTAAAATTAAAAAAGATGAAGATGGCTTTATTATTTCCTTGAAAGGGTTTCCTATTCCGCGCCAGCATTAATGAAATTGCCTTATTTCTGTCACCGGGTTGCCATAACCAGATGGCAGGATACCCAGGCAATTTTATAAAAACATCTCATATACCTCATGGATGACGGACTTTTGACGGGCTGAAGCCAGCCCGTCGATATTTTCTTATATTATTTTCCGCAAACGCGTACTTTCCCGCTGTTCTGCAAGGCTGTGCCACAATGGTTGTAGCGTGGAGAAGGCCTGGCGCAATGCTTCATCCGGCAGCGTAAACGGCAGACGTAAATAGCGATCGAACGCGCCCTCCAGACCAAACCGCGTGCCGGTGCCGATATGGATCCCCTGGCTTTCCGCACGTGCAGAGAACAAAGTGGCTAGCATGTCAGGGAGTTCCACCCAAAAAGAGAGCCCGCCTTCCGGTGGCGTAAAGCGCCAGCGGGGAAAATACTCTTTCATCAGCTCTTCGCACATGTCCCGGCGCGCCTTCAGCATCTCCCGTCGCGGCGGCAGCAGCGTGGCGGCGTTTGCCAGCAGCCAGCTGCAGGCCAGCTGCTCCAGCAGCGGCGTACCCAAGTCCAGAGAGTCGCGGGCCTGAATAAGCGAGGCGATCGTCCGCGTGCTGGCGCGGATCCAGCCGATGCGCAGTCCCCCCCAGAAACTTTTCCCGGCCGAACCGATGGTGATCACCGCGGCGTCGGGATTAAAGCAGGCCAGCGGCGGCGGGGGCGGGGCGTTATACCAGAGGTCGACCATGGTCTCATCGATCACCAGCGTTGTTCGCGTCCTGGCCGCGATGTCCGCGACCCGCTGGCGGGTGAGGGCATCCATACAGCGCCCGGTGGGGTTGTGAAAATCCGGCATCAGCCATGCCAGACGCGGCGCGGTCTGCGCAATGATCGCCGCGAATCCATCGCAGTCCCACCCCTGCTGTGGGAGTGCGACCCCAATGGGCCGGCAGGAGGCGCCCTGAATGGCGCTGATGGCCATTGGATAGGTCGGGGCATCAATGACCACCCGGTCACCGGGGCCGGTGAACAGACGCAGGATCAGCGCGAAGGCGCTGAGCGCGCCGTTGACCACCATCACTTCATCGGGCCGCGTCGGCAGGCCACGTTCGCTGTAGCGCCGGGCAATCGCTTCCCGTAGCACCGGGAGCCCCTGCTGATCGTAACCGGTCTGGGCGAGATAGGGCGGCAGCAGGGTCATGGCATGCTGAAAGGCCTGATGGACCTCCGGACCGGCGCTGAGGGCGGCGGTAGAGAGATTGATCGTCGAGGGGGTCGCAGAGGGCGGCGGCAGGTCGGCAGGGCGTTCCGGCAAAACAATGCGCGACCCGCTCCCCTGGCGGCTTTGGAGAAATCCCTCCTCCCGCAGCTGGCCGAGGGCGCTGGCGATGGTCGTCCGGCTGACGTTGAGGGCCGCCGCCAGCTCGCGCTCGCCGGGCAGGCGCGTCTGTAGCGTCAGACGGCCATCGAGGATCAGCAGGCGGAGCGCTTCCGCCAGCTGGCGCCATAGCGGTGTGCGTGAACTGGACTCCTGCCAGTTGCCGAGCAGGCGTACCAGGGACTGTGTTCCAAAGCGTCGGGCTGACATAGCGATCCACTTTTCCAAAACTGGCCATTAATTATCAGTCCATTTTTGCTGATGATGAGGGCATTCGCAATGATGTTGAGGAAAAAATATGCTTCGTCGCCTGCTGCAGTTATATATCGGTCTGGTGCTCTACGGCGTGTCCACGGCGCTCTTCGTGCATGCTAATCTCGGCGCCGATCCGTGGGACGTCTTTCATCTTGGAGTGGCTAAACAGCTGGGGATCAGTTTCGGGGCCGTGATTATTCTGACCGGCGCCGCGGTGCTGCTGCTATGGATCCCTATCCGGCAGATGCCGGGGCTCGGTACGGTGAGCAATGTGATCGTGCTGGGGCTGGCGGCGGACGCCACGCTGGCCGTCCTGCCGCCGCTGGAATCGCTGGTGGCGCGCAGTGCGCTGCTGGTGGTGGCGATTGTGCTGAACGCTATCGCCACCGGGATGTACATTGGCGCGGGGTTTGGCCCGGGTCCGCGCGATGGCCTGATGACCGGCCTGCACGCTCGCACCGGCTGGTCATTGCGCGGTATCCGGACGGCGATCGAGCTTTCCGTGCTGCTGATTGGCTGTCTGCTGGGGGGCAAGTTTGGCGTCGGCACTGTCATTTACGCGCTGTCGATTGGACCGCTTATCCAGCTGTGCCTGCCGTGGTTCAGTCAGCCCGTCAACCGCAACGCGGTCAGCCCTCCCCGGGAAATAGTCTCCTGAATTAACCCATCGCCCTCTTCATCACGGAGAGGGCCTTTCATCGCTTACAGACCGCTCAGGCCATGAAGCATCATGTAGATCCCCACCACAATAATCAGTAAACCTGAGATCCAGGGCGCCTTGCGCGAGAGGTCGTTAAGCCACGGCCAGCGGCGGGTGGCATGTTTAAGGCTCAGGGCGGCGATAGCCCCTGAAGCCACCAGCGTCAGCGCCAGACCGACGCTAAAGCCCAGCACCAGCGTGGCGCCCAGCGAGAATTTCTTCAGCTGTAAACAGATAAGCAGCACGGTAATGGACGCCGGGCAGGGGATCAGCCCGCCGGTCAGGCCAAACAGCACGATCTGCCCGGTCGTCACCTGACGGCCATCAAAGCGCCGGTTAATCTCCTGAGCATGGGCCCGCTGATGCGCATCCTGCCACTCTTCCGCCACCAGCGGCGCGGCGGATGAGGACGCATGGTGATGGTCATGGTGGTGATCATGTTCGTGGTGATGATCATGTTCGTGGTGGTGCTCATGTTCATGGTGGTGCTCATGTTCATGGTGGTGATCATGGTGCGTGTGGGGCTGCGATTCGCGCCAGGTGCGCCAGAGCATCCAGCAGGCAATCAGCACAATGACAATCCCTGAGACCAGCTGAAACCAGGGTTCAGAGGTTTGGGCGTTCCAGCCGCGGCCAAACCACAGACCGGCTATGGCGATCAGCCAGACCACCGCCGTATGCGAAACCGTGGCCGCCAGCCCCAGCAGTACCGCCTGTTTTAAGGTTCCTCGCACCGCCACGATAAAGGCGGCCATCATTGTTTTTGAGTGCCCGGGTTCGAGGCCGTGCAGCGCGCCGAGCAGTATTGCGCTGGGAATAAACAGCCAGGCATTGCCCTGCTGCAGAAGGGAAGTGAAATCGTTCATATCGGGATCCTTGCCAAAAGTGCGTTTATCCTACTCCCCCCCAGTAGTAAAATACTACCCCCCAGTAGATAAAGCGGCTAATAAAAAGGATCATGGTATGCTGGCAGGCGTTGCTGACCACGCAGGTCGGTAATCCCGGACAGAAAAAAACGGTGGATAGCGTAATGTCACACACAGTGAGAGACAAAAAGAAGTTACTGACCCGGCTGAAGAAAATTCAGGGGCAGAGTACCGCATTAGAGAAAATGCTTAATCGCGAGCATGAGTGCGCTGAGGTGTTGCAGCAGCTGGCGGCGATCCGCGGCGCGGTCAATGGCATGATGCTGCAGGTTATCCAGGGACATCTCACCGACCATGTGGTGAAAGAGCCAGACGAGACGCAGCGTGAGGCGGATCTGGAGACGGTGATGCAGGTGATTAAATCCTATCTGAAGTAGCCTCCGGCAGAGGGCGGCGAAGAGGCCGCGCCCGCTGACCTTCTGCGCATGCCGCCTGCCGCTTAATGCGCATGGAGGTTCTCTTCCGCCCACAGAATAAACGACTCTTTTGGCAGCGCTTTGCTGTACAGCCAGCCCTGGGCGTACTGAACGCCATGCTGTCTCAGCCAGTCGCGCTGGCTTACGGTTTCCACCCCTTCGGCGACGGTGGCCAAATTGAGCGCCTTGGCCATTTCAATAATGTGCGGCGTCAGCGGCCGGTACTCGAGGGTATCGACAAAGGATTTATCGATTTTCAGCGTGTCGACGTCCAGCTTCTGCAGATAGCTCAGGCTGGAGTAGCCGGTACCGAAATCGTCAATCGAAATGCGGTGCCCGGCCTCGCGGTAGTGTGCGATCACCGGCATGGTGGTCTCCGGGTCAACAAACCCGCGCTCGGTGATCTCAAGGATAATCTGTTCCGCGGCGATCCCCCAGTGCTGCAGCTGATCGTGTAATAGCTTGGGTAGGGTGGGAGAGCGTAAGTCATCCACCGACAGGTTGATGGAGATATGCACTTCCGGCCGCTGCCTCAGCCAGAGGCCCAGGTCGGCAAAAATTTTCCTGACGATATCTTCCGTCAGCTGGGTGATCAGTCCGGTTTGCTCGGCCAGGGGAATGAAGATATCCGGCGATAAAAAGGTGCCGTCGGGTTGCTGCCAGCGCGCCAGCGCTTCGGCCCCGGCGATTTTTCCGTCCTGCAATGAAATAATCGGCTGATAGTGAACCTGAATCGCCTGGGAATTGAGGGCGTCCAGCATACTGTTGCGCGGTGAACGCAGGTGTCTCAGCAGGCGCAGCAGCAGCCAGGTGGCAAGCAGGCTGGTGAAGATGCCGACAGGGAGCCAGAAGATCAGCTGCTGGCGAATACGCTGCTGAAGCGGCAGGGTGGATGACCAGGTCACAATGCCGGATCCCAGCTCGGGAATGCGCTGGATCCGGTAGACCGTATTATCCAGGGTCAGCATATTCAGGTGCGGATCTTTAATCCGTTGCCAGACCTTCGCCGGCAGCGGCTGGCTGCTGATCACCATTTTCAGATGGTCCAAACCAAACAGCATGGTATGGATCTTCTCCTCGCTGGCGGGCACCACATCAATGAAGGAGATGGGATCGATCATTACCATATGCTGCCGGCTGGCCATGGCCGTCATCTGGTGATTAAGGCCAAGATCGTTAATCGAGGTCAGCCAGGTGCGATAGCCGTCGGGGGCAATGTGGTCCGGTGGCGGGAAGGTCACCGCAACGCTATGGTCTTCCAGGGAGGAGCATTGCGGTACGGAATCTTCCAGCCAGAGTACTTCCTGCACGTAGCGATGGGTATAGGCGATCCGGCGGAGGGCGAGCAGATGCTCCGGGCTACAGGAAGCGGCAGAGTGTGAGTCGGCCTCCCGCAGTGCTTCCCGGGCCTGATCGGCGACCTGCAGCGTGCGGACGACAATACGGTTGGAATAATCATCCAGCTCACGATAGAACTGCATTTTGGCCTGCCGCGCCGCCTGCCAGATGCTGAGCGAGATAGGCAGGATGATGGCCAGTATCAGCACTCCTGTAAACAGCGCCATCAGATGCCGGGTCCTCATGCCTGTGTCCTTATCGTTCGCCGGGTGTCATCAGTATATGCGAAAGATAAACCGCGCGCAGCGGGAGAAATCGCGCTGCGCGGGGAAAAAAAACCGGCATCACAATAGCCTGCGATGCCGGGAGAGAAGGATGATTCCGATGCAGCAGAATAAAAATGAGGGTGTGAATGCCGGGCAGGATGTTTTCCGGCATTCAGTCGCAGCATACGCTGCGCAGATGACAGCAATATGTTGGCTTAGTGCGCATCCGGCGCCGTGATATCGGCGCTGATGCGCAGATCGTTCTCATCAAACACCATGCAGAAGCGGTCATCGAAGGCCAGATTAATCTTCTGCCACGGGCGGAAATGGACGTCGCCGGGCAGCAGAACCTTGACGTTATCGTGACCGTAGCACTGGCCGAACAGGTAGGTATTGTTGCCCAGACGCTCCACCACTTCACATTGAAACTCCACCACGGTACCGGTGGAGACTTCCGGCGTGAGGTGCTCTGGCCGGATCCCCAGCGTGACCGCGGCGCCGGGCTTCAGCGGTTGGGTGGCAACGTTCAGGGTGAGCTGATGGTCCTGGGCGAGGGTGACCGTTAAGCGCTCTGCCTGCCAGTCGCGGACGGTGGCCGGCAAAAAGTTCATCTTTGGCGAGCCGATAAAACCGGCGACGAATTTGTTGACCGGATTGTAGTACAGCGCCATCGGCGAACCCATTTGTTCGACCTTCCCGTAGTTCATGACTACGATTTTATCGGCGAGCGTCATCGCCTCCACCTGATCGTGCGTGACATACACCATGGTGGTCTTCAGCTCCTGGTGCAGGCGGGCGATATGCAGGCGCATATCGACGCGCAGCTCGGCATCGAGGTTAGAAAGCGGCTCATCGAACATAAACACCCGGGGATTACGCACGATAGCGCGGCCAATGGCCACACGCTGCCGCTGGCCGCCGGAGAGCTGCTTCGGTTTACGATCCAGCAGGTGAGAGAGCTGCAGCGTTTTGGCCACCATTTCCACCTGGCGACGGATCTCCGCTTTCGGCACTTTATTGACTTTCAGCCCATAGCCCATATTCTCCGCCACCGTCATGTGCGGATAGAGCGCATAGGACTGAAAAACCATCGCCACGCCGCGGCGGGCGGGGACCACATCGTTCATCACCTCATCGCCAATCAGCACTTCCCCGTCACTGACCTCTTCCAGCCCGGCAATCATACGTAACAGCGTCGATTTTCCACAGCCGGAAGGGCCGACGAAGACCGCAAACTCGCCATCTTCAATATCGAGATTGACCTGGTGCAGCGTCACCGTGCTGCCGAACCTTTTGGTGACATTCCTCAGTCGTATATTGGACATCCACATTCCCCGAAGTGAGTAGCCGTTGTTTGCCGTTGGCGTGTCGCTGATTTGAGTGTGTTTGTATTACGTGTAACAAATCAGCGTGACGATATTCAACAGCGCTAAAATCATGTCCTGACTATAACTTCCGCGGTTTTTGCGCCATACAGCGGCGTTTCATTTCTGCAAGGATGATCACACAACTGGCAGATTATGGTAGTTTTATCCCCAATCAAAGCGTAGCGTATAACAAAAGCGAATCAGAGTCTGTTTTCTATGTAACAAGGCAGTTTGAAATGATTTTTTTTCTAACTGGCAGACGTAAGTCAAATAAAAAACCATTAAATTGTTATACCTTCACATGAGGTTGATAATGAAAAAGAACACGCTTGCTGCACTGATCCTTACCACCCTCGCGGCGGGGCAACTTACCAGCCTGCAGGCGCATGCCGCCGGGCAGCTCAACGTTTGGGAAGACATTAAAAAATCCACTGGCATCAAAACCGCTGTCAGCGATTTTGAGAAGCAGTACAACGTGAAGGTCAATCTGCAGGAGATGCCTTATGCCCAGCAGCTGGAAAAGCTGCGCCTCGATGGCCCGGCGGGCATTGGGCCGGACGTGCTGGTGATCCCGAATGACCAGCTCGGCGGCGCCGTCGTTCAGGGACTGCTCTCGCCGCTCAACGTCGAGCAGGCGAAACAGGATGCCTTTACGCCAGCCTCTATCAACGCCTTCCGCATGGACAACGCGCTGTATGGGATCCCGAAAGCGGTGGAAACCCTGGTGCTTATCTACAACAAGGACCTGATCGACAAGCCGCTGGACAGTCTGCAGGCCTGGCTGGACTACTCGAAGACCCAGCGCGAGCAGAACAAATACGGCCTGCTGGCCAAGTTTGATCAGATCTACTACAGCTGGGGGGCGATTGGCCCGATGGGCGGCTATATCTTCGCGAAGAACGACGGCGGCGGTTTTAATCCGCAGCAGGTGGGGCTCAATACGCCCGGCGCCGTGGAAGCCGTGACCTTCCTGAAAAAATTCTATGCCGAGAAGGCCTTCCCCGCAGGGATCCTCGGCGATAACGGGCTGAACGCCATTGATTCGCTGTTTACCGAAAAAAAAGCGGCGGCGGTGATCAACGGCCCCTGGGCCTTCCAGCCGTATGAAGCCGCCGGTATCAACTATGGCGTGGTGCCGCTGCCGACCCTGCCGGACGGCAAGCCAATGAGCTCCTTCCTCGGCGTTAAGGGCTACGTGGTATCGACCTGGAGTAAAGACAAGGCGCTGGCGCAACAGTTTATCGAGTTCATCAACCAGCCGCAGTATGTAAAAGCCCGCTATGTCGCCACCGGCGAAATCCCGCCGCTGAAGGCGATGATTGACGACCCGGTGATTAAAAATGACGAAAAGGCCAGCGCCGTCGCCGTCCAGTCGGCTCGGGCGATGGCTATGCCGGGCATTCCGGAGATGGGGGAAGTGTGGGGGCCGGCCAATGCCGCGCTTGAACTGAGCCTCACCGGCAAGCAGGCGCCGCAGGCCGCGCTCGATAATGCGGTGAAACAGATCAAGATGCAGATTGAAGCGATGCAGGCCAGCAATCAGTAATTTACCGTCACGTGAAGTCACCGAGCGGGAGGGGGACCTCCCGTTTGTAGAAGGAGTCGAGTGTGAGCATCCATTCCAGCGAAAATTTTAGCGACGCGCGCGGGCCCGGGCGCCATGCGTGGTGCGGCCTGTTGCTGGCAATCGTGCCGGGTTTCGGCCAGTTTTATCATCGCCAGTGGCTGAAGGGGCTGGTCTTCCTGGTGCTGCTGAGCAGCTTTTTGGGTATTTTTTACGATTTCCTGCGCGAGGGGCTGTGGGGGCTCTATACCCTGGGTGAAGAGGTGCCCCGGGATAACTCTATCTTCCTGTTAGCGGAGGGGATTATCAGCGTGCTGATCGTCGCTTTTGGCGTGCTGATCTATTTTCTCTCGCTGCGGGACGCGTGGCTGAACGGCAAAAAACGCGATGAAGGGGTCGCGCTGAACAGCGTGCGTAAGCAGTACCAGATGCTGCTGAGCGACGGCTTCCCGTACCTGATGATCACCCCGGGCTTTATTCTGCTGGTCTTTGTGGTGATCTTTCCCATTTTGTTTGGTTTTGCCATCGCCTTCACCAACTACAACCTGTACCACACGCCGCCGGCGAAGCTGGTGGACTGGGTGGGGCTGAAAAACTTCGTCAATATTTTCACCCTCTCCATCTGGCGCTCCACCTTCCTGGATGTGCTGCAGTGGACCGTGGTGTGGACGCTGCTGGCGACCACCCTGCAGTGTACGGTGGGCGTGCTGTTGGCGATTCTGGTGAACCAAAAAGATCTGCGCTTTAAGCCGCTGATTCGCACCATCTTTATTTTGCCGTGGGCGGTGCCGGGGTTTGTCACTATCCTCGTCTTTGCCGGGATGTTCAATGACTCCTTCGGGGTGATTAACAACGCGATCCTGTCATTCTTCGGCATCAGCCCGAAGGCATGGCTAACCGACCCGTTCTGGACCAAAACCGCGCTGATCATGATGCAGACCTGGCTTGGCTTTCCGTTTGTCTTTGCCATGACCACCGGCGTGCTGCAGGCGATCCCGGACGATCTGTATGAAGCGGCGACGATGGACGGCGCCAGCGCCTTTACCCGCCTGCGCACCATCACCCTGCCGCTGGTGCTGTACGCGATCGCGCCGATCATCATCACCCAGTACACCTTCAACTTTAATAATTTCAACATTATTTATCTGTTTAACAACGGCGGCCCTGCGGTGGCGGGATCTAACGCCGGCGGGACGGATATTCTGGTGTCGTGGATCTATAAGCTGACGATGTCCTCGTCGCAGTACGCCATCGCGGCGACCATCACTATCCTGCTGTCGATCTTCGTCGTCGGCCTGGCGCTGTGGCAGTTCCGCGCCACCAAATCCTTCAAAAATGACGACATGGCGTAAGGGAAGCAACATGGCTCAATCACCCAGTATTAAACGCGAAAAGTGGATCCGACTCTCTCTCACCTGGCTGGTGGTTATCCTGGTCTCGGTGGTGATTATCTACCCGCTGGTCTGGACCGTCGGGGCGTCGCTGAACGCCGGCAATAGCCTGCTCAGTACCTCGATCATTCCGGAAAACCTGTCGTTCCAGCACTATGCCGATCTGTTCAATGGCAATGTGAATTACCTCACCTGGTACTGGAACTCGATGAAAATCAGCTTTCTGACCATGGTGCTGACCCTGATTAGCGTCAGCTTTACCGCTTACGCCTTCTCCCGCTTCCGCTTTAAAGGGCGGCAGAACGGGTTGATGCTGTTCCTGCTGCTGCAGATGATCCCGCAGTTTTCCGCGCTGATTGCCATCTTTGTGCTGTCGCAACTGCTTGGCCTGATAAACAGCCATCTGGCGCTGGTGCTGATCTACGTCGGGGGAATGATCCCGATGAACACCTGGCTGATGAAGGGGTATCTCGACGCGATCCCTAAAGATCTGGATGAGTCCGCCCGCATGGACGGCGCCAGTAGCTTTCGCATCTTTATTGAGATCATCATGCCGTTGTCGAGGCCGATCCTCGCGGTTGTGGCGCTGTTCTCCTTCACCGGCCCGCTGGGGGATTTCATCCTCTCCAGCACCATCCTGCGTACCCCGGATAAATACACGCTGCCTATCGGTCTGTATAACCTGGTGGCGCAAAAAATGGGGGCCAGCTACACCACCTACGCGGCGGGGGCGGTGCTGATTGCCGTGCCGGTCGCGATCCTCTATCTGGCGTTACAAAAATACTTCGTCTCCGGCCTGACCTCGGGCAGTACTAAAGGATAAGCACATGAAAAGATTTACACCCGCATGGCTTGCGGTTTGTCTGGCATGCAGTTTTTCCCTCCCTTCGCTGGCAGCGGACGCGCTTGAAACCCGCGCCTTTCAGGGTATGCCGGCGGACTTTATTAAAGGCGCGGATATCTCCACGCTGCTGGATGCCGAAAAGCACGGGGCAATTTTCTACGACCAGAATAACCAGCGTAAGGATCCGATCGCCATTCTGAAAGAGAACGGCGTCAACTATGTTCGCCTCCGCCTGTGGGTGGATCCGCAATCGGCAAGCGGCGAGGGCTATGGCGGCGGGAATAACGATCTGGCCACTACTCTGGCGCTGGCGAAACGGGCGAAAGCCCAGGGAATGAAGCTGCTGCTCGACTTCCATTACAGCGATTTTTGGACCGATCCCGGCAAGCAGTTCAAACCCAAGGCCTGGGAAAAGATGGATTATCCGCAGCTGAAAACGGCGATTCATGACTATACCCGGGATACCATCGCCCGCTTTAAGCAGGCGGGCGTCCTGCCGGATATGGTGCAGATCGGCAATGAGATCAACGGCGGTATGCTGTGGCCGGAAGGGAAAAGCTGGGGGCAGGGGGGCGGCGAGTTCGACCGGCTGGCCGGGCTGCTGAACGCGGCCATTGATGGTCTGAAGGCGAATCTGCGCAATGGCGAGCAGGTGAAAATCATGCTGCATCTGGCTGAAGGGACCAAGAACGATACCTTCCGCTGGTGGTTTGACGAAATAGAGAAACGTCATGTGCCCTATGACGTGATTGGTTTGTCGATGTACACCTACTGGAACGGGCCGATCAGCGCCCTGAAGGCCAATATGGATGACATCAGCAAACGCTATAACAAAGATGTCATTGTCGTCGAGGCGGCCTATGCCTATACCCTGGCTAACTGCGATAACGCGGAAAACAGTTTTCAGGCCAAAGAGGAAAAGGACGGAGGCTATCCCGCTACCGTGCAGGGGCAATATCGCTATATTCACGATCTGATGCAGGCCGTAATAGATGTTCCCGACCAGCGCGGCAAAGGTATTTTTTACTGGGAGCCCACGTGGATTGCCGTGCCGGGAAATACCTGGGCCACCCCGGCGGGGATGAAATATATCCATGACGAATGGAAAGAGGGTAATGCGCGGGAAAATCAGGCGCTATTTGACTGCCAGGGAAAAGTACTGCCGTCGGTAAAAGTATTTAATTAATTATTTGTCGTTCTTTTCAGGAAGTTTATTATGAATAAATTTGCACCTTTACATCCAAAGGTTAATACGCTGCTGCATGGCGCGGATTATAATCCGGAACAATGGGAGAATGACCCCGACATTATTGATAAAGACATTGCCATGATGCAGCAGGCAAAATGCAATGTGATGTCGGTGGGCATATTTAGCTGGGCGAAACTTGAGCCGCGCGAAGGGGTATTTGATTTCGCCTGGCTGGATACTATTCTCGATAAACTGTATGCCGCCGGCATTCATGTATTTCTGGCCACCCCGAGCGGCGCGCGTCCGGCGTGGATGTCTCAACGCTATCCGCAGGTTCTGCGGGTGGGGCGCGATAGGGTGCCGGCCCTGCACGGCGGCCGTCACAACCACTGTATGTCATCGCCGATCTATCGTGAGAAGACCCTGAAAATTAATAGCCTGCTGGCGGAGCGCTATGCTGCGCACCCGGCGGTGCTGGGCTGGCATATTTCCAATGAATATGGCGGAGAATGTCATTGCGAGCGCTGCCAGACCCGCTTTCGCGACTGGCTGAAGACGCGGTACCAGACCCTGGAGAACCTCAACCAGGCCTGGTGGAGCACCTTCTGGAGCCATACCTATACCGACTGGTCGCAGATTGAATCGCCTGCGCCGCAGGGTGAAACGTCGATCCACGGTCTCAACCTTGACTGGCATCGCTTTAACACCGCTCAGGTGACCGATTTCTGCCGCCATGAAATCGCCCCGCTGAAGGCGGCGAATGCCGCCCTCCCGGTGACCACCAACTTTATGGAGTATTTCTACGATTATGACTACTGGCAGCTGGCGGAGGTGCTGGACTTTATCTCGTGGGACAGCTATCCGATGTGGCACCGCGACAAAGACGAAACCGCGCTGGCCTGCTACACCGCGATGTATCACGACATGATGCGCAGCCTGAAGGGCGGCCAGCCGTTTGTGCTGATGGAGTCCACGCCGGGTGCGACTAACTGGCAACCGACCAGCAAACTGAAGAAACCGGGCATGCATATTCTCTCCTCGCTGCAGGCGGTGGCGCATGGCGCCGACTCGGTGCAGTATTTCCAGTGGCGGAAAAGTCGCGGTTCGGTTGAGAAATTTCACGGCGCGGTGGTCGACCATGTCGGGCACATCGATACCCGTATTGGCCGTGAAGTCAGTAAACTCGGTGAGATACTGAGCAAGCTACCGGAGGTCCGGGGCTGTCGCACCGAGGCGAAAGTGGCGATTATCTTCGACCAGCAGAACCGCTGGGCGCTTGATGACGCCCAGGGACCGCGCAATCTGGGTATGGAGTATGAGAAGACGGTCAATGAGCACTACCGTCCGTTTTGGGAGCAGGGCATCGCCGTCGATGTGATTGACGCCGACGCTGATTTAACGCCGTACCGGCTGGTCATTGCCCCGATGTTATACATGGTGCGCGACGGCTTTGCCGCGCGGGCGGAGGCGTTTGTCGCCAGCGGCGGCCATCTGGTGACCACTTACTGGACCGGCATCGTCAACGAATCCGATCTCTGCTATCTCGGCGGCTTCCCGGGCCCGCTGCGCAATCTGCTGGGCATCTGGGCGGAAGAGATCGACTGCCTGAATGACGGCGAGTTTAATCTGGTGCAGGGCCTGGCCGGGAATCAGTGCGGTCTGCAGGGCCCGTATCAGGTGCGCCATCTCTGTGAACTGATCCATACCGAAAGCGCGCAGACGCTGGCCACCTACCGGGATGATTTTTATGCCGGAAGGCCAGCGGTGACGGTGAACGGCTTCGGGAAAGGTAAAGCCTGGCATGTGGCCTCCCGCAACGATTTGGCCTTCCAGCGCGACTTCTTTGCCGCCCTGAGCAAGGAGCTGGCGCTACCGCGGGCGATCGCGGCGGATTTACCGCCCGGCGTGGTGGCTACTGCGCGCACCGACGGTGAGAGCACGTTTGTCTTCCTGCAGAACTACAGCGCGCAAAGCCATACCCTGAGCCTGCCGTCAGGGTATCGGGATTGCCTGACCGACGCGGCGGTGTCGGACCCGCTGACCCTGTCAGCATGGGATTGCCGTATTCTCCGTCGCCACGCCTAATCCTTTTTTCTCCACGCCTGCTCTGCCGAGCAGGCTTTTTTGTATCTATTACCCTGGAGTTTATGATGGTGAGTTTAAAATCTTTCCTGCACTATTTCTCTCCTGCACGTCCGGCACAGCCGTTAAGCGAAGCGGAAAAACAGCAAATCGAGGCGTTAGTTCAGGCCTTCGGCGGTGAAGCGAATATTACCCAAGTGGACGCCTGTATTACCCGTCTACGGGTAACGGTTCGTCATCTGGCAGCCGTGGACTCGGACGCATTACAGCAGCAGGGCGCGCTGGGTGTCATTATTCTTGGCCAGCAGGTTCATGCTATTTTCGGTAAGCAGTCCGATGCGCTACGTCAATTGCTGGATGACCATTTTGCCGCGCGGAAATAAATAAAACGGGATAACCTGAAAACAGGTTATCCCGAAAATAAGACAAAGACAGCAGTGGCAATAATGATTACCGGAGGGAAATTAATGACCTTACAGTTGGAGATATAAATAACGTATTTGTCTTACCAGCGCGATATTACCACCAGGCTTCAACCTGTACGCCGAAATTCCAGGTATTATTCGCCGTCTGGTCTTCAAACGGTTTACCATCTTCGGAATCATTCAGATACGACGCGAAAATACGTAATTCCGGGCGTGACATAAAGTCCGGCCCGTCCGCCAGGCCCAGCGCAATGGTATATTTCTCACCGGCCTGTTTGTAGCTGGTGCCATTGTTATAGCTGTCTTTCTGATAGAAACCGCCGACTTCGCCAATCAGGCGCACGTAGTCGGTGAACTGATACTGCCCGCGGGCGACCAGCGACAGCATCCGCGTTTTATCGGTATAGTCGGTAATGTCATCCGCCGAGCCCCAGGTCAGAACGTGGTTGATGGAGAATTTCTCGGTAATTGGGATCAGACCGGTGTTAATCACGCGATAGCCGGTGGCGTCGTTCACGTAGTTCCACATATCGTACCAGCCGCCGCCCTGGGAGACCATATTCTGCGCCAGACCTTTGTTGGCATACTGCAGCACGGTTTTGTTATAGCCGCCCAGCATATCCTGACTGATTTCACCGGTCAGCATCACGCCATTTTCGGCATCGTACAGTCCGCCGTAGCTGTCCTGTTTTTTGGTGGTGTTCGGCATGGCGTAGTCGATGCCGAATTCGGTCCACGACCCGGACCACGGCTTCCATCCCGCGTAGCGTAAATCGATATAGTTGATATTGACGTTGCTGTCGCCATCGACGCGATAGTCAACGTCGTTGGCATCGCCGCGGATCCACGCCAGCGAGACGGCGCCCGGGCCAAGGGTGTAGTTTTCCACCCCGGCCCCGGAGCCGGAAATGTTCCAGTATTTAGTATCGATGATGTGCAGGTCGTGACGCTGGTAGTAACGTTTGCCGCCCCAGATCACCGCATTCGGATCGCCCGGGATCAGCCCTTTGATCTGCAGGTTCAGCTGACGTAAGCCGAACTGCGCGTCATCGTTCAGCGTGGTTTCATTATCGTTAGAGCCATCGGAGACCATGCTGACCATGCTGTCGAGATAGAAACTGACATCATCTTTTTTGTAGACCTCGGAGCCTAACTCCAGCTCGCCATAGGTATCCGATTCGTTCCCCAACCGGCCCAGCTTGTTCTTTTGCCATTCCGCTTCGCTACCGTCGCCGGAGACCCCAACCCCGGCACGCAAATAGCCATGAAAATCAACGGTCGGGATCGCAGCGGTAGCCGCAAAGGCGGAAGGGGCGATTAGCGCAGCGGCTAATGCTGTGGAAAGGACGCGCAGTGTCGTATTCATCTCTATCCTCTTATTGTTTTGTATTACGTTCACATAACTGATGTCATAAAATGCCTAAATGTAACTTCAGGCAAATGAGATATGATTATTGTGTGACTAAGTGCAAATAATAACGCTGGTTTTTGTTGTGATGAGTGAGGTGATTCACAATTAACCTGGTTGTGAACGTAATACTTTTTGTGGTGTAATTTTGCGATGAGAGGTAGCGGTGAGCGTTTTTTCAAATGGCCCCTGTTACAATCATGGGATAACAACATAAGGAACCGGACCATGAAGTCTAAAAGCGCTACTCTGGAAGACGTCGCTCGTCATGCGGGCGTCTCTTACCAGACCGTGTCCAGGGTACTCAACAAATCTGCCAATGTATCCGAAGCGACGCGCCGCAAGGTGGAGAAATCGATAGAGGCTCTGCGCTATGTGCCAAACCGGCTGGCGCAGCAGCTGGTGGGGAAGGAGAGCCAGACGGTCGGACTGGTGACGATTTCGCTGGCCTGGCATGCCCCCTCTCAGGTGGCGGCGGCGGTAAAACGCTATGCCAATCTGGAAGGTTACCAGGTCCTGATTTCAATGATTGATGAGAGCGTCAACCAAAGCATCCAGGATTCCATCAATGAGCTGAAGTCTCAGCGGGTGGATAAGGTCATTATCAACGTGCCGCTGGAGACTGAACAGGCGCAGAAAATCGCCGCTGACAATGATGATATCGTCTGCCTGTTTCTCGACGTTGATCCCTACAGCTCCGTGTTTAACGTTTCGTTTAACCCGGCGGACGGCACCCGGGCCAGCGTCAAATATCTCTATGAGATGGGGCATCGGGAGATTGCGTTGCTGGCAGGCCCGGACAGCTCCGTATCGGCGAAACTGCGGCTGAAAAGCTGGCTCGAGACCCTGGATGGCTACGGTCTGAAGCCGGTGACCGTCCTGCGCGGCAACTGGGATGCGCAGAGCGGCTACGCCGGCGCGCTGCAGATGCTGCGGGAAACGCCTAATTTCAGCGCCGTGCTGGTGGGCAATGACCAGATGGCGCTGGGGGTGCTCAGCGCCTTCCATCAGCATCAGGTGGCGGTGCCGGGAGAGAAGTCGGTGATTGGCTATGACGATACCTACGAAAGCTCCTTTTTCTATCCGGCATTGAGTACGGTCTCGCTGGACCTCGACCTGCAGGGGAAAGAGGCGGTGCGGCGGATCCTCGCCAGTACCAGCGGTGCGGCGCATACCTCATCCATCCTGCCGGCGCGCCTGGTGATTCGCCATTCCAGCGGCGCCAGAGTCGAGCAGGGGAAAGATCTGCAGGCTATCGCGGAGCAACTTCGCGCTATCGCCCACCGTCTGGCACCCTGAAGCCAAAGGCGAGGAAACTCGCCTCTTTGTTATTACCCCTGATATGACCATGGTTGATCTTTGTCGTGGAACGGCGTACCTTAATTGTTATGTTATAACATAATGATGAGGTCATCATGAAAGCCCATATCCATCCTCCCTATCGCACGGTGGTGTTTCACGACACCAGCGCCAATGAATATTTTAAAGTTGGCTCAACCATCCGCACCGAACGCGTGATTGAGCTCGACGGTGAGACGTATCCGTATGTGACGATCGACGTCTCCTCGAAATCGCATCCGTACTACACCGGCAAACAAAAAACGTTCGCCAGCGAGGGTAGCGCGGCCCGTTTCCGCCAGCGCTTTGGCGGCTTCATTGATGCAAAAAGGAAGGCATGATGCAGGTCGTTAACTCATTACGCAGCGCCAAACAGCGCCACCCGGATTGCCAGCTGGTCAAACGCAAAGGGCGGCTGTACGTGATCTGCAAGAGCAACCCCCGCTTCAAAGCAGTGCAGGGGCGCAAAAAACGTCGTTAACGGAAGCTTTCCAGGGGACGGCGCTGCTGACCGTCGGCGGTAAAATTGTCGGCGGCCAGCCATTGGCGCATGGCGCTATCCAGCTGCGGCCATTCGCCATCAATCACTGAAAACCAGTCCGTGTCCCGGTTGTGTCCTTTGCTCACCAGCGCCTGACGAAAACGTCCTTCGTACTGAAATCCCAGTCGCCTTGCCGCCCGGCCTGACGGCGTATTGAGGCTATTGCATTTCCATTCATAGCGACGGTAGCCGAGCGTCTCGAACACATACTGCATCAACAGCCAGTGCGCTTCGGTGGCCATAGCCGTTCGGCTTAGCAGCGGAGAGAAATGGACATGCCCCACCTCGACCACGCCATGGGTGGCATCGATGCGCATTAACGCCAGTGAACCGACCGCCGTTCCACGCTGCTGGTCAACGACGGCGAAATGGATCGGATCGGCCAGCGTCGCAACCTGCGCCACCCAGGCGCTAAATTCAGCCAGGCTGGTTTCCGGTTCGCGCAGCAGCCACGTCCAGCTGCGGGCGTCGGGCGCCAGCTGATGGGCAGCAAACAGATCGCTGGCGTGGGCGAGGGTGAGTGGTTCGAGCCGACAGCGGCTGCCCTGAAGTATCTGCCGGGTCGGCCAGGGGCGGGGTTGCCAGTCGGGCAGCGCGGCGCCGAGCGCCTGTCCAAACTGATTGTATTCACACATTGCGGTTTCCTTATTGGGGATGTACAGGCAGCGTACGCGCTGGCTGGTTCCATAAAAAGTGCCATTAGAGTATGTTTTTATGGATCCACGAGGAGGCGACATGAATATACCGGACGATGCGTTTTATGGGTTGGTGACGCAGGGGATGCGGCAGCGAACGGACGAAACCCTGCAGCGCGCCCTTTACCACACTTTGCGCCATGCCATCCTGCAGGGAACCCTGGCGGCCAGCTGCCGTTTGCCAGGATCGCGCGTGATTGCCGGTCGACTGCATCTGTCGCGTAATACGGTGAATGCCGCACTGGAGCAGCTGACGCTGGAGGGATACCTGACGCGAAGCCGTCAGGGGACGCAGGTGGTGCCGCTCGCCGCTAGCCGTCGGCAGGAGGTAATCGCGCCACCCGTTGTGCTGTCTGAGCGGCTGCAGGGGCTGCCAGCCGCTATGCGCCGTGACTCGCCGGCGCTGCCGTTTACGCCTGGCATGCCGGCGGTGAACTATTTCCCGCTGCCGCTATGGCGGCGGTTAATCGATAAGGCATTGCGCGACGAAGGCAGCACGCTGCTGGGCTACGGTGAGGCCGCGGGCGATCCCCAACTGCGGGAGGCTATCGCCCGCCATCTGGCGCTCTCCCGGGGCATCCGGTGCGATATCCGGCAGATCGTCATCACCGAGGGGGCGCTGGAAGGGGTCAACTTATGCGCCTCGCTGTTGACCAACCCGGGCGACAGCGTGTGGCTGGAAGAGCCGGGGTACCTGGGCGCCAGGAGTGGTTTCCAGCGAGCGGGGCTGCGGGTCTGTGGGATGGCCGTCGATGGTGAAGGGATGTGTATCGCCAACGGCGTGGCAGAGCCACCCCGGCTGATTTTCACCTCTCCCTCTCATCAGTATCCCCTTGGGAGCGTCATGAGCGCCGCGCGGCGTCTGGCGCTGGTGGAGTATGCCCATCGGCACGGCGCGTGGATTGTGGAGGATGACTACGACAGCGAGTTTCGCCACAGCGGAGAGCCGATCCCGGCGATGCTGGGGATGGTCCCGGATGCCCCGGTGGTCTATCTCGGCACCTTCAGTAAAACCCTGTTTCCGGCGCTGCGTATCGGTTTTATGGTCATGCCGTCCGCGCTGGCGGATGCCGCTCAGGAGGCCATTGGCGCGCTGCTGCGCGGCGGGCACCGCGCTGAACAGCGTGCGCTGGCCAGCTTTATCGAGAAGGGACACTATGCGCGTCATCTGGCAGCGATGCGTCGTCTGTACCGCAAACGTCAGCAACAGCTGCGCGAGGCGCTGGCGCAAGAGATTACCGTGCCGTGCGAAGTCCTCGGTGGGGAAGGGGGACTCCATCTGACGTTGGCCATAGAGGGGATCGACGATCGAACGATTGCGCAGCAGGCGCGTCAGTTTCAGCTGGCGCCCGCTGCGCTAAGTCATTTCTATCTCGACCCGCGGCGGGGGCGGAGCGGGCTGGTGCTGGGGTATGGCAATACTTCGGCTTCCCGCTATCCGCTGGCGCTGCGGACGCTGAATCGTCTTATTGCGCAGTACCGGCGCGGGTCAGCGTAAAGACATCGTAAAAGGAGAGCTCGCCTTTGGTGTCGACCATTTTTTTAAGCTGTGCCTTCTGCTCGCTATCGACGTCCGGCGACTGTAGGATACGGTCGATCAGCTGTCGGGGGACAAAGCGGGTGTTGTACCATTCGCCGTTGTAACACACGCGAAAGTCGAGGACATCGATATCTTCGTAACGATAGCGTGGATAGACGTCAAAGAAGAAAAAAGCGTTGAACAGGATGAACAGCACCACCAACAACCAGACCGAATCCACCAGCGTTTCAGAGCGCATCATGACCACCAGCGTCGCCAGAAACGCGGCATACATGGCAACAAACAGGCCCGGATGGTTGCGGATAAAACTGATGCTAAAACGCGGGCGATTATCGCGTTTTTCCTGCACGTTAAGTTCGTCAATGGTGTGAGTCAGCAGGCGTTGTATCTCTGTCATCTTGGTCCCCGAATTCTGCAATAAGCCCGCCCCGTGCGCCCGATGGCTCAGGTGCGGCAGGCTCAGCCTGAAGGTTATTTTATGTTGCAGTATTCTGCGGAGAAAGTAACAGATCAGTTACAGAAAAGCATAACAGTTACGCATTCGGCGGCGGAAGGCGCTTGATAATCTGCGCCGGGTTGCCGCCGACAACGGTACTGGCGGGAACGTCTTTAGTGACCACCGCTCCGGAGGCGATGACCGCATTATCGCCAATGGTCACCCCGGGATTGATCACCGCCCGACCACCAATCCACACATTGTGTCCAATGGTCACCGGTTTGCCATATTCCTGGCCGCTGTTTCGGGCCTCAGCATCCAGCGGATGGGTGGCGGTATAGATATGGACGCCCGGCGCCAGCATGCAGTTATCGCCAATATGGATAGGGCAGACGTCCAGCATCACACAGTCGAAATTGGCGTAAAAACCGGCGCCGAGAAAGATATTGTAGCCGTAGTCGCAGCGAAAGCTTGGCTCGATATACGCATCGCCAGCGCGACCGAACAGCTCGGCCAGAATATGCTGACGTTCTTCCTGCGCATTCGGGTCGGAATGATTATAACGGTGCAGCAGCTGTCTGGCGCGTAAGCGATCGGCGCGAAGCGTTGGGTCGCCAGATAAATAGAGCTCACCGGCGATCATTTTGCGTTTTTCTTCACTCATTGGTCTTCCTTATACCTGACGTTAGAGGGTCGCAACAGTATAAAAAAGAAACCGGTTACAAGTTTGCTGTTGGCTGAATGCTGTGATGACTATCACAAAGATGTCCTGCTGAGGCTGGCGATTACCATCCGGTCAGCAGACCGCGTCGGGCGCACTAATTAGCGGATAAATTTCCAGACGGACGTCGGGATTTTATCGTACAGCTTATTCATAGTCAGTTCAGCCAGACGATGATCGGCGGCTGAGTAAAATACCGCCAGCTCATTATCAGAAAGTTCATATTTGTTTTTTTCAATGACGCGCTCCAGCGTGTCAATTGTCTGGCAACGACGTAAGCGCATCAAATAGTCTGTTTTAGTTAATGGCTTATCAGACATAATTCCACCTTTTGATTGTAATAATCCTAACACGAAAGACTGGCCGGATTTTCCCGGCTGGCGTTGACAAAACAACGAAATAACCGATTACCGGATTTTTTCCACTTTTGCAAATCCGTAGAGTTAATGCCGTAGTTACTGAACAACGTAAATGTGTCGTCCAGATATTCGTCAACCTGAGCGATCAGCTTATTATCCTCAGCGTACTTAATTTTATAATTAAGGGCGAATGTGGCAATGTGCTCGATCAGTTCATTTAACTGGAGATTGACAGCCGATGTCGGGTCGTTGACCCAGCCATGGTTGCTCTCTTCCAGGTTTGCAAGGCAGTCATGATACAGCGTTTCGCAGAGAAAGCGTAGTTGTGCGATATCATGTCTTTTTGGCGAGTATTCGTCCATAACGCATCCCCTTTTGAGTGGTTTAAACGACGACTAACAAACACCGTTGTGGGATGAACACGACTAACTGACCTGACACTAACTGAGTAATCCTGCTGATTTAACTATAATCCACTCTCCAGGAGATTTCATCGTGCTATTACGAAAAATTACAATTATCAGAGAGAAATTATCTTAAAAATAGACGAATTAATTTCTGCGGCCCGGGCGCGCAGCCTGAAAAATAGAGATGTCTTATCAATCATTGGTTTAAGACAGGCAGTCGTCGCGTTCAGAAACCGCCGGCCGTGAATGATGATATTAGGATTATTCCTGGTAAATGAGCGTAAGAAGATCCTAAGGGCTAAACAGCGCGATAGATATAGTCTGCAACACATCAATAGATATTAAATGCAGCGCGAAAAATAAACAATGGCAATATGTGCCCTGTCGGTAATGAACAAAAAAAGGGCCGCGGTGGCGGCCCTTTGTTCAGTAGTGCAGATTAATGATGCTCAACCTGATGGCTGTGCTCAATATCTTCCGTTTTCTTACTAAAGCGGCGACGAACCACCACAAAGAACACCGGCACGAAGAAGATAGCCAGGATCGTCGCGGTCACCATCCCGCCCATTACGCCTGTACCGACGGCGTTCTGCGCACCGGAGCCAGCACCGGAGCTGATAACCAGCGGCATAACCCCAAGGATAAACGCCAGGGAGGTCATCAGGATCGGACGCAGACGCATACGCACCGCTTCAAGCGTCGCCTCAATCAGCCCTTTGCCCTCTTTCTCCATCAGGTCTTTGGCGAATTCAACGATCAGTATCGCGTTTTTCGCCGACAGGCCGATGGTGGTCAACAGGCCAACCTGGAAGTAAACGTCATTGGTTAAACCGCGGAGGGTGGCGGCTAACAGCGCGCCGACCACACCTAACGGTACGACCAGCATGACCGAGAACGGAATCGACCAGCTCTCATACAGCGCTGCCAGACACAGGAAGACGACAATCAGCGAGATGGCATACAGGGCAGGGGCCTGGTTACCGGACAGCCGCTCCTGATAAGACATCCCGGTCCAGTCGTAGCCGATACCCGACGGCAGTTTACCCGCCAGCTCTTCCATCAGGCTCATCGCCTCACCGGTACTCTTGCCTGGCGCTGCCTGGCCAAGAATTTCCATCGATGGCAGACCGTTGTAGCGTTCCAGACGCGGCGAACCGTATTCCCAACGCGAGGTGGAGAAGGCGGAGAACGGCACCATCTGGCCATCACTGCCGCGAACATACCACTTGCCGATGTCCTCAGGCAGCATACGGTATTTCGCTTCGGACATGATGTACACTTTCTTCACGCGGCCGCGGTCGATAAAGTCGTTGACATAGCTTCCGCCCCAGGCAGCGCCTAGCGTGGTGTTAATGTCGCTGATGGAGACGCCCAGCGCCTGGGCTTTTTCCTGATCGATATCGACTTTGAACTGCGGTGTATCTTCCAGACCGTTAGGACGCACGCCGGTCAGCACGTCAGGATGCTGCGCCACCATGCCAAACAGCTGATTACGTGCCTGGGTCAGTTTTTCGTGTCCCAGGCCGCCCTGATCAATCAGCTGGAAGTCAAAGCCGGTCGCGGTACCCAGTTCAACGATAGCCGGCAGGTTAAAGGCGAAGACCATCGCGTCTTTAATCTGCGAGAAGTAGCCCATCGCCCGACCGGTGATCGCTTCAACTTTGTTTTCTTCGCCCGGACGTTGGCTCCAGTCTTTCAGCGAGACGAACGCGATACCGGTGTTCTGGCCGCGGCCGGCGAAGCCGAAGCCGTTAACCGCAAACACGGATTCCACGTTGTCCTTCTCTTTGGTGAGATAGTAATTCGTCATCTCATCCAGCACTTTCTGCGTGCGCTCCTGGGTGGCGCCGGCAGGCAGCTGGGCCATACTCAGGAAAACCCCCTGGTCTTCGTCCGGCAGGAACGAGCTCGGCAGACGAACGAACAGCCACGCCATGCCCACCACGATGATCAGATACAGCACCAGATAGCGACCGGTGCTGCGCAGAATGTTGCCTACGCTGTCGGTGTAATGGTGCGTGCTCTTATCGAACATGCGGTTAAACCAGCCGAAGAAACCGGTGGTCGCGCCGTGGCTGCCTTTCTGGATAGGCTTCAGCATCGTGGCGCACAGCGCCGGCGTCAGGATCAGCGCGACCAGTACCGATAGCGCCATTGCGGAAACGATGGTGATGGAGAACTGGCGATAAATGGCGCCGGTTGAACCGCCGAAGAATGCCATCGGGATAAATACCGCCGACAGCACCATGGCGATACCTACCAGCGCGCCCTGAATCTGCCCCATCGATTTACGCGTCGCTTCTTTCGGCGGCAGGCCTTCTTCGGCCATGACGCGCTCGACGTTCTCGACCACCACGATGGCGTCATCCACCAGCAGGCCGATGGCGAGCACCATCCCGAACATCGTCAGGGTATTTATCGAGAAGCCAAACGCCGCCAGCACCGCGAAGGTCCCTAACAGGACCACCGGCACCGCGATGGTCGGGATCAGCGTGGCGCGGAAGTTCTGCAGGAACAGATACATCACCAGGAAGACCAGGATGATCGCTTCCACCAGCGTTTTAACCACTTCGTGAATAGAGATTTTCACGAACGGGGTGGTGTCATACGGGTAAACGATTTTCATCCCCGACGGGAAAAACGGCTCCATCTTCGCCAGTTCAGCGCGGATCGCGTTGGCGGTATCCAGCGCGTTCGCGCCGGTAGCCAGTTTAATACCCAGACCGGACGCTGGCTGGCCGTTATACTTCGCCACCACGTCATAGCTTTCGCCACCCAGCTCAATTTTGGCGACATCACGCAGACGAACCTGGGAACCATCCTGGTTCACCTTCAGCAGGATGTTGCCAAACTCTTCCGTATTGGTCAGACGCGTCTGTGCGACGATGGACGCGTTGAGCTGCTGGCCTTTCACCGGCGGCGTACCGCCTAACTGACCAGCGGCTACCTGGGCGTTCTGCGCTTTCAGAGCGCTGATCACGTCCACCGGCGTGAGCTGGAAGTTGTTCAGTTTATTCGGATCCATCCAGATACGCATCGCGTACTGGGAACCGAAAAGCTGAACGTCACCGACGCCGCTGGTACGGCTGATCGGGTCCTTCATGTTGGCCGCCACGTAGTCCGAAATATCGTCCTGGTTCATGGTGCCGTTGGTGTTAATAACGCCGACAACCATCAGGAAGCTGCTGGACGCTTTCTCAACGCTGATCCCTTGCTGCTGTACTTCTTGCGGCAGCAGAGGGGTGGCCAGGGCCAGCTTGTTCTGAACCTGAACCTGGGCGATGTCCGGATCGGTACCGGATTCGAAGGTCAGGGTGATGGTCGCCGTACCGGTGGAGTCGCCATTCGAGGACATGTACATCAGGTGATCGATACCGTTCATATTCTGTTCGATAACCTGAGTCACGGTGTTTTGCACGGTTTCGGCGTCAGCACCGGGGTACATGGCGGTAATGGAAATTGCTGGCGGCGCAATCGTCGGATATTGCGCCACCGGCAATTTGAGGATCGATAATCCCCCAGCCAGCATGATGATGATGGCGATCACCCATGCAAATATGGGGCGATCGATAAAGAAATTAGGCATGTCTTAACGGCTCCTGTTTAAGTTAAGACTTGGTTTGTTCTGATGGCGCGTTGCCTGCGGCTTGCTGTTTATCATCAGAAGCTACTTCCTGCGCTTTTACCTGCACGCCTGGTTTGATTTTTTGCAGGCCGGTGACGATAACGCGATCGCCGGATTTCAGACCGTCAGTGACCAGCCATTTATCGCCAATCGCTTGAGAAGCAGTGACCTGGCGGACTTCGACCTTATCGCCTTCACCCACAACCATAACGCTGGCATCGCCGCGCGGCGTACGGGTGACACCCTGTTGCGGTACCAGCAGGGCGTCAGGGTTAACCCCTTCTTCCAGACGGGCACGGACAAACATCCCCGGTAGCAGGGTGTGATCCGGGTTAGGGAAAATAGCGCGCAGCGTGATAGAGCCGGTGGTCTGATCGACGGTGACATCCGAGAATTCCAGCGTGCCGGCCTGCGGATACTTAAGACCGTCGTTAGTCACCAGCTCCACTTTCGCTTTCCCGTTTTCCTGTTTCAGACGGCCATCGGCCAGCTCCTGTTTCAGGCGCAGGAAATCATTGCTCGACTGGGTGACGTCGACATAGATCGGATCCAACTGCTGAACGGTTGCCAGGGCGGTTGTTTGACCATTTTGCACCAGCGCCCCTTCGGTTACCGCGGATTTACCAATGCGACCGCTAATCGGCGAGGTGACTTTGGTGTAGGCCAGATTGATGCGCGCGGTTTCAACGGCTGCTTTCGCCGCGACCACGGCCGCATTGCTCTGCTGCGCCGTCGCGACGGCGGTATCGTAGTCTTGTTGACTGATATATTTAGTGCCTAACAGTTTCTGATAACGCTTGACCGTCAGTTGATCCATGTTTGCCGCCGCCTGGGCTTTTGCCAGGTCGCCTTTGGCGCTGTCATAGCTGGCCTGATAGGTGGCTGGATCGATCTGATACAGGGAAACGCCGGCCTGGATATCGCTACCTTCCACGAAGTTACGTTTTAAAATAATGCCACTGACCTGAGGACGAACTTCCGCAATGCGATAGGCGCTGGTGCGGCCTGGCAGTTCGGTGGTTATTTGTAGAGGTGCGGATTTGAGCGTCACAATACCGACTTCCGGCATGTGCTGGGCTCCTTGTTGAGCCGGTTTATCGTCACATCCTGTTAGCGCTAAGCTGCCTGAGAGCATCAGAACGACCGCCAGAGGCGTTAACCCTCTGTTTTTGTTCATATGTAAACCTCGAGTGTCCAATTTCAAAATGTTCAGTGGCTCAAACAACCACAAACCCACTACAGTCTTTCTATTATGGTCGTGCTATGGTACATACATTCACAAATGTATGTAAACGTAACCTCTGTAAAGTCATTAACCTATGGCACGAAAAACCAAACAACAGGCACGTGAAACCCGGCAACTGATTCTGGATGTTGCTCTGCGTCTGTTTTCGCAGCAAGGCGTATCATCTACCTCGTTGGCAACAATTGCAAAAGCTGCGGGTGTAACGAGGGGGGCTATCTACTGGCATTTCAAGAATAAATCAGATTTATTCAACGAAATTTGGGAGCTGTCAGACGCCAGTATTAGCGATCTCGAAATTGAGTATCGGGCAAAATTCCCCAACGATCCACTCTCAGTTATCAGGGAGATATTAGTCTATGTTCTTGAAGCGACAGTGACAGAAGAGCGTCGTCGGTTGATGATGGAGATTATCTTCCATAAGTGCGAATTCGTCGGAGAAATGACCGTAGTGCAGCAGGCCCAGCGGCAGCTCTCCCTGGCGAGCTACGAGCGTATCGAGCAAACCTTAAAAGAGTGTATCGCGGCGAAGCTGTTGCCTGCCAATTTACTCACCCGGCGAGCGGCGATTTTAATGCGCAGCTACCTTTCAGGCCTGATGGAGAACTGGCTGTTTGCTCCCGACTCGTTCGACCTGCATGCGGAAGCGCGTGACTACGTCGCCATCCTGCTGGAGATGTATCAATTCTGCCCCACGCTTCGCGGCCCGGAGAGCCTGCCAGCTTAACGAAGCGTGCGGATGAGCGTGAATTTTTAGCGCGGTCCGCCGCTATTCGCCAGCGATGAGAAGTGCTATTCTGCGCGCTTGCGACGACCCCCGGTATTCTCCGGCATTTGCATTCATTCATATTAACTATGCTGCACACGATCTCCAGGCAACGCGCCACGTTCATCTTTACCATTATGCTGCTCTGTTTTATTGGCCTTTTCAGTCCAGTTCAGGGCCGCGCCGCAGACCTCCCTGACCGGGCGGAGGTGCAGAGTCAGCTCAACACATTAAACAAGCAAAAGGAACTGACTCCGCAGGATAAACTGGTCCAGCAGGATTTGACCCAGACCCTGGAAACGCTGGATAAAATCGATCGCATCAAAAGCGAGACGACGCAGCTCCGCCAGCAGGTCGAGCAAGCCCCGGCGAAGCTGCGCCAGGCGGTGGATAACCTTAACAACCTGAGCGATGTCCCGAACGACGACGCGACGCGCAAGACGCTGAGCACGCTCTCCCTGCGTCAGCTGGAATCGCGCGTCACCCAAACGCTGGACGATCTGCAGAATGCGCAAAACGATCTGGCAACCTACAACAGCCAGCTGGTTTCCCTGCAAACGCAGCCGGAACGGGTGCAAAATGCGATGTACAACGCCTCCCAGCAGCTGCAGCAGATCCGTAATCGTCTGAATGGCACCTCGGTGGGCGATGAGACTCTGCGTCCGACCCAGCAGGTGTTGCTGCAGTCCCAGCAGGCGTTGCTCAACGCGCAGATCGAGCAGCAGCGTAAGAGCCTCGAAGGCAACACTATCCTGCAGGATACCCTGCAGAAGCAGCGTGACTATGTAACCGCCTGGAGCAACCGGCTGGAGCATCAGCTGCAGCTGCTGCAGGAGGCGGTGAACAGCAAGCGGCTGACGCTGACTGAGAAAACCGCCCAGGAGGCGGTCACGCCGGATGAAACCACGCGTATTCAGGCCAACCCGCTGGTCAAGCAGGAGCTGGATGTTAACCACCAGTTGAGCGAGAAGCTGATCCAGGCGACGGAGAATGGCAACCAGCTGGTGCAGCGCAATATCCAGGTAAAGAACTGGCTCGACCGCGCTCTGCAGTCTGAGCGGGATATTAAAGAGCAAATTTCCGTGCTCAAGGGCAGCCTCCTGCTGTCGCGTATTCTTTATCAGCAGCAGCAGACGCTGCCGTCGGCGGATGAGCTGCAGGATATGACTAATCGCATTGCCGACCTGCGGCTCGAACAGTTTGAAGTTAACCAGCAGCGCGACGCCCTGTTCCAGAGCGATGCCTATGTCGCTAAGCTCGAAGAGGGGCACAGCGCTGAAGTAACCGATGAAGTACACGCCGCGCTGCTGGAAGTGATCGACATGCGTCGCGAGCTGCTTGACCAGTTCAATAAACAGCTGGGGAACCAGCTGATGATGGCCATCAACCTGCAGATCAACCAGCAGCAGCTGATGAGCGTCTCCAGCAGCCTGAAAGAAATCCTGACCCAGCAAATTTTCTGGGTGAACAGCAATAAACCGATGGACTGGGAGTGGATTAAGGCCTTCCCGGAAGCGCTGAAAGGTCAGTTTAAGGCGATGAAAATCACCGTGAACTGGGAAAAAGCGTGGCCGGCGGTATTTATCGCTTTCCTCGCCGGATTACCGCTGCTGCTAATTGCCGGCCTGATCCGCTGGCGTTTGCAGTGGCTCAAGGATTATCAGGCGAAGCTGGCTTCTCAGGTAGGCCAACTACGCAATGATACCCAACTGCATACGCCGAAGGCGATCTTTATCGACCTGATCCGCGCCTTACCGGTGGTGCTGGTGATTCTGGCGATTGGCCTGATCTTACTCACCATGCAGTTAAATATCAGCGGACTGCTGTGGGCGTACAGTAAAAAACTGGCGATGTTCTGGCTGGTGTTTGGCCTGTGCTGGAAAGTGCTGGAAAAGAACGGCGTGGCGGTCAGCCACTTTAATATGCCGGCGCAGTTGACCAGCCACTGGCGGCGGCAGATTGTCCGCGTCAGCCTGGCGCTGCTGCCGCTGAATTTCTGGTCGGTGATTTCCGAACTGTCGCCGCTGAACCTGATGGACGATGTGCTGGGGCAGCTGGTGATTTTCTTCAACTTACTGCTGATCGCGGTGCTGGTCTGGCCGATGTGCCGGGAAAGCTGGCGCGATAAAGAGTCGCACAGCCTGCGCCTGCTGACGATCACGGTGCTGTCTATCGTTCCGGTGGCCCTGATGGTGCTGACGGCGACCGGCTACTTCTACACCACGCTGCGCCTGGCGGGACGCTGGATCGAGACGGTTTATCTGGTAATGATCTGGAACCTGCTGTACCAGACCGTGCTGCGTGGCCTGAGCGTGGCGGCGCGGCGTATCGCCTGGCGCCGGGCGCTGGCGCGCCGTCAGCATCTGGTGAAGGAGGGCGCGGAAGGCGCCGAGCCGCAGGAGGAGCCGACTATCGCCCTCGAGCAGGTTAACCAGCAGACGTTGCGCATCACCATGCTGGTGATGATCGCGCTGTTCGCGGTCATGTTCTGGGCGATTTGGTCGGATTTGATCACCGTTTTCGCCTATCTCGACAGCATCACCCTCTGGCATTACAACGGCACCGAGGCGGGGGCCAGCGTGGTGCGCAGCGTGACGATGGGCAGCCTGCTGTTTGCCATTGTGGCGTCGATGGTTGCCTGGGCGCTAATCCGCAACCTGCCGGGGCTGCTGGAGGTGCTGGTCCTGTCGCGGCTCAATATGCGTCAGGGGACTTCCTACGCCATCACCACCATTCTTAACTATGCGATTATCGCCATTGGGGCGATGACGGTATTCGGATCGCTGGGCGTCTCTTGGGACAAACTGCAATGGCTGGCGGCCGCGCTGTCGGTTGGTTTGGGTTTTGGTCTGCAGGAGATCTTCGGTAACTTTGTCTCCGGCCTGATTATTCTGTTCGAACGTCCGGTGCGCATTGGGGATACGGTGACTATCGGCACCTTCTCCGGTACGGTAAGCAAAATCCGTATTCGCGCCACCACCATTACCGACTTCGATCGCAAAGAGGTGATCATCCCGAACAAGGCGTTCGTTACCGAGCGCTTGATCAACTGGTCGCTCTCCGACACCGTGACCCGCGTGGTAATCCGCCTCGGCGTCGCCTACGGTTCCGACCTGGATAAGGTGAAGGAGGTGCTGCTGAAGGTGGCGCACGATCATCCGAAAGTGATGCAGGAGCCAGCGCCGGCGGTCTTCTTCACCACCTTCGGCCCCAGTACGCTGGATCATGAACTACGTCTGTATGTCCGTGAACTGCGCGATCGCAGCTACACGGTGGATGAGCTCAACCGCGCCATCGACCGTCTGTGCCGGGAGAATGACATCAACATTGCCTTTAACCAGCTGGAAGTCCATCTGCGAAATGAAAAGGGTGATGAAGTCACGGAAGTGAAGCGGGATGGAAAGGGCGACGATTTAGCTCCCTCCGTCGCGTCTTAATTGATGAGGGGCGGCGCAACGCCGCCCCTGCTGCATCAGGGCGCCAGCGCGGCGAGCTCCTCGTCGCTAAGCCCGGTGAGTTCCCGCACGATTTGTCTTTCGAGGCCGCGCGCCAGCATTCTGGCGGCGATGCTGCGAGTGGCGGCTTCTCGACCTTCCTGCTCGCCCTCCTGCTGCCCCTGTTTACGGCCTTTCTCTTCCAGCCATTCGGCAATGGTCATCATCAGCTCCTTATGCCTGGGCGACTGCGCCGCCAGCGCGCGGATCAGCGCCCCCGGATGTTCCGTTGTACCCGCCTGCAACATATAGCGCAGCAGCGTATTCAACTGCGCTTCTGTCAGATAGCCTTGCGTCATCAGCGCAATCAGCGGCACCTGCAGCTCGGCCAGATCGCGATGGCGGATATGCTTTTGCAACAGCTCCAGCATGGCCATTCGCCGATGACGGACTATCTGATTATCTGGCATAACGGTGAGGTCCACCAGCGGAAAATCACCGCTATAGAGCGCCTTCGCCAGCGCCGGTTCGGCGAATAGCTGTTGCCAGTTGCGGGGCCAGGGCCAGGGGCTGACCTTGCCGTGATAAAACAGAATCGGCACCACCAGCGGCAGCGTGTCGTGGCCAGCGTCCAGATGACGCTGCATGGCGGCCAGCGCGTAGCGCAGCAGGCGAAACGCCATCAGCTTGTCCGGGGTACTCTGGTGCTCAATCAGCGCGTAAACATAGCCCGGTCCGTGGCGGGTGCGCAGTGAGTAAAGGATATCGGAATAGCTGGCGCGCAGGTCCTCTTCAACAAAGCTACCGGAGACCAGCTGCAGCGAATCCAGCTCGCAGATTGCCAGAAACGGCGCGGGCAGATACAGCTGCATGAAATCCTTCGCCACCGCATGATGCATCAGCATCTGGCGAAAAACCGCATCGTGCGGGGTTTGACTGACCTTTTCCATCAATATTGCCTCCATCGGCGTCATGCGCAGAGGACCACTCTGCCAGCACTCCGCCGTGGGCAACATCTTACTTCTGCGGCGTTTGCGAGGCGCTTTCCGCGTTTTTTAACTTGTTTGCATAATCCCGCCTGACAATTTCCAGCGCGTCCAGCACGGTTTGCGCCGGGATCTGATGTGATTCCAGCAACATGATTAAATCGACGGCCAGTTTGACCTCATCGGGGGCATTTTCCAGCGACATCGGACTCTCCTGTTAGCGCGTCAGCCGCGCCAGTACGTTTTCAATCTTATCCAGCGCCTGTCGGCAGCGCGCCAGCCGTCCACTGTAGACCTCGACTTCCCTGGCCAGCCGCTGCTGCTCGTCGAGGCTGGTAGCCTGCGTCAGCTGGCGCTGGCGTTGGTCGCGCATCGCCAGCAGGCGGCGCTCATACTCCTGATGCTGTAGGCGACGGCGCTGCCAGCGGCTCAGCGTTGGCGAGGCATGGTCCCAACTGCGCAGCGACCAGGTGGCGGTTTCGCGACGCAGCGCAGCGATTTGCGCCGCCAGACGCTCGGCGATCCAGGCTACCTGCGGCAACTGCTGGCGCTCGACGGCCTGGCGGAGCTGGTGAAAGTTGTGTTGGGCTTCCGCCAGATAGGCCTGCATCAGCGTGCTGCGGGTGTGGAAGAGCTGGCGGTCAAAGCGCGGGCTGAGGGTCGCGTGCTCCGCCAGCGGCGCCACCTGCGCGGCCAGCTCGCTGAGCTGATTGTTCAGCGTTTGTAAAAGTTGAGCTGTTTTCACCAACCCCCTCCATTCTCCATCAGCCAACTGTGCTACAGTAGCCGTATCTGTTTGATAACGATTCGCATTATGCCACCTGTCATTTTAACCATTATCGGCTGGCTGGCGGTAGCGCTGGGTACGCTGGGCGTCTTCTTACCGTTGCTGCCGACGACGCCGTTTATTCTGCTCGCTGCCTGGTGCTTTGCCCGCTCATCGCCGCGCTTTCACCAGTGGCTGCTGTATCGCTCATGGTTCGGCGGCTATCTTCGCCACTGGCAACAGTACCGCGCCATGCCTCGCGGCGCCAAACCGCGCGCCATTGCCATGATCGTGGCGACTTTTGCTATTTCGCTGTGGCTGGTTAAGCTTACGTGGGTGCGCATCATGCTGTTGGTCATTCTGGCCTGTCTGCTGATCTTTATGTGGCGCATTCCGGTGGTTGACGCAAAGCAACAAAAGCACTGATGCGCAATAATGCCTGTTGCAATTGTTGCTGACAGCCAGTAAATTCTGGCGTTTTCGAGCGCGGGTAAGCCTGGTCAAAGGTTAAACAAATGTTTCTTTGGCCCCTTTTGCACGCCCGTGGGTAACACCGTTTCAATCAGGCATACACTTATGACCGCAACTGCACAGCAGCTTGAATATCTGAAGAACAGCATCCAGAGTATCGAGGATTATCCAAAACCGGGCATTCTTTTCCGCGATGTCACCAGTTTACTGGAAGACCCGAAAGCTTACGCGCTTAGCATTGAACTGCTGACCGAGCGCTACAAAGACGCGGGAATTACCAAAGTGGTAGGGACTGAGGCGCGTGGCTTCCTTTTCGGCGCACCGGTTGCGCTGGCGCTGGGCGTGGGCTTTGTTCCGGTACGCAAGCCGCGTAAGTTGCCGCGTGAAACCATCGCTGAGAGCTATGAGCTGGAATACGGCACCGATCAGCTGGAGATCCACGTTGACGCCATCAAACCGGGCGACAAAGTGCTGGTGGTGGACGATCTGCTGGCGACCGGCGGAACCATCGACGCGACGGTCAAACTGATCCGCCGTCTCGGCGGCGAAGTGCAGGATGCCGCTTTCATTATCAATCTCTTCGATCTGGGCGGCGAACAGCGCCTGGAGAAGCTGGGGATCCACTGCTTCAGTCTGGTGCCGTTCCCGGGCCACTAAGCAAATCCCTCCACATAGCCTCGCCGATCGGGCGGGGCTGTGATAGCATGACCCTTTCGTGATTTCACCTTCCAGCGTTTCAGAGCCAGCCCATGAGTTATCAGGTCTTAGCCCGTAAATGGCGCCCACAAACCTTTGCTGACGTCGTCGGCCAGGAACATGTGCTGACCGCACTGGCGAACGGCTTGTCGTTAGGGCGCATTCATCACGCTTATCTCTTTTCCGGTACCCGCGGAGTCGGTAAGACCTCCATCGCCCGCCTGCTGGCGAAAGGGTTAAACTGTGAAACCGGCATCACCGCCACCCCCTGCGGCGTGTGCGATAACTGCCGGGAAATTGAACAGGGGCGCTTTGTCGATCTGATTGAGATTGACGCCGCCTCACGCACCAAAGTCGAAGATACCCGCGACCTGCTGGATAACGTCCAGTACGCGCCGGCCCGGGGCCGCTTCAAGGTCTATCTCATCGACGAAGTTCATATGCTGTCGCGCCACAGCTTCAATGCGTTATTAAAGACGCTGGAGGAGCCGCCGGCGCACGTCAAATTCCTGCTGGCGACGACGGATCCGCAGAAGCTGCCGGTGACGATCTTATCCCGCTGCCTGCAGTTCCACCTGAAGGCGCTGGACGTTGAACAGATCCGCCATCAGCTGGAGCATATTCTTGGCGAAGAGCAGATTGCCTTCGAGCCCCGCGCGCTGCAGCTGTTGTCGCGCGCCGCCGACGGCAGCCTGCGCGATGCCTTAAGCCTGACCGATCAGGCTATTGCCAGTGGAGAAGGGCAACTGACGGCGGCGTCGGTGAGCACCATGCTCGGCACCCTCGATGACGATCAGGCACTGTCGTTGATTGAAGCCCTGGTCGCTGCCGATGGTGAGCGAGTCATGGCGGGCGTCAATGACGCCGCCGCGCGCGGCGTTGAATGGGAGGCGCTGCTGGTGGAGATGCAGAGCCTGCTGCACCGCATCGCCATGGTTCAGCTGTCCCCTTCGGCGCTGGGCGCCGACATGGCCGCGGTCGAAGTGCGCATGCGCGAACTGGCGCGCACCGTACCGCCGGGCGACGTTCAGCTCTACTACCAAACGCTGCTGATTGGCCGCAAAGAGCTACCCTATGCCCCGGACCGGCGGATGGGCGTCGAAATGACGCTGCTGCGCGCCCTGGCGTTTCATCCGCGTAAGCCGCTGCCGGAGCCCGAGGTGCAGCCGGTGCAGGCCGCCGCGCCCGCGCCGCGCCAGCCGGTTTCCCCCGCAGCGCCGCCACAGCCGCCGCAGAGTTTGCCGCCGACCACCAGCCAGGTGCTGGCGGCCCGCAGCCACCTGCAGCGCAGCCAGGGAGCAACCACCCCAAAAAAGAGTGAACCGGCAGCCGCTTCCCGCGCGCGGCCGGTGAATAACGCTGCGCTGGAGCGACTGAGTTCGATTACCGAGCGCGTCCAGGCTCGTCCGGCCGCGGCGGCGCTGGAGCAGGCCCCGGCGAAGAAAGAGGCTTATCGCTGGAAGGCGACGACGGTGGTTGAAGAGACCAAAGTCGAAGTCGCCACGCCTAAAGCGCTGAAAAAAGCGCTGGAGCATGAAAAAACGCCTGAGCTGGCGGCCAAGCTTGCCGTTGAAGCGGTCGAGCGCGACAGCTGGGCGGCAGAAGTGAGCCAGTTGGCAGTACCGAAGCTGGTCGAGCAGGTGGCGCTCAACGCGTGGAAAGAGCAGGAGGGCAATCGCGTCTGTCTGCATCTGCGCTCCAGCCAGCGCCACCTCAATTCCGCCGGCGCACAGCAAAAGCTGGCTGAAGCGCTGGGGGTGTTGTACGGTACGCCCGTTGAATTGACCATCGTGGAAGACGATAATCCCGCGATGCGCACGCCGCTGGAGTGGCGGCAGGCTATTTATGAAGAGAAGCTCGCGCAGGCGCGCGAAGCGATTATTGCGGATAATAACATTCAGACCCTGCGTCGTTTCTTTGACGCCGATCTGGATGAAGAGAGTATCCGCCCCATTTGACTGCAAGTTTGACTTGCAGTCAGTACCTTTAATGATGACTGACTGAGAGAGAAGCCTATGTTTGGTGGAAAAGGCGGCCTGGGTAACCTGATGAAGCAGGCCCAGCAGATGCAAGAAAAAATGCAGAAGATGCAGGAAGAGATCGCTCAGCTGGAAGTGACCGGCGAATCCGGCGCGGGTCTGGTGAAAGTGACCATTAACGGCGCGCACAACTGCCGCCGCGTGGAGATCGACCCAAGCCTGCTGGAAGATGACAAAGAGATGCTGGAAGATCTGGTGGCTGCCGCGTTCAACGACGCTGCGCGCCGTATCGAAGAGACCCAGAAAGAGAAGATGGCTTCCGTCTCTGCCGGTATGCAGCTGCCGCCAGGCTTCAAGATGCCGTTCTGATGCAAACCAGCCCGCTGTTAACTCAGCTTATGGAAGCACTGCGCTGTCTGCCGGGCGTCGGCCCGAAGTCGGCGCAGCGCATGGCGTTTACCCTGCTGCAGCGCGATCGCAGCGGCGGGATGCGTCTGGCGCAGGCGCTGACGCGCGCGATGTCGGAGATCGGCCACTGTGCCGATTGCCGCACCTTCACCGAGCAGGAGGTGTGCAATATCTGCAGCAACCCGCGTCGCCAGGAAAACGGCCAGATCTGCGTGGTGGAGAGTCCGGCGGACATCTACGCCATTGAGCAGACCGGGCAGTATTCCGGCCGCTACTTCGTGCTGATGGGGCACCTGTCGCCGCTCGACGGCATCGGGCCTGATGACATCGGGCTCGATCGCCTGGAGCAACGGCTGGAGGCGGAGTCGATCACCGAGGTGATCCTTGCCACCAACCCGACCGTTGAGGGCGAGGCGACAGCCAACTATATCGCGGAGCTGTGCGCGCAGTATGGCGTCGACGCCAGCCGAATCGCCCACGGCGTGCCGGTGGGCGGAGAGCTGGAGATGGTCGACGGCACCACGCTGTCCCACTCGCTGGCCGGTCGCCACAAGATTACTTTCTGAACAAATGGAGGCGGCTATCGCCGCCTCCGCTTGAAAAATTTCCCCGCTGTCCCCATCTCCCACTCAACGGTTTTTTACCCATTTAAAATGGCATTGTTGAGGTTGAATCAGATGAAAGGACAAGAAACTCGTGGTTTTCAGTCAGAAGTAAAACAGCTTCTGCACCTGATGATCCATTCCCTCTATTCCAACAAAGAAATCTTTCTGCGTGAGCTGATTTCCAACGCCTCTGATGCGGCCGATAAGCTGCGTTTCCGCGCGCTGTCGCAGCCGGATTTGTATGAGGGAGACGGCGAGCTGCGCGTGCGGGTTTCGTTTGATAAAGACAACCGTACCCTGACCATTGCCGATAACGGTATCGGTATGAACCGGGAAGAGGTTATCGACCATCTCGGCACCATCGCCAAATCCGGCACCAAAGCGTTCCTCGAATCGATGGGTTCCGACCAGGCAAAAGATAGCCAGCTGATTGGCCAGTTCGGTGTCGGCTTCTATTCGGCCTTCATCGTGGCGGATAAAGTGACCGTCCGTACCCGTGCGGCAGGCGATAAACCTGAGAACGGCGTGTTCTGGGAATCCGCCGGCGAAGGGGAATATACCGTGGCCGACATCACCAAAGCCGATCGCGGGACCGAAATCACCCTGCATCTGCGCGAAGGTGAGGACGATTTCCTCAACGACTGGCGCGTGCGCTCCATCATCAGCAAGTATTCCGACCATATCGCGCTGCCGGTTGAGATTGAGAAACGGGAAGAGAAAGACGGTGAAACCGTTATCAGTTGGGAAAAAATCAACAAGGCGCAGGCCCTGTGGACTCGCAGCAAGTCTGAAGTTAACGACGACGAATACAAAGAATTCTACAAGCACATTGCCCATGACTACAGCGACCCGCTGACCTGGAGCCACAACCGCGTGGAAGGTAAGCAGGAGTACACCAGCCTGCTGTATATCCCGTCGCAGGCGCCGTGGGATATGTGGAACCGCGATCATAAACACGGCCTGAAGCTGTACGTCCAGCGTGTGTTCATCATGGACGACGCCGAGCAGTTTATGCCGAACTACCTGCGCTTCGTACGCGGCCTGATAGACTCCAACGATCTGCCGCTGAACGTCTCCCGTGAAATTCTGCAGGACAGCAGCGTGACCCGCAACCTGCGCACCGCGCTGACCAAACGCGCGCTGCAGATGCTGGATAAGCTGGCGAAAGACGACGCCGAAAAATATCAGACCTTCTGGAAACAGTTCGGCCTGGTGCTGAAAGAGGGGCCGGCGGAAGATCCGAGCAACCAGGAGGCGATCGCCAAACTGCTGCGCTTCGCGACCACCCATACTGACTCCTCCGCGCAGACCGTGTCGCTGGAAGAGTACGTCTCGCGCATGAAAGAAGGTCAGGAGAAGATCTACTACATCACTGCCGACAGCTATGCGGCGGCGAAGAGCAGCCCGCACCTCGAGCTGCTGCGTAAGAAAGGGATCGAAGTGCTGCTGCTCTCCGATCGCATCGACGAGTGGATGATGAGCTACCTGACCGAGTTCGACGGTAAAGCGTTCCAGTCTGTCGCTAAAGCCGACGAGTCGCTGGACAAGCTGGCGGATGAAGTGGACGAGTCCACCAAAGAAGCCGAAAAAGCGCTGGAGCCGTTCGTTGAGCGTGTGAAAAACCTGCTTGGCGACCGGGTCAAAGAGGTGCGTCTGACCCATCGTCTGACCGATACCCCGGCGATTGTCACCACCGATGCCGACGAGATGAGCACCCAGATGGCGAAGCTTTTCGCGGCTGCGGGCCAGGCGGCGCCGGAAGTGAAATACATCTTCGAACTGAACCCGGCGCATCAGCTGGTGAAACGCGCAGCCGATACCCAGGATGACGCGCAGTTCGGCGAATGGGTGGAACTGCTGCTGGATCAGGCGCTGCTGGCCGAGCGCGGCACGCTGGAAGATCCGAACCAGTTTATCCGCCGTATGAACCAGCTGCTGGCTTCCTGACGCGAACCTGAACGAGCAGCCCGGCCGAGCGACGCGACGCCGGGATAAATGCCCCGTCTGAGCGATTTGCTCAGACGGGGCATTTCACATTGGATTGCATAAAATATCTCACCATTAACCGTTTCAGCCGCACCGCCTTCCTTGAGCCATCGCCGTTCTGGTGGTATGGTTTAGCGTTTTTGAAAAATTGAATCGACTTTTGAGGGGATTTTCGTAATGCGTATTATTCTGCTTGGCGCTCCGGGCGCGGGTAAAGGAACTCAGGCTCAGTTCATCATGGAGAAATACGGTATTCCGCAAATCTCCACCGGCGATATGCTGCGCGCTGCGGTAAAATCCGGCTCTGAGCTCGGTAAGCAGGCGAAAGACATCATGGACGCCGGCAAGCTGGTGACCGATGAGCTGGTTATCGCGCTGGTTAAAGAGCGTATCGCCCAGGAAGATTGCCGTAACGGCTTCCTGCTGGACGGTTTCCCGCGCACTATTCCGCAGGCTGACGCCATGAAAGAAGCGGGCATTACCGTTGATTACGTGCTGGAATTCGACGTGCCGGACGAACTGATTGTCGACCGTATCGTTGGCCGTCGCGTTCACGCGGCATCCGGTCGCGTATACCACATCAAATTCAATCCGCCGAAGGTGGAAGGCAAAGACGACGTGACCGGCGAAGAGCTGACCACCCGTAAAGACGACCAGGAAGAGACCGTGCGTAAGCGTCTGGTGGAATATCATCAGATGACGGCGCCGCTGATCGGCTACTACACCAAAGAAGCGCAGGCGGGCAACACCAAATACGCCAAAGTCGACGGCACCAAAGCGGTGGCTGACGTGCGCGCCGAACTGGAAAAAATCCTCGGCTGATAAAGCCTTTTCTCATCCTGCTGCGGCAGGATGAGAACTCCTCTCATTCCTACCTTTTGCTATGATTGGTTCCGTTTAGCGCCATTTCAGCTACAATTGGCTGCGATTCAAATGGTTAAGAGGCGGTAATGCATCAGACGAAAACAGGTATCTTGCTGGCCAATTTAGGCACTCCCGATGCGCCCACCCCCGGTGCGGTGAAGCGTTATCTGCGACAATTCCTCAGCGACAAACGGGTGGTGGATACGTCTCGTCTGCTATGGTGGCCGCTGCTGCGCGGCGTCATACTGCCGATTCGCTCTCCCCGCGTGGCTAAACTCTATCAGTCCGTCTGGATGGAAGAGGGGTCGCCGCTGATGGTATACAGCCGTCGCCAGCAGCAGGCGCTGGCCGCCAGACTGCCGGATACCCCGGTGGCGCTGGGCATGAGCTATGGAACGCCGTCGCTGGCCAGCGCGGTGGATGATTTACTGGCGCAAGGGGTGGGGCACATCGTGGTGCTGCCGCTGTATCCGCAATATTCTTGCTCGACGGTGGCTGCCGTCTGGGATGAGCTGGCGCGGATCCTCGCGAAAAAACGCGCCATTCCCGGTATCTCGTTTATTCGCGATTACGCCGGGCACCCGGACTATATCCATGCTCTGGCGGCCAGCGTGCGCGCCTCGTTTGCCGTTCATGGGGAACCGGATCTGCTGCTGCTTTCCTATCATGGGATCCCGCAGCGCTATGCCAACCAGGGAGATGATTATCCTCAGCGCTGTCGTGATACCACGCGGGAACTGGTCTCCGCGCTGGGGCTGCCACCGGAGCGGGTGATGATGACCTTCCAGTCGCGCTTTGGCCGGGAACCCTGGCTGACGCCGTACACCGATGAGACGCTGAAGATGCTCGGCGAGAAAGGGACGAAGCATATTCAGGTGCTGTGCCCGGGCTTTGCCGCCGACTGTCTCGAAACGCTGGAAGAGATCGCCGTCCAGAACCGGGAAATCTTCCTCGAAGCGGGTGGCAAGCAATATGAATACATTCCGGCGCTTAACGCGGACGCCGCGCATATTGAGATGATGGTCAACCTGACCGCGCCTTATCGCTGATCGCGCGCAGGGCGGGGAATATGCTACTATTTCCCGCTTGTTCCCTGTTATTTAAGCGCCACTATGAAATTTCCCGGTAAACGCAAATCCAAACACTATTTTCCCGTTAACGCCCGCGACCCGCTGCTGCAGCAAATTCAGCCGGAGAATGAATCCAGCGTCTCCTGGGTGGTGGGTATCGACCAGACGCTGGTGGATATCGAAGCGAAAGTGGATGAGGCGTTTATCGTGCGCTACGGCCTGAGCGCGGGCCACTCTCTGGTGATTGAAGATGATGTCGCCGAGGCGCTGTACCAGGAGCTGGTGCGCAATAATCTTATTACTCATCAGTTTGCCGGCGGCACGATCGGCAATACCATGCACAACTACTCGGTGCTGGCGGACGATCGCTCGGTGCTGCTTGGCGTCATGTGCAGTAATATCGAAATCGGCGGCTATGCCTATCGCTACCTGTGCAATACCTCCAGCCGTACCGATCTGAACTATCTGCAGGGCGTTGACGGCGCCATTGGCCGCTGCTTCACCCTGATCAGCGATAGCGGCGAGCGCACCTTTGCCATTAGCCCGGGTCATATGAACAAGCTGCGCCCGGAAAGCATTCCGGAAGCGGTGATCGCTGGCGCCTCGGCGCTGGTGCTGACCTCCTACCTGGTACGCTGCAAGCCGGGCGAGCCGATGCCGGACGCGACGATGAAAGCCATCGAGTATGCCAAAAAGCATGATGTGCCGGTGGTGTTAACTCTTGGTACCAAATACGTGATTGCCGATAACCCGGCGTGGTGGCAGCAGTTCCTGCAGGATCATGTCTCGATTCTGGCGATGAATGAAGAGGAAGGGGAAGCGCTGACCGGTTTTGCCGATCCGCTGTCGGCGGCGGACAAAGCGCTGGACTGGGTCGACCTGGTGCTGTGCACCGCCGGACCGGCGGGGCTATATATGGCGGGCTTCACCGAAGAAGAGGCGAAGCGTAAAACCCAGCATCCGCTGCTGCCGGGGGCGATCCCGGAATTTAACCAGTTTGAATTCAGTCGCGCGATGCGTCACCAGGACTGCGTCAATCCGCTGCGTATTTATTCGCACATCGCGCCGTATATGGGCGGCCCGGAGAAGATCATGAACACCAACGGCGCAGGCGACGGCGCGCTGGCGGCGCTGCTGCATGACATCACCGCCAATAACTACCATCGCAATAACGTACCCAACTCCAGCAAACACAAATGCAAATGGCTGACCTACTCCTCGCTGGCGCAGGTGTGTAAATATGCCAACCGCGTGAGCTATCAGGTGCTGAACCAGCACTCGCCGCGTTTAACCCGCGGCCTGCCGGAACGTGAGGACAGCCTGGAAGAGGCGTACTGGGATCGATAAGCGAGTCCCTCTCTCGACGGGAGAGGGCTGTACATCAGCCAGTGACCACTTCACCGGCGGGTGGCGTTTCCAGAAGCTGCAGCATGGCGCGGGCAATTTCCCGCTCGCCCATCACTACCTGATTGGCCCCTCGGTCGATAATGTAATCCACTTCATCATCGTAATGGGCGCGGGCGATAATCTCGATATTCGGACATTTTTCCCGTGCGGAGGCGACAATCTCGCCGGCCTCGTAGCCGTTGGGAATGGTCAGCAGCAGCCAGCGAGCGCAGTCGAGATGCGCCAGCTCCATGATCTCTTCATTGGCGGCATTGCCCAGCACCGCGCTGATCCCGCGCTCGCGTAGCTCATCCACGCGGGTACGCGAGGTTTCAACTACCACCAGCGGGATCCCCTGGGCCATCAGCTTCTCGCCCAGCAGGCTGCCGACGCGGCCGAAGCCGACCAGCAGCGCGTGGTTGCAAATATCGACCGGCACCTGCTTCTCGTCTTCCAGCACCTCTTCCAGGGTCTGCTCGTCGAGGGTTTCGGTTTTATCGAGATATTTTTCCAGCAGGGTAAACAGCACCGGGTTGAGCATAATCGAGATGATCGCCCCGGCCAGCACCAGGTTTTGCCCGGCCTGCGGCAGCAGGTTAAGCGCCATCCCCAGGCCGGCGAGAATAAAGGCAAATTCACCAATCTGCGCCAGGCTGGCGGCAATCGTCAGTGCGGTACGCGGCGAGTGGCCAAACATACGCACGAGGAAAAAGGCGGCTGCGGATTTACCAAAGATAATGATCGCCAGCGTCGCCAGCACCGCCAGCGGCTGCTGGACCAGCACCATTGGGTCAAACAGCATGCCGACGGAGACAAAGAACAGCACCGCGAAGGCGTCGCGCAGCGGCAGGGTGTCATGGGCGGCGCGGTGGCTCAGCTCGGATTCATTAAGCACCATGCCGGCAAAGAAGGCGCCGAGGGCGAAGGAGACATCAAACAGCTCCACGGCGCCGAAGGCGATGCCCAGCGCCAGGGCCAGCACCGACAGGGTGAACAGCTCGCGCGAGCCGGTGGCCGCGCTGCGCGACATGATCCACGGCACCAGCCGACGGCCGACCAGCATCATGATGGCGATAAAGGCCACCACTTTGCCAATGGTGATCCCGAGGTCGAGGGCGAGGGAAGCGAAGCCGACGTTGCCTTTCTCCGCCATACCGGCCACTGCCGGCAGCAGGACCAGCGTCAGGACCATCACCAGGTCTTCCACAATCAGCCAGCCGATGGCGATCTGCCCGCGCTGACTGTCAATCAGCTGTCGTTCCTCCAGGGCGCGCAGCAGCACCACGGTACTGGCGGTGGAGAGACACAGGCCAAAGACGATGCCGGTCATCAGCGACCAGCCAAGGGCGGCGGAGAGCGCCATACCCAACAGCGTCGCCACAGCTATCTGGGCGATGGCCCCGGGAATGGCGATCGACTTTACCGCCATCAGATCCTTGAGGGAAAAATGCAGCCCGACGCCGAACATCAGCAGGATCACGCCGAGTTCCGCCAGTTCCGGAGCCAGTTTGGTGTCAGCAACAAAGCCAGGGGTGAAAGGTCCGGCCAGCACGCCCGCTAAGAGATATCCCACCAGAGGAGAAATACGTAGCTTATTGGCAATCATGCCGAGAATAAAGGCGAGCACGAGGCCGCCGACAATGGTGGTGATTAGCGGTGTTGCGTGGTGCATTCCGTCTCCTTTCCAGTGGTGAATCGGTCCATTTTGCTACCCTGTCCGCGTAATAGTTTATGACAAAAACGTTCACTTTGTTTATGAATAATTCTTGAATTGTGCAAAAAAATGCAATTAGGGGATGAAAAGGCACAGAAGGGAAAATCGAGGGAGGAATGCGCGCATCAGGCCGATGGCGCAAGGGGTAACGGCGGCCAGCGTTACACTTTGGCCGCCGGATAATCAGGCTTTTTGCCGGTTATCAGGAAGAAATATCGTCAGGAATCCCAGCAGCGGCAGGAAGGCGCAGATTTTATACACCAGGTCGATACTGGTATGGTCCGCCAGCAGGCCCAGCACCGCGGCGCCAAGGCCGCCCATGCCAAAGGCGAAGCCGAAAAACAGACCAGAAACCATACCGATACGTCCCGGCAGCAGCTCTTGGGCATAGACCAGGATAGCGGAGAAGGCCGAGGCGAGGATAAAACCAATGATCACCGTTAAAATCCCGGTCCATTCAAGGCTGGCATAGGGTAAAACAAGGGTGAAGGGCGCCACGCCGAGGATAGAGCCCCAAATAACATATTTTCGCCCAATCTTATCGCCAACGGGCCCGCCAATCACCGTCCCGGCGGCCACCGCGAACAGGAAGGCAAACAGATGCAGCTGGGCATTTTGCACCGATAAGCCGAATTTATGCATCAGATAAAACGTGTAATAGCTGCTGATGCTCGCCATATAGAAATATTTCGAGAAAATCAGCATCAGCAGAATACCTACCGCCAGAATCACCTTATTGCGCGGCAGCGGATTGACGATCGCCGGCTTCGGTTTGCCCTTATTCATCCGGTGCTGTGCGGCGTACCAGCGGCTGATTTGCGACAGCACGACGATAGCCAGCAGGGCGGCCAGTACGAACCAGGCGACGTTGCCTTTACCATACGGGGCGATGATCACCGCCGCCAGCAGCGGACCAAGCGAACTGCCGAAGTTGCCGCCGACCTGGAACAGCGACTGGGCCAGGCCGTGACGGCCGCCGGAGGCCATCCGCGCTACGCGGGACGATTCCGGATGGAAAACCGAGGAGCCGGTACCCACCAGCGCGGCGGCCAGCAGCACCATACCGAAGCTACCGGCCAGCGCCAGGAGGATCAAACCGCAGAGGGTAAAGCACATGCCCACCGGCAGCGACCACGGCATCGATCGTTTATCGGTAATATAGCCAATCACCGGCTGGAACAGCGATGAGGTGAGCTGGAAGGTGAGAGTGATCATCCCGATCTGCACAAAGGTAAGGGAGAACTCGGCCTGCAGCAGCGGGTAGATCGCGAGAATGAGCGACTGGATCATATCGTTAAGCAAATGGGACAGGCTGATCGCGCCTAAGATGCCAAACGAGGTGCGCGCTTTTTGCGGCGGCGCAGCGGGGCCGGACACGGGTTGAGCGGTCTGATTGATTGCCATAGGTTCACGTCACTTTTTTATATAGCTTTCGTTATTTGTACGCCATGCGACTGCCCTGATTTTCCCGGCTACTGCATGGGAATTATGACGAACGGGCTAACGCACTGCCATACAACGCGAAGGCGTATAGAGGATGCAGGTGGAATTATTATCCAACTAACATACCTGCTGATAAGGTTTGAAGGAAGTCGCAATTCTGAAAACATATTTGTCAATGCGGCTAACTCGCTATACTTTCGGCACTTGGGATTAAGTCAGGGAGTGAAGCATGCATTGTTTAAAACACAGCGTGGCGCTGGCGTTATTCGCCGCGTTATCGCTGGGCAGCCTGTCCGCGCAGGCCTATGAGCAGGATAAAACCTATAAAATTACCATCCTGCACACCAACGATCACCACGGCCATTTCTGGCGCAATGACTACGGCGAATATGGCCTGGCGGCGCAGAAAACGCTGGTGGACGGTATTCGTAAAGAGGTGGCGGCTGAAGGCGGTAGCGTTCTGCTGCTGTCCGGCGGGGATATCAATACCGGGGTGCCGGAGTCTGATTTACAGGATGCAGAGCCCGATTTTCGCGGCATGAACCTGATCGGCTACGACGCGATGGCGGTGGGGAACCACGAGTTTGATAATCCGCTGAGCGTGCTGCGCCAGCAGGAAAAGTGGGCGAAGTTCCCCTTCCTGTCGGCCAATATTTATCAGAAAAGCACCGGCGAACGGCTGTTCAAACCCTGGGCGCTGTTTAAGCGCGGCGGGTTAAAAATCGCGGTGATTGGCTTAACCACTGACGATACGGCCAAGATTGGCAATCCAGAATATTTCACCGATATCGAATTCCGCAAACCGGCGGAAGAGGCGAAGCTGGTGATCCAGGAGCTGCAGCAGAATGAAAAGCCGGACGTGATCCTGGCCACCACCCATATGGGCCACTATGACAACGGCAACCACGGCTCTAACGCGCCGGGGGATGTCGAGATGGCGCGGAGTTTACCCGCAGGCTCGCTGGCGATGATCGTCGGCGGTCACTCGCAGGATCCGGTGTGCATGGCGTCGGAAAATAAAAAGCAGGTCGACTATGTGCCAGGGACGCCGTGCGCCCCGGATCGTCAGAACGGCATCTGGATCGTCCAGGCGCATGAGTGGGGCAAATACGTCGGCCGCGCCGATTTTGAGTTCCGCAACGGCGAGATGAAGCTGGTGCACTATCAGCTGATCCCGGTCAACCTGAAGAAAAAAGTGACTTACGATAACGGCCAAAGCGAGCGGGTGCTGTATACGCCGCAGATCGCGGAGAACCCGCAGATGATGTCGCTGCTGACGCCGTTCCAGAACAAAGGTAAGGCGCAACTGCAGGTCAAGATCGGCAGCGTGAATGGTCATCTGGAGGGCGATCGCAGTAAAGTGCGTTTCGTGCAGACCAATATGGGCCACCTGCTGCTGGCGGCGCAGATGGCGCGCAGTAATGCGGATTTTGCGGTGATGAGCGGCGGCGGGATCCGCGACTCCATCGAGGCGGGCGATATCACCTACAAGGATGTGATGAAGGTCCAGCCGTTCGGCAATGTGCTGACCTATGTCGATATGAGCGGCAAGGAGGTGGTGGATTACCTGACCGCCGTCGCGCAGATGAAGCCGGATTCCGGCGCCTATCCGCAGTTTGCCAACGTCAGCTTTGTGGCCAAAGACGGCAAGTTGAACGATCTGAAAATCAAAGGCGAACCGGTGGATCCGTCGAAGACCTATCGGATGGCGACGCTGAGCTTTAACGCCACCGGCGGCGATGGTTACCCGAACATCGCCGATAAACCCGGGTATGTGAATACCGGCTTTATCGATGCCGAAGTGCTGAAAGAGTATATCGAGAAGAACTCGCCGCTGGATGCCGCCGCCTATGAGCCGAAAGGCGAGGTGAGCTGGCAGTAAGCCTGGGCTTCGGGTTAGCTATTTCCACGGTGGCGCTACGCTTACCGTGGCTATGAGTTGGGGAGCCCGGATAAGGCGCGTGCGCCGCTATCCGGGATAGTGTTATCAATCGCGGCGGGCGATATCGGCGAACTTCGCATCCAGAAGCTGCGCCAGATCGCTGGCCGCCAGCTCAATATCCAGCCCGCGTTTGCCGCCGGAAATATAGATAGTGGCAAATTCCTGCGCCGGGGCGTCAATCACCGTCGGCAGGCGCTTCTTCTGCCCCAGCGGACTGATACCGCCCACCAGATAGCCGGTGATACGCTGCGCCACCATCGGGTCGGCCATGTCGACTTTCTTGGCGCCCAGCGCTTTCGCCACTTTCTTCAAATCCAGTTGCCCGGCGACCGGGGTGACGGCGACCGCCAGATGCTTCATATCGCCATTAACGGCGACCAGCAGGGTCTTGTAAACCTGATCGGCATTGAGGCCGAGCTTGCGCACCACTTCATCACCGAAGTTGGTCTCATTGGGATCGTGATCGTAACTGTGGATCTGAAAGGGAATTTTGTTTTTTTCGAGTAATTTAACGGCGGGAGTCATAGCTATCCTTCTTACCAACCGGTTTTGCGTGACGTCAGAATACGCCCGCAGGTTGTCTAAAAAATAGTACCATCTTGCGCAATAGTGTTGGCAGTGATGGTCACTTTGAGCGACAATCAGACGATCCGGGATACAAATCCCGGGATAATAATAATGATGAAATTCCTCTTTGACGGGCCAATAGCAATATTGGCCATTTTTTTATGTCAGCATATCCGGCAGATTCCCTTCGCCATACAGATGCAGCGCGCCGACGGCGACCACGTAGCGCCCCGGCGGCAAGGCCAGCAGCGTCTCGCGCCAGGCGAGATTGCGCTGATGCATCAGCACATCATATAAAGACTGGCTGAAGGTCGTCGGCAGCGATACCGCACCGCGCGACGGCGGTTGCTCCAGCCACCAGCCGATCATGACCTGCAGTAAACGGGCGTTGGTGCGCCAGTGGGTCAGCGTATCTTCCAGCAGCGCCATTCCGCCATCGGGCAGGTCGCGCAGCAGCGCGATCTGGCTGTCGGCGCCTTCCAGCTCCATCACCGCTATGTTGCTCTCGCGGGCGGCCATCAGCAACTGATAATCGATACCGTAATCCGGCCGCAGCCCCAGCTTCTGCGCCTGGGTGGCCTGCAGAACCATCGCCACCTGCCACAGCGGCTGGCTGTCGAACAGCTCGACCGACAGGCCCAGCTCGCCGGCTCGCGCTTGTAGCTCGCTCAGCTGCGCGTCGCTCAGGCGCTCCGCCAGCGGCGGATAAGCGGGGAGATTGCTAAACGGGGTTTCATTGCCGCTGATATCGGCCTCGACGATTAACGCATCGGCCTGGCGTATTTTTTTCAGCAGTTTCGCTGGCGGCGGCGCCATGTCGCGGGTGCCCATATGGATGCTGCCGACGAGGTGCAGATAGCGTTCGCCGGGCAGGACGATATCCATCGCAGGCCAGGAATAAGACGAGCCGACGGCGGCTCGCCACAGCATTTTTATCCGGTTTAACAGGCCCATACGCGCTCCGAAGTGTGAGGCGTTCATGCTAGCGCATATGGTGATACACGTCACCCTTCCGGCGGGCTTTTCTTGTCCCGGAAAAAAAGCGGGCGCCGATCCTGTCAGCGTCCGCTTTCCTGCAACAGCGTTTACTCTTTTGGTTTAAAGCGCAACAGGCGGTTAGCGTTACTCACCACGGTGATCGACGACAGCGCCATCGCCGCGCCGGCGACCACCGGATTGAGCAGCGTGCCGGTCAGCGGCCAGAGGATCCCGGCGGCAATCGGGATGCCCAGCGAGTTGTAGACGAAGGCCCCCAGCAGGTTCTGCTTCATATTGCGTAAGGTCGCCTTCGAAATCGCCAGCGCATCGGCCACGCCGTGAAGACTATGGCGCATCAGGGTGATCGCCGCGGTTTCAATAGCGACATCGCTGCCGCCGCCCATGGCGATACCGACATCCGCCTGCGCCAGCGCCGGGGCATCGTTAATCCCATCGCCAACCATCGCCACTTTGTGCCCCTGGCTCTGCAGACGCTTAATGGCGTCGGCTTTACCGTCCGGCAGCACGCCGGCAATCACTTCATCAATGCCGGCTTCTTTGGCGATGGCATTCGCGGTAGTGGGGTTATCCCCGGTGAGCATCACCAGGCGGTAGCCCTGACGATGCAGACGCGCCAGGGCGTCGACGCTGTCTTCGCGCAGCGGGTCACGGATGGCGAACAGCGCGGCCGCCTGACCATCCACCGCCAGCAGCACCGGCGTAGCGCCGCGTGAGGCCTGCGCCATCATCTCGCTTTCTATATCGCTGGTGGCGATATGCTGCTCGTTGAGCAGCGCCTGGTTGCCGAGCAGCAGGCGATGACCTTCCGCCTCACCGCTGACGCCAAGGCCGCGCAGGGTGCGGAAGCCGCTCACTTCCGGCAACGGGCTGTCTCCGGCTTTATCGAGGATCGCTCGCGCCAGCGGATGGCTTGAGCCCTGCTCGAGCGCGGCGGCAAGACGCAGCGCGGTAATCTCATCAACGCCAGCGAAAGTTTTCACCGCCACCACCTGCGGCTTGCCTTCGGTCAGGGTGCCGGTTTTATCGAACACCAGGGTGTCGAGTTCACTGGCGCGCTGCAGAGCATCGGCGTCGCGCACCAGTACGCCGTATTCCGCCGCCCGGCCAACGCCGGAGATGATCGACATTGGCGTCGCCAGCCCTAAGGCGCACGGACAGGCGATAATCAGTACCGTGGTGGCGATCACCAGGGTATAGACGATCTGCGGCGCCGGGCCGAAGAAGTACCAGATCGCCGCGCTAATCAGCGCAATGGCGACCACCGCCGGGACAAACACCGCGGAGATTTTATCCGCCAGCTGGCCGATCTCCGGCTTGCTGCTCTGCGCCTGGCGCACCATGCGGATAATACGTGCCAGCGTGGTCTGGCTGCCGACGGCGCTGGCGGTGAACAGCACGCTGCCGTCCTGCACCACGGTGCCGGCGTGAATGGCATCGCCATCGCCTTTTTGCTGTGGTACCGGTTCGCCGGTGAGCATCGCTTCATCAAACCAGGCTTCGCCCTGGCTTATCACGCCGTCAACCGGAACGCGATCGCCAGTGGTCAGGCGCAGCGTCATGCCGGCCTGAACTTCAGCGAGCGGCAGATCCTTTTCTCCCTCAGGGGTCACCACGCGGGCTGAAGGCGGCGTCAGGTCGAGCAGTTTTTCCAGCGCTTTTGAGGAGCGCTGGCGGGCGCGGGCCTCCAGCATATGGCCGAGGTTAATCAGACCGATAATCATTGCGCTGGCTTCGTAATAGAGATGGCGGGCTTCCATCGGGAACCACTGTGGCCACAGGTTGACGCTCATCGAGTACAGCCAGGCGACGCCGGTACCGAGCGCCACCAGCGTATCCATGGTGGCGGTGCCGTTTTTCAGGCTTTTCCACGCGCTGCGGTAGAAGTGCCCACCGGCGAAGACCATCACCGCAAGTGTGACGAGGCCGATGACCAGCCACAGCGAACGGTTGTCGTCGCTGACCATCATGTTATCGCCGATCATGCCCCAGACCATCACCGGCACGCCGACCAGCAGGGCGACAATCGCCTGCCAGCGAAAACGTTTCATGGTGGCGATGGCGGTTTCCTGCTGACGTTCGCGGCGTTCCAGATCGTCCTCGATCGCCTCCGCGCCGTAGCCCGCTTTCTCCACCGCCTGCACTAATTCTGCGGCGGACGCACTGCCCATCACCAGCGCCGTGCGTTCCGCCAGGTTAACCCGCGCCTGTGAGACGCCCGGCACCGCGGCAAGCGCGTTCTGTACCCGGGAGACGCAGCTGGCGCAGCTCATGCCGTTGATCAGCAGCTGTTGACTGTCATCTTCGTCATGGGCTGCCGGAAGCTCAGGAGTGGCCGCTGTCAGTGCTTCCGACGGGATTGATGATTCTGCCAGCGGTTTAGCCTTTGGGTGGCTGAGCTCCGCGCCGTATCCGGCTTGTTTAACGGCTTCAATCAGCGCTTGTGCGCTGGCGCTGCCCGTCACATGGGCTTCAGTGAGGGTGACTTCCGCTTGCTCAACGTCAGGACGCTGTTCCAGACTCTCTTTCACGCGTTTGACGCAGTGGCCGCAGGAGAGGCCATCCAGCGTCAGGTCGATAGTGTTAGACATAAATAACTCCTGAATAATTTTCCGGTCAACGATTGACCAGAACCACTCTTTCATCGAGTATTAAGAAGGTTAAACCTTCCAGCAAGGGGAAGGTCAAGGAGAAAAAATGAATATCAGCGATGTGGCGAAAAAAACCGGCTTAACCAGCAAAGCGATTCGTTTTTACGAAGAAAAGGGGCTGGTGACGCCGCCGTTGCGCAGCGAAAACGGCTACCGCACCTACGGTCAGCAGCATCTCGATGAACTGACGCTGCTGCGCCAGGCGCGGCAGGTGGGGTTTAATCTGGAAGAGTGCCGCGAGCTGGTGGCGTTATTCAACGACCCGTCGCGGCACAGCGCCGATGTGAAAAAACGCACGCTGGAGAAAGTGGCGGATATCGAGAACCATATCCGCGAGCTGCAAAATATGCGCGCGCACCTGCTGGCGCTGGCCGAATCCTGTCCCGGCGACGACAGCGCGGAATGCCCGATTATCGATAATCTTTCCGGCTGCTGTCATCGCAAGGCGCAGGCTTAACGAACGACGGGTCTGATCCGTAGCGTAATCCCTTCCACGGCGACCACTTCGACTTGACTGCCTGGGGCGAGGTCCTCGTCAGCCATCACCGGCCATGAGCTGTCGCCCACGCGCACGTGGCCGCGGCCGTTTACCAGCGGGGCATCCAGCGTCAAACGGCGGCCTATCAGCTGCTGCCCGCGCTGGTTGAGTTGAGCATCTGCAGGACGCTGCAGTTTGACGCGCTTGCGCAGCCACTTCGACCACAGCCACGCCGCCAGCAGAGTGAGGACGGCAAACAGCGTGCCTTGCCATTCCCAGCTCAGCGGCAGGAGCCAGGTCAGGGCGCCGGTCACCACGCCGGCGACGCCGCTCCACAGCAGGTATCCGCTGCCGCCCAGCATCTCGGCCGCCAGCAGCAGCCCGCCGAGGCTTAGCCAGAACAGATGAGGGTGGGCGAGGATCATGTCGATCATGATTTTTTCCGATCGCCAGCGCCTTCTTTGATCAGCTCGCTGATCCCGGCGATCGATCCCATCAGGCTGCTGGCATCCAGCGGCATCAGCACCACTTTACTGTTGTTGGCGGCGCCAATCTGCTGCAGCGCATCGGTGTATTTCTGCGCCACGAAGTAGTTGATCGCCTGAATATCGCCTGAGGCGATCGCCGAGGAGACCATCTGGGTGGCGCGGGCTTCCGCTTCAGCGGAACGCTCGCGGGCCTCCGCCTGCAGGAAGGCGGACTGCCGCTCGCCCTCCGCCTTGAGGATCTGCGACTGCTTTTCCCCTTCCGCTTTCAGAATTTCCGCCTGACGCACCCCTTCGGCCTCAAGGATATAGGCGCGTTTGGTACGTTCGGCTTTCATCTGGGCATTCATCGAGGCGATAAGCTCCGCCGGTGGGCGAACGTCGCGAATTTCGACGCGGGTGATTTTCACCCCCCACGGGTTGGTGGCGTCGTCAACGATATGCAGCAGGCGGGTGTTAATGCTGTCGCGCTGGGAGAGCATTTCATCCAGCTCCATCGAGCCGAGCACGGTACGAATGTTGGTCATCGTCAGGTTGACGATCGCCTGCTCAAGATTGCTGACCTCGTAGGCGGCCTTTGGCGCGTCAACCACCTGAATAAAGCAAACGGCGTCGATGGTGACGTTGGCGTTATCTCTGGAGATAACCTCCTGTGAGGGGATGTCGAGCACCTGCTCCATCATGTTCACTTTGCGGCCGATGCGGTCCATAAACGGCACGACTAAGCTTAATCCCGGCTGCAGCGTCTGGGTAAAACGCCCGAAGCGCTCCACCGTCCACTGGTAGCCCTGCGGGACGATTTTCACCGCCGCGGCCACAATGACCAGCGCGACGAAAATAAGGATAGGAATAAAAATCAGCATCAAAAACCTCCTGTCTTGTTGCCTGGTGAAGCGCTACAAAGAAATAGCGCGTGTTTAAACTGAGTATATCTTTCTCCACCACCGGGAGAAAGGAAAGTGCGGTAAACTAGCGGTGTTTCAGAAAATAATCAGGAAGCCTCATGAAGGAAAATAACGCGCTTTTGCGTCTCGAGGGTGTGGGATTTAAGACCGACGACGCAGTTATTTTACACAATATCAATCTTGAGCTCAGACCCGGGGAATTAAAGTTGATTACCGGGCCTTCCGGCTGCGGGAAAAGCACCTTGCTGAAAATTATCGCCTCGCTGCTCAGTCCGACTTCCGGACGGCTGTTTTTCGACAATGCCGATGTCGCGACGCTGTCGCCGGAAAGGTATCGCCAGCAGGTCTCTTACTGTGCGCAGACGCCGGCGCTGTTCGGGGATTCGGTTTACGATAACCTGATTTTTCCGTGGCAGATCCGCAATAAACAACCGGATCCGCAGGCGCTGGTGGCCGACCTGCAGCGCTTTGGTCTTGGCGAAAATATGCTGGAAAAATCGATTAATGAACTGTCCGGCGGGGAAAAGCAGCGCGTCTCGCTGATCCGCAATTTACAATTTCTGCCGCGCGTGCTGCTGCTGGACGAAATTACCAGCGCGCTGGATGACAGTAATAAACAGAATGTGAATGACATTATTCATGGCTATGCGACGGAAAAGCAGGTCGCTGTTCTGTGGGTCACCCACGATCGCAACGAAATTTCGCATGCCGATGAAGTGATTACCTTGCAGCCTGCCGGCGGAAACATGCAGGAGGTACGGCATGAACGGGCATAACATTACGAACGAATCGCTGGCGCTGTCGATGGTGCTGGTGCTGATCGCTATTCTGGTGAGCTATCGGGAAAAGCTGGCGCTGGAAAAAGATATTCTCTGGAGCATCTGCCGGGCGATCGTGCAGCTGATTATCGTCGGCTATGTATTGAAATATATCTTTAACGTCAATCATGCGGTTCTGACGCTGTTGATGGTGCTGTTTATCTGCTTTAACGCGGCGTGGAATGCCAAAAAGCGCAGCAAGTATATCGATAAGGCTTTTGTCTCGTCATTTATCGCCATCACCACCGGCGCCGGGCTGACGCTGGCGGTGCTGGTGTTCTCTGGCTCGATAGCCTTCGTCCCGATGCAGGTGATCCCGATTGCCGGGATGGTGGCCGGGAACGCCATGGTAGCGGTGGGACTGTGCTACAACAATATGGGCCAGCGCTTTAGCAGCGAGCAGCAGCAGATTCAGGAGAAGCTGAGCCTCGGCGCGACGCCGAAAATGGCCTCGGCGCGGCTGATCCGCGACAGCATTCGCGCGTCATTGATACCCACCGTCGATTCAGCGAAAACGGTCGGCCTGGTGAGCTTGCCAGGGATGATGTCGGGGCTAATTTTTGCCGGTATTGACCCGGTAAAGGCGATTAAGTACCAGATCATGGTGACCTTTATGCTGCTGTCGACCGCCAGCCTGTCGACGATTATTGCCGGCTATCTGACCTACCGGAAGTTCTTCAACGCCCGCCATCAGCTGGTGGTGACCCAGCTGAAAAAGCGCCCGTGAACGATCCCGGGTTGCGGCGTTCACGCCTCACCCGGGCGACTAAGGCTACGTTCCGCATCGTTCGCGTAGCCCGGATAAGCGCAGCGCTATCCGGGGCTGGCAACGGATTAGTACAGCAGCGAATAGAGCTGACGGCGGTATTTGGCGGCCAGCGCATCGCCGGTACCGAGGGCGGCGAGGATCTCCTGCAGCATCTTGCGCGCCTGGCCGTCGCCAGCGCCTAAATCCTTCTGCAGATGGCTGAACAGCAGCGCCAGCGCTTCTTCGTTACGCCCGACCTGATGCAGCTGTAGCGCCAGCTGGGAGGCCAGCTGCGCGTCCTCCGGATTCTGTTCCACCTGCTGCTGCAGCTGCTGGATTTCCGGCGTGTCGGCGGCCTGTTTGAGCAGCTCAATCTGCGCCACCAGACCCTGATAGTGGGTATCCTGATCCTGCAGCGGAATAGTCTTCAGTACGTTTTCCGCTTCATCGGAACGGTGCAGAGCAATCAGCGTTTCCGCCAACAGCAGGCCAATCTGGCTGTCCTGATTCGACAGCTGCCAGGCTTCCTTCAGCAGCGGCAGGGCATCAGCGTATTTTTCTTCCTGCATCAGGGCCAGGGCCTGCTGCGCTTTCAGCTCCTCTTCGCGGGGCAGGACTTTATCCAGCAGGGCGCGGATCGCTTCTTCCGGCTGCGGGCCTTCAAAACCGTCCACTGGTTGGCCGTTCTGGAACAGATAAACCGTAGGGATGGCGCGCAGACCAAACTGTGAAGCGAGCATCTGCTCGGCGTCGCAATCGACCTTCGCCAGCGTAAACTGGCCGTTGTATTGAGCGGCCAGGCGCTCAAGAACCGGGGTCAGCTGTTCGCAGTGCTGGCTGCGGGCAGACCAGAAGTAAAACAGCACCGGGACGTTCATGGACTGCTGTAGCGTCTGCTGCAGGTTCGCTTCGCTAATGTTGACAATATTCTGTTCGGACATGGGCATTTCTCGTTAGTCGATTTCTGTTTTACATGGGGGCGGCATGCCGCGCTTCAACTCAGCCGTGGATAATTTTGTCCATCGCGCGGGCTGGCAGCAGGCGTTTAAGCAGCGCCACCGCGTGGGTGATCAGGGTGACCGGGTAGCGCAGCTTCGGCTTATCGCTGATAAAAGCGTGGCGCACTTTTTCCACTACCGCCTCCGGCCCGAGGGTAAAACGGGCGGCGATGCCCGGGTTTTCAACGGGCTTGTCGCTTTGCGTCTGGTTGACGTTATCGGTAAAGCGGGTGCGGATCGGGCCCGGCTCGATCAGGCTGACCTTGATACCGCTGTGACGCAGCTCCATGCGCAGTGCGTCGGACCATGCCTCGAGGGCGTATTTACTGGCGGCGTAGGCGCCGCGGCCGGGGCTGGCGATAAGCCCCATCACCGACGAGGTCATCACGATGCGACCTTCGCCGTGCGGCGTCATCGCTGGCAGCAGCAGCATGGTGAGCTGATGGGCACCGAAAAAGTTAGCGGAAAACTGCTGTTCCATCTGCTGGCGGCTGATGGTGTTCAGCGGGCCATAGACGCCGTATCCGGCGTTATTGAACAGGCCGTAGAGACGATTATCGGTCAGCGCAAGCACCTCCGCCGCCGCGCGCTCCACGCTCTGCGGGTCGTCCAGATCGAGCAAAATACCGGTTAGCCCCAGCTCCTGCATCCGCGCCACGTCCTCTGCCTTGCGGCAGGCCGCCAGCACGCGAAAGCCCTGGCGGGTTAAATCCAGTGCGCTTTCCAGACCAATTCCGCTGGAACAGCCTGTCACTAAAACCGTTTTTTGCATAACTTTACCTGTCAGCGACCCCTGGCGTTCAGGAGTCATGATTAACTAAGGGAGCCAGCCGGTTCGCCATCCACTCGGCGATAAACGGCTGCGCGTCGCGATTCGGGTGAATGCCGTCGTCCTGCATCCACTGGGGTTTCAGATACACTTCCTCCATAAAAAATGGCAGGAGAGGAATAGCGAACTCTTTGGCCAGGGCCGGGTAAATCGCGCCGAAGGCTTCATTATAGCGGCGGCCATAGTTCGCCGGCAGGTGAATTTGCATCAGCAGCGGCTCGGCGTTGGCCGCTTTGATATCCTTAATAATGGTGCGCAGCGTCTGCTCGGTCTGCTGCGGCGGAAAGCCGCGTAGCCCGTCATTGCCGCCGAGCTCAACCAGCACCCAGCGCGGCTGATGCTGTTTAAGCAGCGCAGGCAGACGGGCCAGCCCTTGCTGGGAGGTATCGCCGCTGATGCTGGCGTTCACCACTGGCGTTTTCGCCTGCCACTTCTCATTGAGCAGCGCAGGCCACGCGGCGTTGGCCGCCATCCGATAGCCAGCGCTCAGGCTGTCGCCGAGGATCAGCAGCGTATCCGCCGCCATCGCGCGGCAGGTAAACAGGAACAAAAACAGGAAAGGCACATGCCAGCGGAAAACATACTTGAAGTTCATCATCTTAAGAAGTCCGTCGGTCAGGGGGAGCATCAGCTCTCCATCCTTACCGGAGTTGAGCTGGTTGTCAAACCGCGGCAGACCATCGCCCTGATCGGCGAGTCGGGCTCCGGTAAATCGACCCTGTTGGCGATCCTCGCCGGCCTGGACGATGGCAGCAGTGGGGAAGTATCGATGCTGGGCAAACCGCTGCATCGGATGGATGAGGAGGCGCGGGCGGCGCTGCGGGCGCAGCACGTCGGTTTTGTCTTTCAGTCGTTTATGCTGATCCCGACGCTCAACGCCCTGGAGAACGTCGAGCTGCCGGCGCTGCTGCGTGGCGCCAGCGATAGCCAGAGCCGGGGCGATGCCCGCGCGCTACTTGAGCAGCTGGGGCTTGGCAAACGCCTGCACCACCTGCCGGCACAGCTCTCCGGCGGTGAACAGCAGCGGGTCGCGCTGGCCCGAGCCTTCAATGGTCGTCCGGCCATTCTGTTCGCCGATGAGCCCACCGGCAACCTCGATCGCCAGACCGGGGATAAAATTGCCGATCTGCTGTTCTCGCTTAATCGCGAACACGGCACCACCCTGATCCTCGTCACTCACGATCCGCTGCTGGCGGCGCGCTGCGACCGTCGTCTGCGCCTGGTGGATGGCCAGCTGCGGGAGGAAGCATGATCGCCCGCTGGTTCTGGCGCGAATGGCGCTCGCCGTCGCTGCTGATCGTCTGGCTGGCGTTAAGCCTCGCCGTGGCCTGCGTGCTGGCCCTGGGGTCGATAAGCGATCGGATGGAGAAAGGCCTCAGCCAGCAAAGCCGTGAGTTTATGGCAGGCGACCGCACGCTGCGCAGTTCGCGCGAGGTGCCCGCTGAGTGGATCGCGAAAGCGCGCCAGTCAGGGCTGAGCGTCAGCGAACAGCTGAGCTTCGCCACCATGACCTTTGCGGGCGATACGCCGCAGCTGGCGGACGTCAAGGCGGTGGATGACCGCTATCCGCTGTATGGCACTCTCGAGACGCAGCCGCCGGGGCTGAAGCCACAGGCGGGCAGCGTGCTGCTGGCGCCAAGGTTGATGGCGCTGCTGAACCTGAAAACCGGCGATACGATTGACGTTGGCGACGCCACGCTGCGCATTGCCGGGGAAGTGATTCAGGAGCCGGATGCGGGGTTCAACCCCTTCCAGATGGCGCCGCGGCTGATGATGAATATGGCCGACGTGGCAAAGACCGGCGCCGTGCAGCCCGGGAGTCGCGTCGCATGGCGCTATAAGTTCGCCGGCGACGCTGAACAGCTGGCCAATTATGAGCAGTGGCTGCTGCCGAAACTCGGCCCGGAGCATCGCTGGATTGGTCTTGACCAGGACGACAGCGCGCTGGGCAAATCCCTCGAACGCTCGCAGCAATTCCTGTTGTTATCCGCGCTGCTGACGCTGCTGCTGGCCGTCGCGGCGGTGGCCGTGGCGATGGGCCACTACTGCCGCAGCCGCTACGATCTGGTCGCCATACTCAAGACGCTGGGCGCCGGACGGGCGCAGCTGCGCAAGCTGATTGTCGGCCAATGGCTGCTGCTGTTGACGCTGTCGCTGATAACCGGCGGGGCAGCAGGGCTAGCGCTGGAGCGCCTGCTGCTGCTGGTGCTCAAACCGGTTCTGCCCGCCGCGCTCCCGCCGGCCAGCGGCTGGCCGTGGCTGTGGGCGGTGGGCGCGACCGGCGTGATTTCCCTGCTGGTGGGCCTGCGCCCCTATCGGCTGCTGCTGGCGACCCTGCCGCTGCGGGTGCTGCGTCAGGACGTGGTGGCTAACGTCTGGCCGCTGAAAATCTGGATCCCGACGGTCAGCGCCGTGGTGGTGGGCCTGCTGGCGTGGCTGATGGGCGGCAGCCCCCTGCTGTGGTCGGTGCTGGCCGGGGCGGTGGTGCTGGCGCTGCTGTGCGGCCTGGTGGGCTGGGGATTGCTGTGGCTGCTCAAACGCCTGACGCTCAGCGCCTTGCCGCTGCGCCTGGCGGTGAACCGCCTGCTGCGCCAGCCGTGGTCGACCCTCAGCCAGCTGGCGGCGTTTTCCCTGTCGTTTATGCTGCTGGCGCTGCTGCTGGTGCTGCGCGGCGATCTGCTCGACCGCTGGCAGCAGCAGCTGCCCCCGGAGAGCCCAAACTACTTCCTGATCAATATCGCCCCTGAGCAGATAATGCCGGTGAAGACTTTCCTCGCCGAACACCAGACGCGGGCGGCGGAATTTTATCCGATCGTCCGGGCTCGTCTGACGCAGATCAACGGCCACTCCACGGACGGGAACAAAGACGAAGCGCTGAATCGCGAGCTTAATCTCACCTGGAGCGAACAGCGTCCGTATCATAATCCGCTGGTGGCCGGCAACTGGCCGCCGAAGCCGGGCGAGGTATCGATTGAAGAGGGACTGGCGCAGCGGCTGGGGGTGAAGATCGGCGATACGGTGACCTTTACCGGCGATACTCAGGACTTCAGCGCGAAGGTGAGCAGCGTGCGCAAAGTCGACTGGGAGAGCCTGCGGCCCAACTTCTTCTTTATTTTCCCCTCCGGGGCGCTGGACGGGCAGCCGCAGAGCTGGCTCACCAGCTTCCGCTGGGATAACGGTCCCGCGATGTTGACCCAGTTGAACCGCGAGTTTCCCACCGTTAGCCTGTTGGATATCGGCGCCATCCTGCGTCAGGTCGGCCAGGTGCTCTCCCAGGTCAGCCGGGCGCTGGAGGTGATGGTGGGCCTGGTCACGGCCTGCGGCGTGCTGCTGTTGCTGGCGCAGGTCCAGGTCGGTATGCGCCAGCGTCATCAGGAGCTGGTGGTCTGGCGCACGCTGGGGGCCGGAAAATCGCTGCTGCGCGCCACGCTGTGGGCGGAGTTTGCCCTGCTGGGGCTGGTCTCCGGCCTGGTGGCGGCGATAGGCGCGGAAGTGGCGCTGGCGATGCTGCAGACGAAAGTCTTTGATTTCCCCTGGACGCCGGACTGGCGGCTGTGGGTGATGCTGCCGCTGACGGGGGCGGTGTTGTTATCCCTGTGCGGCGGCGGGCTGGGGCTGCGTTTGTTAAAAGGGAAAGCGTTGTTCCGTCAGTTTAGCCAGTAAGATTATTGCATTTTGATGATGCGCCGCCGTTTTTGGCGGCGCTTTTATTTTAAGCGCACAAATTGATAACTCGTTGATTTTTAAGCGCACAAAACATTAAAAAACCGACAACACGCTGTACTGATTCGCGGTTAATATTCAGCTGGTAAATATAAGGTTGCTTATTAATCAAGGAAAAACTATGGCACATAAAATAAAAGCGCTGGCGATCTCGATCGGCGCAACACTGGTGTTCACTTCATTTGCTTCTCACGCGGAGATCACGCTGCTGAAACAAGATCCGCAGGCGGGCGATCCGTTAAGCCGGCTTAACTTTACCGTCGGCGGGAGTATTCGTCCGCAATTCAACATGATGACCGGCGATGGCGATAAAGGCTCCTATAAGCGTAACGGTTTCGACGGCGGCACCCGTTTCCGCTTCGCGGCGGATTACTACCTGTTCGATGATATTAGCTGGATCAGCTACTACGAACTGGGGGTGAACATTCCGGCGCTGTTCGACTGGGATAACCACTACGCGGAAGGGGCGAACAATACTACCCGCCGCATGCTGTATACCGGCCTGAAAAGCGATACCTGGGGGACGTTAACCTACGGTCAGCAAAACAGTATTTACTATGATGTGGTCGGGGTGAAAACCGATATCTGGGACTACGATATGATTGCCCAGGCGCCGGGCAACGGCATTAACGGCGATTACGATGGTTCTTATCGTTCACGTAATATGCTGAAATATAAGAAAACCGTTGGCGATGTCGATCTTTACGGCTCTTATCTGTTCGAAGACAGCGAATACCTGCCGGGTAACGGTCTGCGCTATAAACGTAAAGGCGGCGGTTCTGTTGGCGCGGACTACCACATCATGAAGGATCTGACCTGGGGGACCGCGTGGAACTACACCCGCGCCGAAATGCGCGACCCGTCAAGCGCCGACAGCAAAACCTATGACCAGAACATCGTCGGTACCGCGCTGAGCTGGACCCCGGATAACTGGACCTTCTCCTTCGGCGGCGGCTGGTATCAGAACTTCCTCACCACCAAAAAAACCGATGTGCATAATTACTTCGCCGGCGACGCCTGGGGGATTGAATATTTTGCGGGCTATAAATTCCCGATCAATCAATACGCTGTTAAATCTATTCAGCCGTACTTTATGGGCGACCGCCTGCAGTACGTGAATGGCCGCAACTACCAGCGTATCGATAACGGTCTAGGGATTAGCTTCCAGCTGGATTACGGTTTCCGCGTTGACTACGAGCACGTGTTTACCTCCAGCACCGACAATCTGGGCGATATGAACCTGGTGCGTCTGCGCTACGACTTCTAAGCGGTCACATCTCCCCGGTCGCGATGCGCTCACCGGGGCTACAAATCGTGCCGACCGGTAGCCCGGCTAAGGCGTTTACGCCGCAAGCCGGGACAATCGAGCATGCGATTACTTCTCCAGCCAGGCGGCGACCTCTTGCCAGCTGCCGCGAAAAATAATCTTCCCGGCTTTTTTCCCCAACTGATAGCGATACATCGGGTCGTAGTATTCTTCCAGTAGCGGCACCAGCCAGGCGAAGTGCGCCTCGGTGCTGGCGGTGCGCTGCTGCTGCGCCAGCGCCTCATCGAGGCGTTCAGTGAGCTGGGCAAAACGCTGCAGCCCCAGGCGACGGCGGATGGCAAACAGGCCGTGATGCAGATACTCGCCGTATGCCTGCCAGCCTTTCTCTTCGCCATAGGCGGCGATAAAGTCGCGATACATGCGATCGAAATACTCCTCGCGCAGCCGTTCGAGGCGAACGTCAAACGGATCTTCCACCACCGCCAGCGGCGATTGCGCCATGCGGATGCGCAGGCACTCCGGCAGATGGTTGGCGCCGATCATATGGCCTTCATCTTCCAGCACCCAGCGCGTCTGCTGTTCGGCTTTTTTGAGCAGGCTGACCGCCAGGTGGTTTTCAAAGGTGGCTTGCGGATGCTGCGGCTGTAGCGTGCGGCCAAACGAAGAGCCGCGGTGGTGGGCATGGCCCTCCAAATCGATACCGTCCGGTCGCGAGCAAACCAGCTGGGTTTTGCCGTTGCCGGTGCAGCCGCCAATCAGCACGATCGGCCGCTGTACCAGCGCGTCGGTAGCCTGGATCGCCGCCTGGCGCAGCGCTTTATAGCCGCCGACGATCAGGGGGTAATCCACGCCAGCTTCTTTCAGCCACTGCTGGACAATATGCGAGCGCTGGCCGCCGCGGGCGCAGCACAGGTAACCGTGCGGGTAACGGGCGCATGCTTCCAGCCATGACCGGATCCGGCTGGCGCGCAGATCGCCCTGAACCAGCTTATGGCCGAGCGCCAGCGCCGCTTCCGGCCCCTGGCGCTTATAGCAGGTGCCGACTGCGGCGCGTTCTTCATCATTCATCAGCGGCAGGTTGATCGCCGCCGGCATCGCGCTTTGGCTAAACTCCACCGGGGCGCGTACGTCAATCAGTGGCGTATCGCTGGCGAGAATGGCGCGATAATCCGTCCCATTGGTCATGGGGTATCCTCTGAAGTCAAAACAGAAATGGGCTTTACAGCAAGGGGGGGATTGTACGCGCCTCAAGGTGTGCCGGGGAAGGGGATAGATCAAATCCCCGGCACGAAGAGTTTAGCTGAGCTGCGATTGCGCCCAGAACAGACCGCTGGTGTACTCCGCTGGCAGCAGCGGCTTGATCGCTTCCAGCGTCGCGCTCAGACGGTCAGTATCGCTGTCGGTCAGGTTCAGGTGGCCGACTTTACGACCCGGGCGCACCTCTTTATCGTACCAGTGCAGGTGGACCAGCGGCAGCTTCAGCCAGTCGTAATTGAGATCGGTGCCGATCAGGTTGATCATTACCGACGGGTTGTTAACCACTGGCGGTGGCAGCGGCAGGCCGGTAATCGCTCGCAGATGCAGCTCAAACTGGCTGATGGAGGCGCCATTTTGCGTCCAGTGGCCGCTGTTGTGCACGCGCGGCGCCAGCTCGTTGATCAGCAGTCCCTCGGCAGTGACGAAGCACTCCATCGCCATCACGCCGACGTAGTTAAGCTCGTTCATGATCGCCGTCAGCATGCTTTCCGCTTGCTCCTGCTGTCGGACATTGGCCTGCGGGAAGGCGACGCTGGCGCGCAGAATACCGTCCTGATGCAGGTTGCGGGTCAGCGGGTAGAAGACGGTGCTGCCGTCATGGGCGCGGGCACCCACCAGCGACACTTCGCCGGAGAAGTTAATCCCCTGCTCGACGATGCACTCGCCGTAGTTATCGGCCGGTAGCTGATCGATCTCGTTTTCCCGCAGACGCCACTGGCCGCGGCCGTCGTAACCGCCAACGCGACGCTTAACGATCGCCAGTTCGCCAAGGCGGGCAAACACCGCCGGCCACTCGCTTTTATCCGCCAGCAGCTGCCACGGGGCAGTGGCGAGACCAAGCTTGTCAAACAGCTGCTTTTGCGTCAGGCGATCGGCGATAATTGGGAAGACGTCGCGGTTGACGAACGCCGGGTGGCGGGCCAGCTCGCGGGTGAGGGCGGTTTCCGGCCAGCGTTCAATTTCTGCCGTGATGACGCTCTGCTGGAATGGCACCGCTTCCGGATCGGCTTCCAGCCCCACCGGCCAGACGGCGATACCCAGCGGCTCGCCGGCCTGGCGCAGCATACGGCCTAACTGGCCGTTGCCGAGTACGCATACCTGTTTCATGCCGCACCCCGCGGGTCCGGGTTATCCAGCACTTCATCGGTTTGCGCCTGGCGCCAGGCGCTCAGGCGCTGGTGGAGTTCAGCATCATGCTGGGCGAGGATCTGCGCGGCGAGCAGACCGGCGTTCGCGGCGCCGGCTTTGCCGATGGCCAGTGTGCCGACCGGAATACCGCGCGGCATCTGAACAATGGAGTAAAGGCTGTCGACACCGCTTAAGGCTGCGCTCTGAACCGGTACGCCGAGGACTGGCACCAGGGTTTTCGCCGCAATCATGCCCGGCAGATGCGCCGCGCCGCCTGCCCCGGCAATAATCACCTGATAGCCATTGCTTTCGGCGCTTTCAGCGAAGCTGAACAGCTTATCGGGCGTGCGATGGGCGGAGACCACTTCGACATGGTACGGAACGTTCAGGGCATCAAGAATTTCTGCGGTAAATTGCATGGTAGCCCAGTCGCTTTTGGACCCCATCACGATGGCGATACGCGCCGGATTATTGCGGGAAGACATGCGTCTTAAAACTCCTGTGGGTGTGTTTCACACTGCTTTAGAGGCCACAGAGAATAGCATGAACTGCCGGCAAGGAAAACGGTTGCGTGTGCATGGTTAGCCGTCTTTTGTCTCACTCTGCGATGACGACGATCGCGGCTTATTGGCCTTGATCTCATTCATGCAACAAGTGATAAGCAGTACTAACCCCCAGGGGAGCATCAGGATGCCCATCATCAGTAAATAGATTTGTACCAGTCGGCTCTCGTGAGGGCGGGTACAGAGCAAATAAATGGCATAGAAATAAATAGCCCACGCCAGCATCGCACACCAGACAAACGTCAGCGTGTTGCCGAGAGCGACGCCGATTAAGGCGATATAACTTATCCCTAACGGATTGAGGATCGCGATGATCATTCCCCAGATCAGCGGCTGGCTCCACTTTTCCCTGCTCATGCTCGTTCCTTGAGAGTGATGTTGTGGAAGACTAGCATGCGCAATGCCGGCAGGAGCATATCTCCGTCCAGGCAAGAGGGGATTTCAGAATTGTGCTCGCGCAGGAATTAGAACGGGAAATGGATCAGTTCGACGTCGTCCGGCGTCACCTTCACCATCGAACCTTCGCTGTGCCAGGCGCCGAGTACCACGCGCCATGCGGGCTGGCCGTTGGCCTGCAGGTCATGGACCGCCGGGCGATGGGTATGGCCGTGGATTAGCCACTGCACGTGATGCCGCTCCATGGCGTTAACCACCGCCTGTGGATTCACATCCATAATTTCCATTGATTTGCTGCTATTGGCGGCTTTGCTGTCGGCGCGCATGCGGGCGGCGATGCGGCGGCGGACAAACAGCGGCAGAGCCAGGAACAGACGCTGGATCCACGGGGTGTGGACTTTCGCGCGAAACGCCAGATAGCCTTGGTCATCGGTGCACAGCGTGTCGCCATGCATAATCAAGACGTCACGGCCATAGAGGTCCAGTCGCTCTTCTTCGGCGAGCAGGATCATCCCGCTCTGACGGGCGAAGCGCTGGCCGACGAGAAAATCGCGGTTGCCGTGAATGAAGTAGCAGGGCACGCCGGCGTCGACGACGGCTTTGATTGCCGTAGCGATTTGCTGATGCAACGGGTTGGGATCGTCATCGCCGATCCACGCCTCAAACAGATCGCCAAGGATATACAGGGCGTCCGCCTGACGGGCTTCCCCCTGTAAAAAACGCAGAAAACCGGCGGTGATCGCCGGTTCTTCTGTTTGCAGGTGCAAATCTGCAATAAAAAGTGTCGCCACGAATTACTCGCTGACGGTGACGCTTTTGATGATCACATCGTCTTTCGGCACATCCTGGTGCATGCCGCTGCGGCCGGTGGCAACCGCTTTGATTTTGTCAACCACGTCCATGCCTTCAACCACTTCCGCGAAGACGCAGTAGCCCCAGCCCTGCAGGCTTTCGCCGGAGAAGTTCAGGAAGTCGTTGTCAACCACGTTGATGAAGAACTGCGCGGTGGCAGAGTGCGGCGCCTGAGTACGGGCCATCGCCAGCGTGCCGCGGGTGTTTTTCAGACCGTTGTTCGCTTCGTTCTGAATCGGAGATTTGGTCGCTTTTTGTTTCATGCCAGGTTCAAAACCGCCGCCCTGAATCATGAAGCCGTTGATAACACGGTGGAAAATGGTGTTGTCGTAGAAACCTTCGCGGCAGTAGTCCAGGAAGTTTTTAACTGTTTCCGGCGCTTTGTCGTCAAACGTTTTGATTACGATATCGCCATGATTGGTGTGGAAAGTAACCATTTTTGCATCCTGTTCCGATGAGTGTGGTGCCAGCACCCGGTGTCGGGTGAGATATAGGGGGGTGTTATAGCATAACCGCGGGGGTCGATGCACCTTGCAATGTGTGCTGCGTCCTGTCTGAATTATGGGTATTATAGAGGCTTCATTACCCACACACGTCTACACGGAATCTTCGATGTTAAAAATTTTTAATACACTGACGCGCCAGAAAGAGGAATTTAAACCTATCCATGCCGGGGAAGTCGGCATGTACGTGTGTGGTATTACCGTTTACGATCTCTGTCACATCGGCCATGGGCGTACCTTCGTCTCCTTTGACGTTGTGGCGCGTTATCTGCGTTTTCTCGGCTATAAGCTGAAGTACGTGCGCAATATCACCGATATCGACGACAAAATCATTAAGCGCGCTAATGAAAACGGCGAAAGCTTTGTCGCGCTGGTCGATCGGATGATCGCCGAAATGCACAAGGATTTTGACGCCCTGAATATTTTGCGTCCCGACAGCGAGCCGCGCGCGACGCATCATATTGCGGAGATCATCGAGATTACCGAGCAACTGATCGCCAAAGGCCATGCCTATGTGGCGGATAACGGCGACGTAATGTTCGATGTGCCGACAGACCCGAACTACGGTTTGCTGTCGCGTCAGGATCTCGATCAGCTGCAGGCGGGGGCGCGCGTCGACGTGGTTGACGTCAAGCGTAATCCGATGGACTTCGTCCTGTGGAAGATGTCGAAAGAGGGCGAGCCAAGCTGGCCGTCGCCGTGGGGCGCAGGCCGTCCGGGATGGCATATCGAGTGCTCGGCGATGAACTGCAAACAGCTGGGCAACCATTTTGACATTCACGGCGGCGGTTCCGATCTGATGTTCCCGCATCACGAAAACGAAATCGCTCAGTCCACCTGCGCCCATGACGGCGAGTACGTTAACTACTGGATGCACTCCGGCATGGTGATGGTCGACCGCGAGAAGATGTCGAAATCGCTGGGCAACTTCTTTACCGTCCGCGACGTGCTGAAGTATTACGATGCCGAGACCATTCGCTACTTCCTGATGTCCGGCCACTATCGCAGCCAGCTGAACTATAGCGAAGAGAACCTCAAGCAGGCGCGTTCGGCGCTGGAGCGTCTGTATACTGCGCTGCGCGGTACCGACAAATCCGTCGATGCGGCGGGCGGCGAAGCCTTCGAAGCACGCTTTATCGAGGCGATGGACGATGACTTCAACACCCCGGAAGCCTACTCGGTGCTGTTCGATATGGCTCGCGAAGTGAACCGTCTGAAAACCGAGGACGCGGCCGCGGCGAACGCCATGGCGGCCCACCTGCGTAAGCTTGCGTCGGTGCTGGGGCTGCTGGAGCAGGAGCCGGACGCCTTCCTGCAGAGCGGTGCGCAGGCTGACGACGCGGAAGTGGCGGAAATTGAATCGCTTATCCAGCAGCGTCTGGACGCGCGTAAAGCGAAAGACTGGGCGGCGGCGGATGCGGCGCGCGATCGTCTTAACGAGATGGGTATCGTGCTGGAAGATGGCCCGCAGGGCACCACCTGGCGCCGGAAGTAAGCCATAAAAAAACGCCCGCTTAAGCGGGCGTTTTCCTTTTCGCGGTCAGGCCGTGACGGTCACGCTCTGGCCTTCAAAGCTCACTGTCTGACCGGCGACGATTTTGCAGCGTTTGCGAGTTTCCACCGCACCGTCGACTTTTACCAGCCCGTCGGCGATGGCGATCTTCGCCTGGGCGCCGCTTTCGCTCCAGCCTTCGAGTTTCAGCAGATCGCACAGCTCAACGTGCGGGTGTTTTCCTAAGGAAAATGTCGCCATCTCAGGCCTCCTCAACGTCGTGGTACTCTTCGCACGCCTGCAGCGTGTTCTGAATCAGAGTGGCGACGGTCATCGGGCCAACGCCGCCGGGAACCGGGGTGATGTAGGAGGCGCGTTCAGCGGCATCTTCATACACCACGTCGCCGACCACTTTGCCGCTTTCCAGACGGTTAATGCCGACATCGACCACAATCGCCCCTTCTTTGATCCATTCGCCAGGAATAAAGCCCGGTTTACCCACCGCGACGATCAGCAGGTCGGCGTTTTCGACATGATGGCGCAGGTTTTTGGTAAAGCGGTGGGTGACGGTGGTGGTGCAGCCGGCCAGCAGCAGCTCCATGCTCATCGGGCGGCCGACGATATTGGAGGCGCCAATGACCACCGCATTCAGGCCGTAGGTGTCGATATTGTAGCGTTCCAGCAGCGTCACGATACCGCGTGGGGTGCACGGACGCAGGCGCGGCGCCCGCTGGCACAGGCGGCCAACGTTGTAAGGATGGAAGCCGTCAACGTCTTTATCCGGCGCGATGCGCTCAAGAACTTTGACGTTATCTATCCCTGCAGGCAGGGGCAGCTGAACCAGAATACCGTCGATGGTCTTATCGGCATTCAGGGTGTCGATAAGCTCCAGCAGCTCGGCTTCGCTGGTGGTTTCCGGGAGATCGTAAGAGCGGGAGACGAAGCCCACTTCTTCACATGCTTTGCGCTTGCTGCCGACATAAATCTGCGAGGCCGGGTTGCTGCCGACCAGCACGACGGCCAGCCCAGGGGCGCGTTTTCCGGCCGCAACGCGAGCCTTCACTTTTTCCGCAACCTCAAAGCGTACCTGCTGCGCAATCGTTTTACCGTCAATAATTTTTGCTGCCATCAGAGAGAGGATTCCATCTGTATCTTTACGAAAGGGGGATGAGGATATTTTGTCAGAAGCCGGCCTCGCTGTCAGTCCTCGTTTGCTGTTTTATCCTGTCCGGGGCGAATTTAGCCTGTTTTGACCCTGGTTATTACATGGTTATTGGTGCGTTGCGCCTGGCCACTCAGTCGATTTACTGGCGTAAGAGCCCCGCTGGTACGCTTCTTGTACAGTTGGTGGAGGATATTTCGCCAGCGTCGTATAAGCCCCGCAGTTTCCTGGCAAAATGGATTGACTCAACCGACGTGGACCGTATAATTCCAGGCGTTTCACTCCGCGAAGCACTCGCTTCTCAGGGCGCCCTTAGCTCAGCTGGATAGAGCAACGGCCTTCTAAGCCGTAGGTCACAGGTTCGAATCCTGTAGGGCGTGCCATTAATAATCAATCACTTAATTACTTCCTCCAGTCGCTGATTTTTCCTTGTGGGACATATGTGGGACATATGTGGGACATCTTCTGCAAAAATCGAGTCAATTTGACGTGCGTGTTTAGTCAGGTGGTTCGGCGCCAGGTGAGCATATCGACGGACCATTTCGATGATTCTAATGTCTTGCAGTGTCTGTCGGACGATGGCCAGTGAGAGTACAGCATTACGGCTCTGTAATATCGAACAGAATGGTTAATGCTGGTTATAGCTGAGTGCAGAATAAGCGCTCTGCAGGAATGTGAAAATATGTTGACGGTAACAGGCTAATAGTCATTATAGCTTTAGGTTATGTCTGACTGGGTTAAGTATCGCATTTTAAGCTGGCGTGAAGTACAGTTGTTAAAGATCAATATTGAACACTATTTGAAAGCATACCCTCGATGTTCATCCACTGCCTGGAAAGATCCAAATGAACATCAAATTCGTCGTCATCTCCGTATTCGCTGTTGTGTGTGTCTTTGCATCAGATATTTCCATCGCCAAATCGAATTCCTTAAGCGATGATCAGGTCAGGCAAAGAATTATTGATGACTCTGTCGCATCCTATCCCGGTACCTGTGCCTGTCCCTTCAATACCGCCCGGAACGGCAGCTCGTGCGGTGGCCGCAGCGCCTGGAGCAAAGTTGGTGGGTACTCACCTATTTGCTACAAGAAAGAGGTAACAAAGGAGATGGTGAAGGCGTGGCGACAAGAGAATCAATGATAATAATCATTATCTGAACCAGGTGATTACTTACACTGGAATAGTAGGTTAAATAATATTAAATGATTATTTCGAATACGGCAGGCCATTTGCAGTAAGCACTGTTCTGTTAGAGGCGGCAGAGGCCACGGCATATATTATTTAACCTTGTGATATTTGACCCCAGCTAATCTTTTTCCCCTCTCTGACGGATTAAGTGCCACGTATCCTGTTACGAAGAGCACGGGGTTATCACACATAAGACACTCCCTCTTCTCACGACAAAACCGGTTCAGCGTGTTGTGTGTGGAGACAGTACCCATCAACTCAATCTGATAACAAAAAGTTTAATTTTTTTCCCCGCCGCCCTGACTATAGTTAGGGCACTTTCACTTGCCCAAAAGGTCACGATTATGAAATTAGTTATCGCCTCCGTAATTTCCCTTCTCAGCTTCAGCGCGCTGGCGGCGCCAGAGGGCACGCTCAGCGTACACATTCTTAATCAGCAAACCGGGCTCCCTTCGCCGGGTGTGCAGATTGAGCTGGATAAGCAGCAAGGGGAGAGCTGGCAGCATATCGCCACCGGCAAAACGGATGCCGATGGGCGGATTAAATCGCTCTATCCGCAGGCAGAGAATATGGAGCCGGGGGTTTATAAAGTGACGTTTAAAACCGGTGACTATTTTAAAAGCCAAAACATGAATACGTTCTTCCCGGTGATTCCGGTTATTTTCAATGTCACAAAGCAAAATCAAAAACTGCATATCCCGCTGTTGCTCAGTCAGTACGGATACTCTACCTACCGCGGCAGCTGATGACCCAAGCCGCTATCCAGCCAACGCCTGCGCGTCTCCCGCAGGCGTCACCCTTTCCCCGCACAACGACCTCCATGCCTAACGCTCGGGCTCTTTCTCTTTAAAGTGTTTAACGGCTTCGTCGTATATCGCCAGCAGGCCGGAAATATCGCCTTCATATTGCGGCACGCGCTGGGCGCGAACCAGCTCAATCAGCAGCGCATAGGCTGCTTCTTCCGGGGCCGCATGTGGGTTGATCAGTCCAGACATATCACCTCCTTAACAGTGGGCCTTTAGCCTACCCCTGGGCGGAAAAACGCAACAGCCTGATATGCAACCAGTGCTTCTTGCCTGGCTCTGGTGAAACCTCAGCGGTGAAGACCACGGCGGAAGGGGGGGGCGTTATCCAGGCCACTGGGGGCGGTTAGACCGGCAGGAGGCTCATCATCAGCCAGGCGATGGCGATGCAGATAAGCGTCATCGACAGCACAAAATTCATGGTAGCTCCTCTTCATCCTTTCTGTACTCAGCGTAAATTTTGACAGCGCTGATCGCCTTTATCCTTGGCGATTTGTGCCGCTATCCGACGATGGGGTGGGGAAAGATGGCCTGTTTCCCCGGGAAGGCCAGCAAAATATCCTCTTTGTCAGAGTTATAGTGATGACATCAATGAATAAGCTGCATCACATTGGTTATGTTGCTCTTTCCGCCTGAAGAATGACTTCAGGTCGCTGATAAGCTGCTGGGGGAACTGACAGGATGAGCACCACACCGTTAACGCTTTCTATTGCCGGGCAACCGACGCCCATCACCCTGCCGCAGGTGCCGGGAACCCGGGGCCATGTGGGAGTCGACATACGCGAGCTGAATCACTCCGGATTCTGCAGCTACGACCCTGGCTTTGCCAACACCGCCGGATGCCAGTCGGCGATCTCGTGGATCGATACGGAAAACAGCGTGCTGCTGCACCGCGGCTATCCGGTGGATCAGCTGGCTCGCCAGTGTGATTTTCTCGAGGTGGCGTACATCATGCTGCGGGGCGACGCGCCGGATGAGGCCAGCTATCAAACGTTTCGCGAGACCATCACCCGCCATACCCTGGTGCACGAGCAGATAGCCCGCATGTGCAGCGGCTTTCGTCGCGATTCGCACCCGATGGCGCTGATGTGTGCTCTGGTGGGGGCGCTGGCGGCGTTCTATCATGATGTTCTGGACGTGGAAAATCCGCAGCATCGGGCGCTGGCCGCCACGCGGCTGCTGTCGAAAATGCCCACTATCGCCGCCATGAGCTACAAGTACACCATTGAACAACCCGCCGCCTATCCGCGCAACGATCTCTCCTATGCCGGAAATTTCCTGCAGATGCTGTTTGCTATCCCGGCCGAGAAGTACGTCCTCAATCCGGTTATCGAGCAGGCGATGAACCAGATCCTGGTCCTGCATGCCGATCACGGGCAGTGCGCCTCCACCACCACGGTGCGCGCGGCGGGCTCCTCCGGAGCGAACTTATTCGCCTGCGTCGCCGCCGGGCTGGCATCATTATGGGGACCGATGCACGGCGGCGCCAATGAGTCGAGCATGCGGATGCTGGAGGAAATTGAAAGCGTCGATCAGGTTCCGGCGTTTCTGCGTCAGGCAAAGCGCGACCCGCAGGCATTTCGCCGCCTCGGTTTTGGCAACTCACGCTACCGTCACCGTGACCCGCGCGCCGATATCCTGCGTGAAACCAGCCATCGGGTCCTGGCGGAGGTAGGCATGTCCGACCGTTTGCTGCAGGTAGCGATGGCCCTTGAGGACGTGGCGCTGACCGATCCCTACTTTGTGGAAAATGGCCTGTCGCCGAGCGTGGATTTTTATACCGCGGTGATCCTCAAGGCGATGAATCTGCCTTCGTCGATGTTTGCGGTGGTCACCGCGGTCGGCCGGACGGTCGGCTGGGTGGCGCACTGGAACGAGATGCACCAGGCGCCGTTGACCATCTACCGGCCACGGCAGATTTACGTTGGCGAGGAGTATCGGGATTACGTCTCACGACGTAGCGAGCAGCCGACCGGATCGCGGTGACAGCGGGTGAGGCGAACGCCAGCGCGACCTTCGTGGTGACCTATAACTGATCTGCCTGACGGCGCGACGCCGTCAGGCATGCGCCAGTAAAGGAAACATCAACTTCCTGTCTTTAAACAAGTTTTCCTTCTGGTCATAGACAAAGAGGATATCTTCTCCCTCAATCTTCTCGTACTCGCCGAGCCGGTCTTCATTGGGGGTAAAGCCGAGGATAGCCTGGTAAACATGGTCATCGGCCAGCTCGTTGACCAGCGTCGACAGGCTTTTGTCCGCATCGCAGAATAGATCAAAGCAGATCAGCACCGGACCGTTTTGCATGGCGATAACCACCGCCTCATTTTTTGCCGAATAGTAAACGAAATGCTTCATAAAGGCTGAGCAGTAAAACATCAGCAGGCCAAAGTTGTGCTCCACCCGCAGCGGTGAGAACGGGTTGGATTTTTCATAGTAATGGCGGAGCAGGGCGACATCGTCAGCGCTGTCCATATCCAGTTTGCGAAAATCACCGGCGCGCGGAGCGACCGGCATAATATATTGATGCTCTTCGCTGCGGGTGAAACCAAATTTGGGGTAAAAATCCACCGTGGTGGGATTGGCAAATAAAAAGAAGGCGTCCGCCTCCTGCTGCCAGTCCTGCAGAATATGGTGGATAAGCTGGCCGGCTAATCCCTTATTGCGGTGGTCCGGTTCGGTCATCACGGTACCAATCTGAATATACCGCCGGGGCTCGCCCTGCCAGCGCAGATCGATGATGTTGGCCGAGGCGTTAGCGATAATTTTATTACGTTCGACAAAGGCGTAGGGGATATAGGCGTCGGTCCAGTAACCTTGCTGATACCACTCTTCAAAAGACAGGTCGAAAGTCTTAACGGCAAGGTCAATGAAGCTTTTTCTTAATATGTTATTTTCTCTGACTTGCTTCACTAATTGATAATTCATTGTCATAGTTCCTTCTCACTATGGCTTCTGAAAGCGACGACGTCGGCAAAGGCACTTGCGTCGAATGAGCGCTGTAAACGTAGCATATCTGGGAAAAGGATCCGCAATGTCGATGCTTAACCTTTGCCCGAGTCACAAATAACCGCATGAAGGCGTCACAAATGACGTTGAACATCCCGCCGCGCAGCACGTTATCTCCGTGCTGCAGAGCAACCACGGGGCCAATGCAACAGGCGATGAGAAAATATGCTGTTTGTTTTTTGGGCAACCAGTCGCGCTGTAGAGGTCTGGTTTATTTTTTTATGCATAAAAAAGGAAGTTTTACGCGAAGTGGCTAATAATAGAGTAGCCGCAATCGCAAGACTGAAATTAGTGATTGAACAACGTATAATATCGTGCTTTGTGTCTTAGTGTTACCGCACGAATTGGAAAAATACAACCGGCAGGATCCGCTACTTTATTTCGCGGTTTTTGCTCAGCTATTATTGAGTGAATTAACAGGATTACTATGTCAAATTTACCCAAATTTTCCCGCGCGCTGTTGCACCCGCGTTACTGGCTGTTATGGCTGGGAATTGGCCTCTTATGGCTGCTGGTGCAATTACCGTATCCGGTGATCTACCGACTGGGCACTGCGCTCGGGCGGCTGGCAATGCGGGTGATGAAAAGCCGCGCACGGATTGCCAGACGTAATCTCGAACTCTGCTTTCCCGCGATGAGCGTCGCCGAGCGTGAGGCACTGCTGGTGAAAAACTTTGAATCGCTGGGCATGGGGCTGATGGAGACCGGCATGGCCTGGTTCTGGCCGACGCACCGGGTGGCGCGCTGGACCGAGACCAGCGGCGTAAACGAGGTGGTCGAACTTCTGGAACAAAAGCAGGGCATCTTACTGATCGGTATCCATTTTCTGACCCTCGAAATGGGGGCGCGAATGTATGGCATGTTTACCCCGGGGATCGGCGTCTACCGGCCCAATGATAACCCGCTGATTGACTGGCTGCAGACCTGGGGACGCTTGCGCTCGAACAAGACCATGCTGGATCGAAAAAATCTGAAAGGCATGGTCAGGGCGCTGAAAGAGGGAGAGATCCTCTGGTACGCGCCGGATCATGATTACGGGCCGGCCAGCAGCGTTTTTGCGCCGCTGTTTGCTGTCGAGCAGGCGGCGACCACCACCGGCACCTGGATGCTGGCGAAGATGTCCGGGGCGACGATTGTGCCGTTTGTTCCGCGACGCAAGCCTAACGGTATGGGATATGAGCTGATCTCCCTGACGCCGGAGCGCACGCCGCCGCTGGCCAGCGCCGAGGTTACCGCGGCGTGGATGAACCAGATTATCGAACAGTGCATCCTGATGGCGCCTGAACAATATATGTGGCTGCACCGGCGCTTTAAGACCCGCCCGGAAGGGGTGCCGCCGCGTTACTGAACGCTGCGGCCAAAAAATCAGCGCACCGGTAGCACGCTTATTAAATCGCCGTCTATACTGAAAGAGCCTGATCTAAGGCCCATTCCAAGGAGATTGCAGGATGAAAAAAGTGATAGTCGCGTTAGCCCTTTCCGCCGTTGCATTTGGCGCGTCCGCCGCGCAGTTGATCACCAAAGAAGAAGCTAAACACTTCAAACTGACCAAGGTCGGACCGATCTCGGTGGGGCCGTCAGGTGGGCAGTTCTCTTCACCTTCCGATCTGCACGATCAGCTCTCTAAGCTGGCCGATGAGAAAGGCGGAAAGTACTACGTGATTACTGCTGCGCGTGAGCATGGTCCTAACTTTGAAGCCACAGCGGAAGTGTATAAATAATCGATTCTTCCGCGTGCCATAACGGCACGCCACTGACTGAGCCTGGAGCGCATTACGCCTCCGGGCTTATTTTTTTCCGCTGCCCACGTTCCGCCGGCTAAGCGGAAGCGAAAACGTTTTTTATCGCTATATATGAATTTGATGATCACGTTGTTAATGAAATATTGCTTTTTATTGTCGCTAAAAGGCGAATTCCAACCTAATGCCTGAGGGAGTGACCCCTGGCAAAAATAGGTAGGACAAATGTGTTATCATCGCGCCTTTCCCTTTTTGTCTGGGGCTTTCTTGTATGCTACAACCTGTTGTTCGCGTCGGTGAATGGCTGGTAACCCCCTCTGTAAACCAAATCAGCAGGAAGGGGCGCCAGCTTACCCTTGAACCGCGTTTAATCGACCTTCTGGTCTTTTTCGCTCGCCATCCGGGGGAAGTGCTTAGTCGGGACGAGCTTATCGAAAACGTCTGGACCCGGAACGTTGTGACCAGCCACGTCGTCACGCAGAGTATTTCTGAACTGCGCAAGTCGCTCAAAGACGGCGACGACGTTAGCCTAGAGTACATCGCGACGGTACCCAAACGGGGGTATAAGCTCACGGTGCCGGTGATCTGGTGCACCGAAGAAGGGGAGGAACTCGCCCCACAGATGGAGGCGCTGACGCCTTCGCCTTCGGTCGCCGCGACCGCGCCGCCGGCTGCCGGTGCGCCGCCCGATGCGCCCGTCTCCGCCGCCGATCCCGCCGTGCCAGCTCCCGCTCCGACAGTGGCCAGCGCGCCGTCAGTGCGTAAACGGCTCACCACCGCCCTGGTGTGGGGACTGTTCCTGTTGGCGCTGGGCACCTGCGTGGCGCTGGTGGCGCTGTCGAGCATGGAATCGCGGCCGCCGGTCAACAAGGCGCGCCTGTTGCTTAATCCGCGCGATATCGATATCCACCTGGTGAATGGTAACTCCTGCACCAACTGGTCGTCGCAGCACTCCTACGCGGTCGGCCTGGCCAGCCTGATCACCACCTCGCTGAACACCTTCTCGACCTTTATGGTGCATGACAAAACGGACTACAACATCAATGAGCCGAGCAGTTCCGGTAAAACGCTAACCATTGAGTTCGTCAATCAGCGCCACTACCGGGCGCAGCAGTGCTTTATGTCGGTCCAGTTGGTGGATAATGCCGACAGCTCGACGATGCTCGATAAGCGCTACTTTGTGACCAATGACAACCAGCTCACCATCCAGAACGATCTGATGAACAGCCTGTCGGATGCCCTGACGCAGCCGTGGCCGGCGCGGATGCAGGCGATGCTCAGGCAGTATCAGCCGTCGCAAAGCGTGGCGTTAACCTATTTCTACCAGTCGCATCAGCTGTTAATGAAGGGCGATGTTGACTCATTAAGTAAGGCCAGCAGCCTGCTGGATGATGTGATTAAACGGGCGCCTGATTTTATTTATGCGTATGCCGAAAAGACGCTGGTGGATGTATTACGCCATTCGCAACAGCCGCTGGATGATAAACAGCTGGCAGCCCTCTATAGCGAAGTTGAGCGGGTAGGGGAGATGCCAGGTATCAAAGATATGGCGATTTATTATCAAATAAAAGCGGTGGATTTGCTGGGGAAAGGCAAAGTCGATGAAGCAAATACCGCTATTAACAGTGCGATCGATTTAGAGATGTCGTGGCTGAATTATGTGCTGTTAGGCAAAGTCTATGAGATGAAAGGTGAGAACCGGCTGGCAGCAGATTCTTACATTACGGCGTTTAATTTACGCCCCGGGGGAGACACATTGTACTGGATTGAAAACGGGGTTTTCCAGACGTCGGTCAACCGGGTGGTTCCGTATCTCGATAATTTCCTCTCTTCAGAATAAGTAAACCCTCATCGTGTACAAGGTTTTGGGCATGATGAGGTTAAATTTATGTTTCTCATGAAGCCTCTTGTTGTTATTTGTATTTAGCATTCAGGAGGCTTTAAATAACAGTTCGGCAACACACCGCATCTGGTTTAAGTGCATGTAAAACAACAATGTTTATCTTTTTATGACACCCTGTTGTCATGTTTATATGTTAAGCGAAAAAGGTCAAAATATCATTTGTCTGATGTTTGTTGTTATTTCACTTTATCTTTAGGACTTATCTCGTACAAATCAGTAATCTTGTTGGCAGTTGGTCGGGTCAATTAATGGTTCTGTATCATGATCTGTACCTCCCAAATAAACTTAGGAGAAAAACAACCATGAGTTCTGCCAAGAAGATCGGGCTATTTGCCTGTACCGGTGTTGTCGCCGGTAATATGATGGGGAGCGGTATTGCATTATTACCTGCGAACCTGGCCAGCATCGGTGGTATTGCCATTTGGGGCTGGGTAATTTCAATTATTGGTGCGATGTCTCTGGCTTATGTTTATGCCCGACTGGCCACTAAAAACCCGCAGCAGGGTGGCCCAATTGCTTACGCAGGGGAAATATCTCCGGCATTCGGTTTCCAGACCGGTGTGCTTTATTATCATGCAAACTGGATTGGTAACCTGGCTATCGGGATTACCGCGGTTTCTTATCTGTCTACGTTCTTCCCCATTTTAAATAACCCGGTGCCAGCAGGGATTGCCTGTATTGCCATCGTGTGGATCTTTACTTTCGTTAATATGCTCGGCGGGACCTGGGTCAGCCGTCTGACCACTATTGGTCTGGTGCTGGTGCTTATTCCAGTGGTGATGACCGCGGTCGTCGGCTGGCACTGGTTTGATGTCGCTACCTATCAGGCGAACTGGAACACCTCCAGCACCACCGATAGCCACGCGGTCATTAAAAGTATCCTGCTCTGCCTGTGGGCCTTCGTTGGCGTAGAATCCGCCGCCGTGAGTACCGGGATGGTGAAAAACCCGAAACGTACCGTACCGCTGGCTACCATGCTAGGTACTGCGATGGCCGGTATCGTCTATATCGCCGCGACTCAGGTTATCGCCGGTATGTATCCTGCTTCTCAGATGGCCGCGTCTGGTGCGCCGTTCGCGATTAGCGCCTCCACCATCCTCGGCGGCTGGGCTGCGCCGATGGTATCCGCTTTCACCGCCTTTGCCTGCCTGACTTCTCTGGGCTCGTGGATGATGCTGGTTGGCCAGGCAGGTGTCCGCGCCGCCAACGACGGTAACTTCCCGAAAGTGTATGGCGAAGTTGATAGCAACGGTATCCCGAAAAAAGGCCTGCTGCTGGCCGCAGTGAAAATGACCGCGCTGATGGTGCTGATTACCCTGATGAACTCCGCCGGTGGTAAAGCCTCTGACCTGTTCGGCGAACTGACCGGTATCGCGGTACTGCTGACCATGCTGCCTTACTTCTACTCCTGTGTTGACCTGATTCGTTTTGAAGGCATCAACATCCGTAACTTTGTCAGCCTGATTTGTTCGGTACTGGGTTGCGTGTTCTGCTTCATCGCGCTGATGGGCGCAAGCTCCTTCGAACTGGCCGGCACCTTTATCGTTAGCCTGATTATCCTGATGTTCTACGGTCGCAAAATGCACCAGCGCCAGAACAACACATCGGATAGCAACAGCCCCGCTAACGCGCACTAATCAGTAACCCTTTTTCCTGAGGCTCCTTCCATCACCTGTCATAGCGCGACGGGAGGGGCTTTCTACATCTGGAGATTTGACTATGAACGTTATTGCAATCATGAATCACATGGGGGTTTACTTCAAAGAAGAACCCATCCGTGAACTGCATCGTGCTCTCGAACGCCTGGACTTCCGCATTGTCTACCCGAACGACCGTGACGACTTATTAAAACTGATCGAAAACAACTCTCGTCTGTGCGGCGTGATCTTCGACTGGGATAAATACAATCTCGAGCTGTGCGAAGAAATCAGCAAAATGAACGAGTACATGCCGCTGTATGCGTTCGCTAACACCTACTCCACGCTGGACGTTAGCCTGAACGATCTGCGCATGCAGGTTCGCTTCTTCGAATATGCGCTGGGCGCTGCGGAAGATATCGCGAACAAAATCAAACAGAACACTGACGAATATATCGACACCATTCTGCCGCCGCTGACCAAAGCGCTGTTCAAATATGTGCGTGAAGGCAAATACACCTTCTGTACCCCGGGCCACATGGGCGGTACCGCCTTCCAGAAAAGCCCGGTAGGCAGCATCTTCTACGACTTCTTTGGCTCCAACACCATGAAATCCGATATCTCGATTTCGGTTTCTGAACTGGGTTCCCTGCTGGACCACAGCGGCCCGCACAAAGAAGCGGAAGAGTATATCGCTCGCGTATTCAACGCTGAACGCAGCTATATGGTGACCAACGGCACCTCTACCGCCAACAAAATCGTCGGTATGTACTCCGCGCCGGCCGGCAGCACCGTATTGATTGACCGTAACTGCCACAAATCGCTGACTCACCTGATGATGATGAGCGACATTACGCCGATCTACTTCCGTCCGACCCGTAACGCCTACGGCATCCTCGGCGGTATCCCGCAGAGCGAATTCCAGCACGCGACTATCGCCAAGCGTGTGAAAGAGACGCCGAACGCGACCTGGCCGGTACACGCGGTGATCACCAACTCGACTTACGATGGTCTGCTGTACAACACTGACTTCATCAAGAAAACCCTGGATGTGAAATCCATCCACTTTGACTCCGCGTGGGTGCCTTACACCAACTTCTCGCCGATCTATGAAGGCAAATGCGGGATGAGCGGCGGCCGCGTCGAAGGGAAAGTGATTTACGAAACCCAGTCCACGCACAAACTGCTGGCGGCGTTCTCTCAGGCGTCGATGATCCACGTGAAAGGCGACGTTAACGAAGAGACCTTTAACGAAGCCTACATGATGCACACCACCACCTCCCCGCATTACGGGATCGTGGCGTCCACCGAAACCGCGGCAGCGATGATGAAAGGCAACGCCGGTAAGCGCCTGATCGACGGCTCTATCGAACGTTCCATCAAGTTCCGTAAAGAGATCAAACGTCTGAAAGGCGAGTCTGACGGCTGGTTCTTCGACGTATGGCAGCCGGAACATATCGACGGCCCTGAATGCTGGCCGCTGCGCTCCGACAGCGCATGGCACGGTTTCAAAAACATCGATAACGAACACATGTACCTCGACCCGATCAAAGTCACGCTGCTGACCCCGGGGATGAAGAAAGACGGCACCATGGATGACTTCGGTATTCCGGCAAGCATCGTGGCGAAATATCTCGACGAACACGGCATCGTGGTGGAGAAAACCGGTCCGTACAACCTGCTGTTCCTGTTCAGCATCGGTATCGACAAAACCAAAGCGCTGAGCCTGCTGCGTGCGCTGACCGACTTCAAACGCGCGTTCGACCTGAACCTGCGGGTGAAAAACATGCTGCCGTCGCTGTACCGTGAAGATCCTGAATTCTATGAGAACATGCGTATTCAGGACCTGGCGCAGAACATTCACAAACTGATTGAGCACCACAACCTGCCGGATCTGATGTTCCGCGCCTTCGAAGTGCTGCCATCGATGGTGATGACCCCGTATGCCGCGTTCCAGAAAGAGCTGCACGGTCAGACGGAAGAAGTGTACCTCGAAGAGATGGTCGGCCGCGTCAACGCCAACATGATCCTGCCGTATCCTCCGGGAGTGCCGCTGGTGATGCCGGGTGAAATGATCACCGAAGAGAGCCGTCCGGTGCTGGAGTTCCTGCAGATGCTGTGCGAAATCGGCGCCCACTACCCGGGCTTCGAAACCGATATCCACGGCGCCTATCGTCAGGCGGATGGTCGTTACACCGTTAAAGTGCTGAAAGAAGAGAATAACAAGTAATAGACGCACACCAGGGAAGTGGCTTGCCACTTCCCTTTTTCACGCTGCAAGGAGAACACATGAAAACACCCTCACAGCCGCGCGCGATTTACTACATCGTTGCGATCCAGATCTGGGAGTACTTCAGCTTTTACGGCATGCGCGCCTTACTCATCCTCTACCTCACCCACCAGCTTGGCTTCGACGACAGCCACGCCATCAGCCTGTTCAGCGCTTACGCATCTCTGGTTTACGTTACCCCTATTCTCGGCGGCTGGCTTGCCGACCGCCTGCTCGGCAACCGCACGGCGGTGATTGCCGGGGCGCTGTTGATGACTCTCGGCCACGTGGTGCTGGGCGTTGAGTCGACCTCCGCATGGAGCCTGTACGTCGCGCTGGCGATCATTATCTGCGGCTATGGCCTGTTCAAATCCAATATCAGCTGCCTGCTTGGCGAACTCTACGCCCACGACGATCCGCGTCGCGACGGCGGCTTCTCGCTGCTGTACGCCGCCGGCAATGTCGGCTCCATCGCCGCGCCCATCGCCTGCGGGCTGGCGGCCCAGTGGTACGGCTGGCATATCGGCTTCGCCCTGGCGGGAATCGGTATGTTCATCGGACTGATGATTTTCTTAAGCGGCAGCCGCCATTTCCGGCATACCCGCGGCGTCGATAAACCGGCGCTGCGGGCGGTGAAATTCGTGCTGCCGACCTGGGGCTGGCTGCTGGTGATGCTGTGCCTGGCGCCGGTGTTCTTCACGCTGCTACTGCAAAACAACTGGTCCGGCTATCTGCTGGCGATCGTCTGCTTGTTTGCCGCCCAGATGGTGGCGCGGATCATGATCAAAGCGCCCGAGCATCGTCGCGCGCTATGGCAGATCGTCCTGCTGATGCTTGCCGGGACGCTGTTCTGGGTGCTGGCTCAGCAGGGCGGGAGCTCGATTAGCCTGTTTATCGACCACTTTGTTAACCGCCGCCTGCTGAACTGGGAGGTGCCGACGGCGCTGTTCCAGTCGGTTAATGCGGTGGCGGTGATGGCGGCCGGCGTGGTACTGGCGTGGCTGATGCGTCCGGAAGGCAGCGTACGTTCGGTGCTGCGCGTCTGGTTGAAATTCGCTTTCGGCCTGCTGCTGATGGGCGGCGGCTTTATGCTGCTGGCGCTTAATGCCCGCCACGGCGCCGCTGACGGTCAGGCCTCGATGGGCATGATGGTCGCCGGGCTGGCGATGATGGGCTTTGCCGAACTGTTTATCGACCCGGTGGCGATGGCGCAAATCACCCGCCTGAACATGCCCGGCGTCACCGGGGTGTTGACCGGGATCTACATGCTGGCCACCGGCGCGGTGGCCAACTGGCTGGCGGGCGTGGTCGCCCAGCAGACCACCGAATCGCAAATCAGCGATACGGCGATTGCCGCCTATCAGCATTTTTTCTCGCAGATGGGCGAATGGACCCTCGGCTGCGTGGCGGTGATGGTGATTATCGCCTTTGCCGCAGCCTGTAGCGTCGGCAAACGCCGCGCGGCGGCTGGCGAACTTCCCGGCGGCGGCGCCTGATGCGCGTCCCGGCGGGTGTAACCGCCTCCGCCGGGCTATCGGCCAGCGCGATTTATCGCCCCGGTAAGCGCAGCGCGACCGGGGGTATTCCATCAACAGCGGAGCGCAAAGCCGCTCCTTGCACAGCGTAGTGAACAGGAGGAGGATATTCTGGCAGGCGCGGAAGCCAACGATAAAAAATACCGTTAGTGAAGGCATAGCTGAGTGAGATCAGCTTGAAGTGAAGCCAGATTCGTTACTCTTGTTCTTCGGTGTAAAGCCGGAGACAGGCCGCGCGGAAGGGTGACCTGGTTCAATTTATCGAAGCTAGTTTGAAAGCAAGGTTATGAGGAACCCATATGTCTGAACAACAAGCACAAGGTGCCGATGAGGCCATTGACCTTAATAATGAACTGAAAACTCGTCGCGAAAAACTGGCTGCGCTGCGTGAGCAGGGCGTAGCTTTCCCCAACGATTTCCGTCGCGATCATACCTCTGACCAATTGCACGCTGAATTCGATGCGAAGGATAACGATGAACTCGCTTCCCTGAACGTTGAAGTTGCGGTGGCCGGCCGGATGATGACCCGCCGCGTGATGGGCAAAGCCTCCTTCGTCACCCTCCAGGACGTCGGCGGCCGTATCCAGCTGTACGTGGCCCGCGATGACTTGCCGGAAGGCGTCTACAACGAACAGTTTAAGAAATGGGATCTCGGCGACATCATTGCCGCCCGCGGCAAGCTGTTCAAAACGCAAACCGGCGAACTCTCCATCCACTGCACCGAGCTGCGCCTGCTGACCAAAGCCCTGCGCCCGCTGCCGGATAAATTCCACGGCCTGCAGGATCAGGAAGTCCGCTATCGCCAGCGCTATCTGGATCTGATCGCTAACGAAGAGTCGCGCCATACGTTCCGCATCCGCTCGCAGATCCTCGCGACCATGCGTCAGTTCATGGTGGCTCGCGGCTTTATGGAAGTGGAAACCCCGATGATGCAGGTGATCCCTGGCGGCGCGTCCGCCCGTCCGTTTATCACTCATCACAACGCGCTCGATCTCGATATGTACCTGCGCATCGCGCCGGAACTGTATCTGAAACGTCTGGTGGTCGGCGGTTTCGAACGCGTGTTTGAAATCAACCGTAACTTCCGCAACGAAGGGATCTCGGTACGTCATAACCCAGAGTTCACCATGATGGAACTGTACATGGCGTACGCGGACTACAAAGACCTGATCGAACTGACCGAGTCGCTGTTCCGCACCCTGGCGCAGACGGTGCTGGGCAAAACCGAGGTGCCGTATGGCGACCAGGTTTTTGACTTCGGCAAGCCGTTTGAAAAACTGACCATGCGCGAAGCCATCAAGAAACACCGTCCGGAAACCAACATGGCGGATCTGGATAACTTCGACGCGGCGAAAGCGCTGGCGGAATCTCTCGGCATTCAGGTAGAGAAAAGCTGGGGTCTGGGGCGCATCGTCACCGAAATCTTCGATGAAGTGGCGGAAGCGCACCTCATCCAGCCGACCTTCATCACTGAATATCCGGCAGAAGTCTCCCCGCTGGCGCGCCGCAACGACGTGAACCCGGAAATCACCGACCGCTTCGAGTTCTTCATCGGCGGCCGCGAAATCGGTAACGGTTTCAGCGAGCTGAACGATGCGGAAGATCAGGCGCAGCGTTTCCAGGATCAGGTCAACGCCAAAGCGGCGGGCGATGACGAAGCGATGTTCTATGACGAAGACTACGTCACCGCGCTGGAGTACGGCCTGCCGCCGACCGCCGGTCTGGGCATCGGTATCGACCGCATGGTGATGCTGTTTACCAACAGCCATACCATCCGCGACGTAATCCTCTTCCCGGCCATGCGTCCGCAGAAGTAATCTGTTGCACTCCCTCCCGGCCCGCGCCGGGAGGTCTCCCCGCATGAGTCACATCACATTGCTTGCCTGGCCGGATGAACCGGTCACCGCAGTCTATCGGCATGGTGTGCCCCCGCCGGGGAGCAGGGAGTTTACTCTATTTTTTGCAACGTGCCGCGCTGGCTGCCGTTTGTCCAGTTGCCGTTAAAGGCGTCGTTGAGAGTAAAGGTTGAGTTTTTCACCCGGAAAGTCAGCTTACCCTGGCTCGCTTTCGCGTCCTCCACCAGATGACCATGAGTTTTCACCGTTTTAGCGGTGACGGTAATCTCATCAATTTTGTCGCCATATTCAGTATAAACATACCAGGTGCCCAGCCAGGGGCCGAAGCCGCTGCTGGCCTGCTGCGCGGCGGCGGCATTCTCGGCTTTGGTTTTATGAATATCGCAGGTGGTCCCGTCGGTCATCTGCGTACAGCCGGAGCGTTCAAGCTGCTCCCGGTATTTCGCGCTAATGGCGTGGGCCGGCGCGGCGGCGACCAGCGCCAGGGTGAGGGTGGTGAAAAGCCAGGTCTTATTCATCTTATTGTTTCTCATTGCGATAGCGGCGCGCATTGTCATAAAGGTTGATACACATTGGTGTATTCTCCGGGGGCGTCAGAATAAATATAACCGCAGCCATTCCTGACAAATAATGAGCAGAAAGGCGAAGGGTTATTTATTTGTAAAAACATCATTACCCTGATTTTATTTATCACCGTATCTTCCCGCTGCTTGTCATATTATTGCAGAGAGAATGTTAAGTAATTGATGTTTTAAAAGCGATTATTTGTCACTTACGCAAATAACAGCAGGCCAGACCTGGGCGCAGGGCTAAAGCCCGCGCTGGTGCGGTATTGAGTTTTTTTCATATTGCTATCATCATATTTCGAATGAAAGGGATAACCTCTGAAACGGGTTATTAAGCCAGTAATTTTTATCTGCAAAATAAGCCTGCGGCAAGCATTATTTCCATTAATTTTCCAGGGCTACTGGCGACAACGGATATTCCGCCCGCGGCAATGATGGATTTCCATCATTTCTCCGTTTTCATCGCTGGTCGTCGCCTGCTTATAGTGACGGCACACCAGACGACTGGCTGAAAAGGAGATAAACATGGCGACAGAGCACCTGCAGTGGGGCATTAGCCCCCTGTGCTGGACCAACGATGTGCTGGAGGATTTAGGCGGCGATATCCCTCTCGACACCTGTCTGCGCGAGGCGCGGGAGGCGGGATTTCAGGGCATTGAGTTAGGGCGCAAGTTTCCCCGCCAGGCGGAGACGCTGGGGCCTCTGCTGGCGGCGGCTGACCTGCGGCTGGCGTCCGGCTGGTACAGCGGCTTACTGGCTGACCGCAGCGTGGAAGCGGAGCTGGAGGCGGTGCGGGGCCACGCGCAGCTCCTGCAGCAGCTCGGCGCCAGGGTCATGGTCTATGGCGAGTGCGGGCAACTGCCCGGTGAAACGCCGCTTGATGAGCCGATCTCGCTCTCACCGCCGTTAAGCCGCGTCAGTCTGACGGTGTATTGCCATAAGCTGAATACCTTTGCCGACCTGCTGCTGCGGGACTACGGTCTGCGCCTGGCCTATCACCATCACCTGATGATGCTGGTGGAGCACGACGACGAGCTGGAGCGGTTTCTGTCACAGACCCATGACAACGTCGGGCTGGCGTTTGATACCGGACACGCCTTCGTCGCCGGGGTCGATATCCCGCGCGTGCTGGAAAAATATGGTCACCGTATCCACCATCTGCATCTGAAAGACGTCCGTCCGCAGGTGCTGGGGCGCCTGTATCGCGAAAACCTGAGCTTTAACGAGGCGGTGCGCGCCGGGCTGTTTACCATCCCTGGCGACGGCTGCATCGACTATGCGCCGATCCTCGACTTTGCCCGCGACAGCGACTACCGCGGCTGGCTGATTATCGAAGCCGAGCAGGACCCGGCGATGGCGCCGCCGTTGGCCACCGCCCGCCGCGCCTTCGCCTGGCTGGCGCACCATTTCTCGTCCCCTTCATCATCAGAGGAGCACGCATCATGAGCGCGCGGTTAAATATTGGTCTCATCGGCTCCGGTTTTATGGGGCAGGCGCACGCCGACGCTTACCGTCGCGCGGCCATGTTCTATCCCGATCTGCCAAAGCGCCCCTATCTTTACGCGCTGGCGGATCAGGATCAGGCGCTGGCCGAACGTCATGCGGTGAAGCTGGGGGCGGAGAAGGCTTACGGTGACTGGCGCGAACTGGTGAACGATCCGCTGGTGGACGTGGTGGATATTACCTCGCCGAACCATCTGCACTACACGATGGCGATGGCGGCGATCGCGGCGGGTAAACATGTCTATTGCGAGAAGCCGCTGGCGGTTAACGAGCAGCAGGCGCAGGAGATGGCGCAGGCGGCCCGGCGCGCGGGGGTGAAGACCATGGTGGCCTTTAACAACATCAAAACCCCGGCGGCGCTGCTGGCAAAGCAGATTATCGCCCGGGGCGATATTGGCGAACCGGTGCGCTTTCGCGGCACCTTTGATCAGGGGTTTTATAACGACCCGAACCTGCCCTGGTCCTGGCGCTGCTCGAAAACCCTCGGCGGCAGCGGGGCGCTTGGCGACCTCGGCGCCCATACCCTGTCCGTCGCCCAGTTTTTGATGGGCGGGATCCGTGAAGTGACCGCCAGCGCGCAAACCTGTCTGCGCCAGCGTCCGGTACCGCAGACCGATGCCGGGTATGCCAGCCGGGTCGCGGCCGATGCCGAGTGGCGGGAAGTGGAAAATGACGATCAGGTTCAGTGTCTGGTCAATTTCGACAGCGGCGCCGCGGGGGTGATTGAGGCCTCGCGCATCGCCGCCGGGCGCATCTTCGGCGTGTTCTGGGAGGTCTCCGGCACCGAAGGCACGCTGTATATGGACGGGGAGCGCTTTAACGAACTGCAGGTCTATCGCTTCCGCGATGACAAACACGACCGCGGCTTTAAAACGCTGTATGCCGGGAGCCAGATCCCGGCCTATGCCGGCTTCTTCGGCTTCGATTTTGGCGGCGGCGGGCTGGGCTATTTTGACGTCAAGGTGATTGAAGTGCATGACCTGGTGCAGGGGATTTGCGGGGACGACGACTGCTATCCCAGCTTTGAATTTGGTTTACAGAATCAGCGCGTGCTGTCGGCGATTGAAGCCTCGATGGTCAGCCGTCGCTGGGTTAACGTGGTTAAGGATTAAGGAGCCGCTATGTTTCCCTCACAATTACCGACCCCGCGCCGCCCGGCGGCGCAGAGCATTCCTTCCCTGCGCTGGGGCATCATCGGTCCAGGCTGGATCGCCGAGCGCTTTGTGCACTCATTGAAAACCCAGAGCCGGCAGCAGGTGGTGGCCGTTGCCTCCCGCAGCCAGGCGAAGGCCGACCGGGTAGCCGCGGAATGGGGGATCCCCCAGGCTTACGGCCATGTGGCGGAGATGCTGGCGCGTCCGGATATTGATGCGGTGTATATTGCGACGCCGCACAACCATCACTTTCCCGACGGCATGCAGGCGCTGAAGGCGGGCAAACACGTGCTGATTGAGAAGCCCTTCGCGCTCAACCTTGGCGAAGGACGTGAACTGCAGGCCGAAGCCGCCCGCCAGGGAAAGCTGGCGCTGGAGGCGATGTGGTGCGATTACGCGCCGAAGTATGATGTGATCCGCCAGCTGCTGGAGGATGGGGTGCTCGGCGACCTGCATACCCTGCTGGCCGATCACGGCGAGTATTTTACTACCGACCACCGCATCTTTAATGCCGACCTTGCCGGCGGGCCGATGATGGATCTCGGCAGCTATCTGACCTCGTTTGCGCTAATGGTGGGCGGTATGCCGCAGGAGATAGTCGCCCGCGGCAGCGCGACGGCAGAGGGGCTTAACGGTCAGACGTCGATGCTGTTCAGCTGGCGGAACGGGATGCAGGGGCTGTTAAACACGACGTTGTTCAGCAACACGCCGGGCGGGGCGGTGGTGGCCGGACGCCAGGCGACCCTGACGATCGACGGTCAGTTTTACGCCCCCGGCGGGTTCACCCTCGCCGCCAGCCAGGGCGGGCAGGCGCTGCGCTGGGAAGAGCCGCGCAATCGCTACGACCAGCTGTTCTGGCAGGCGGAGCATTTTGCCTGGTGCATCGGTCAGGGGCTGCGGGACTCGCTGCTGCGGCCGCTCAGTCGGGTGCTGCAGAATCTGCAGGTGATGGATGAGGTGCGGCGCCAGGTGGGCGCGGTGTTTAACGAAGAACGCTAAGGGGCCGGCCGGGCTTTGGTTTGCAGGCAGCGCCAGCGTGTCCGCCATTGCCCGGCACCGGGACGCGCACGGTGCCGGCTGTCCTGGCCCGGCGGCGCTGCGCTTGCGCGGGCCTGGGATATCTATGCAACCATTTGATATTAAAGCAGATTAATGCCTGTGTTATGTAGGCCGGGCAAGGCGTTGCCGCCGCCCGGCATAAAGGCAGGTTCAGAGCCTGATAGCTGGTGCCACGCAACCCCTCATCGACAGTCGTCGACGGCGACAAACTGGCCGCGCTGCAGAGACTGAACGGCTGCTTCGGCAATCGCCTGCGCCTGCAGGCCGTCCACCAGGCCGGGCAGGTCGGCCACGGTTTCACCATTCAGAGCGCGGATAAAGGCGTCAAGATGCTGGTAATAAGATCCTTGCACCCGGCTGAACCAGTCCGGCCACAGGCCTGGCTCAATGCGCTGATTGCCGCGCCACAGGGTAGGGCCCACCGGCGACTGGCTGCCGGACTCCAGCGCGCCCTCTGCGCCCAGCAGGGTGATCCGTTCATCATACCCGTGGCCGGTGCGGCGGGTGTTGTCCAGCTGCGCCAGCGCGCCGCCGCGCATCTGCATCATCAGGATGGAGGTGTCAACATCGCCAAATTCGGCGATTTCCGGCAGGGCCAGCGCCGCGCCCATCGCCGCCACGGTATGCACTTCATCGCCGGTGAGAAAGCGCAGAAGGTCGAAGAAGTGAATCGCCTGATCGCGCATCTGACCGCCGGAGCTGCGCAGATAGTCGAGCGGCGGCATGCTGGAGGCGCGGCAGACCATCTGCACCAGCTCCACCCGACCGATCGCGCCTTGCTCCAGCTGGCGGCGGAGCTGCTGATGGCTGCTGTCGAAGCGCCGGTTAAAGCCGACGGTGACCGGCACGTTCAGGGGAAGCACCCGCTCCACCACCTCGCGGGCGCGCGCCAGGGAGAGGTCGATCGGTTTTTCGCAATAGACCGCCTTGCCCGCCCGGGCGGCGGCTTCCAGCAGTTCGGCATGCGACGGGGTCGAGCTGGCGATCAGCACAGCGTCGATGGCGTCGCTACGGAGAGCCTCGCTCACCGTCACCGCCCGGGCGCCATAGCGGGAGGCCAGCGACTGGGCGCGCTCCGGCGCGACATCGGCTACCATCGTCAACTCGCTCCCGTCATGACGGGCGAGGCTGGCGGCATGAACCTGACCGATAAAACCACTGCCTACCAGGGCAAAACGTTTGCAATTCATTATTTTTCTCCAGAATGGCGAAGGGAAGGTGCCACCATAATCGGTTTGCTAAACTCACTGACACTGCCGTTTTGATGTATTTCCATCATTGAAGAGAGGGGCGATGAAAAACATGTCACTGGCGATGCTGGCCAGACAGATTGGCGTCGGCGTGGCCACTGTGGACCGGGTGCTGAACGAACGCGGCGGCGTATCGCCGCAGACCACGCGCAAAGTGCTGCAGGCGGCGCGGGAGGCGGGGCTGAAGCGGATCCTGCCGGAGGAGCACCGCTTTCCATGGCAGATTGAGCTCTTTCTCAGCAGCAATGACTCGTTCTTTTTTCCGCAGCTGGCGCAGGATTTCGCCGCCGTCGCGGATAGCCTCGGCTATCGCCGTCTGACCCTGCACCGCACCTTTGTCCCGGAGTCGCAGCCGGCGACCCTGGCCCGGCGCATTATGCGCAGCTGCCAGCAGCGTCAGGGGATCATCGTCTTCGGCAATGACCACCCTGTGGTGCATGACGCGCTGCGCCGCTGCCGGGAAGCGGGCGTCCCCGTCATCACCCTGGCGACGGATCTGCCCGGCGCCGACCGGCTCTGCCACGTCGGGATCAATCAGCTGCAGGCTGGCCGCACCGCGGGGTTAATGATGGGGAGAATGACGCCACGGCCCGGGGCGGTGCTGATGGTGAGCGGCCGGGAGGATTACAGCGCGCATCGCCTGCGCATCCAGGGGTTCCGCGAGGTGCTGAGCCAGCGCTTTCCCCACCTGCAGCTTAATGAGGTGCTGGCGGGCGAGGAGCGGCGGGAGCAGATCACCCGCCTGCTGGAGCAGGCCCTGTGCCGCAGCCGGCATATTGTCGGGATCTATAACACCGGGCTTGGCAATACTCAGATTGCCGAGGCGCTGGCTCGCCACCGCCGCGAAAGCGACGTCTGCTGGATCACCCATGAGCGCTACAATACCACCCGCCAGCAGCTGGCCCGGGGCAGCCTGGCGTTAACGCTCGATCAGAACACCCGCCAGCACGCCCAGCTGGCGATCGACCTGATGCTGCGCCATCTGGAGTCCGGCTATCAGCCGCAAACCTATGCCGACGGGAAAGTCGACTTTATCCTCTACAGCGCCGAGAACGTGGACTAAGGCGTGCGGCGCCTCCCTTCCTGACAACACGGATTTCCCCGGCGGATAAATGCCAACCCCGCCGGGGGCGATCGCTTTAAAGCGTTGTCTGCCTCTCATTTTTCGCTCATTTATGCAGCAATGTTAGATGTCTGTCAAAATTCTGTTACTGCATAGTTTTAAAATTTTCATTTCAGTTATTTACTTATAAAAGTTTCAAATGTCTTGTTAATGAAATAAATGGTCTGGAATTCACGGTGTGGCATAAATGGACTGATGTTTCAAAAAAGTGATGATAAAACAGCCATTATTTGTGATTCCGATCACGACGAAATGCGGAAAACCCCGCAGCGCCGTCGCCGTCACAACAGACATTTGTCGCAACCTGACTGAAATTAATTTTTCATTTTGTTTCATTCACCGGCGTACCTACAAAATCAAGGATCAACTATGAATATTAAGAAAACGATTGTTGCCTCTTTGTTAGCCTGCATGCTGCCTGCGGTGGTTATGGCAAAAGATGTCTCCATTGGCGTCTCGATGGCGCTGTTTGACGATAACTTCCTGACGATCCTGCGTACCTCGATGCAAAAAGAGATGAAAAAAGATGGGGTGAAATCGCAGATCGAGGACGCGAAAGGGGATGTCTCCCAGCAGCTGCAGCAGGTGCAGAACTTTATCGGCCAGGGGGTGGACGCCATTATCGTTAACCCGGTGGATACCAATGCGGTGAAACCGATCATGGATCAGGCCACCAAGGCCGGGATCCCGCTGGTATTTGTGAACCGTCGCCCGCAGGCGGAGCTGACCGACAAGATGGCCTATGTTGGGTCGGACTCGATTCTCGCCGGCCGTCTGCAGATGGAAGCGCTGGCGAAAGCGATGAACGGTAAGGGCAATGTGGCGATCCTGCTCGGCGACCTGGCGAATGAATCCACTCGCGACCGCACCAAAGGGGTGGAAGAGGTTGTCGCCAAATACCCGAACATCAAAATCGTGCAGAAGCAGACCGCGAAATTCACCCGCAATGACGCCGTGGACGTGGTCAGCAACTGGATGACCAGCGGCGAGGATATCCAGGCCATCGCCTCCAACAACGATGAAATGGCGATCGGCGCCCTGCAGGCGCTGGGTAAAAACCCGAACCATATTCTTATCGCCGGCGTGGATGGCACCCCGGATGCGCTGCAGATGCTGAAGAGCGGCAAGATGATCGCCACCATCTTCCAGGATGCGAAAGGCCAGGGTGAGGGCGCCGTAGACGCGGCCATCAAGCTGGCGAACGGTGAGAAAGTGGAGAAAATCATCGACGTGCCGTATCAGCTGATCACCAAAGAGAACATGGCTGAATTTACCAATCGTAATCAGAAATAATCCTGGCCAACCTGTGGTACGGAGGTGGATGTATGAACGCTTTTGCCCTTGAAGCCGAAGGTATCAGTAAGTTCTTCCCCGGCGTGAAGGCGCTCGATAATGTCTCATTACGCGTGCGCCCGGGAACGGTGCACGCCCTGATGGGTGAGAACGGCGCCGGTAAATCCACGCTGATGAAGTGCCTGATCGGTATCTATCGCCCGGATAAAGGATCGATTCGCGTGAAAGGAGAGCCGGTTGAGTTTACCGACACCATGGATGCGCTGCGCTCGGGGATATCGATGATCCACCAGGAGCTGAATCTGGTGCCGCATATGACGGTGGCGGAGAATATCTGGCTGGGGCGCGAGCCGATGAAGTACGGCTTTGTCGACCACGGCCAGCTGACCCGCCAGACCCAGGCGCTGCTGGATAAGCTGAATATTCGCTTAACCGCCGACCGGCTGGTGGGCGACCTGAGCATCGCCGCCCAGCAGATGGTGGAGATTGCCAAAGCGGTCTCATGGAACGCGGATATTGTGATCATGGATGAGCCCACTTCGGCGCTGACCGAAGGCGAGGTAGCTCACCTGTTCACCATCATCCGCGACCTGCGGGCCCAGGGCAAAGCGATCATCTATATCAGCCATAAAATGGATGAGATCTTCGCTATCACCGATGAGATCAGCGTCTTTCGCGATGGGACCTGGGTGGGGAGCAAAAACACCACCGAGTTTACCCGCCAGTCGCTGATCACCCAGATGGTGGGCCGCGAATTAACCCAGCTGTTCCCGAAATTTAATAACACCATCGGCGAAGAGGTGCTGACGGTGCGCAATCTGACGCGCCAGGGCGTGTTCCATGATGTCAGCTTTACCGTGCGTCGCGGCGAGATCCTCGGCGTGGCCGGGCTGGTGGGCGCCGGGCGCAGCGAGGTGATGGAAAGCCTGTTTGGCATGGAACGCTTCGACAGCGGCGAAGTGCTGATCGACGGGGCGCAGGTGACCATTGATTCCCCCTCCGTGGCGATTGAAAAGGGAATGGCGTTATTAACCGAAGACCGTAAAAAGTCGGGCCTGTTTCTGGTGCTGTCGGTGCTGGAAAATATGAGTATCGTCAAAATGCCGGAATATATCGGCAAGAGCGGTTTTGTCCAGCACGTGAAAATGGCCGAAGACTGCATGGAGCAAATCCGTCGGCTCAATATTAAAACGCCGACGATGGATCAAATTATTAATAACCTCAGCGGGGGGAATCAGCAAAAAGTTCTGATTGCGCGCTGGCTGTTAGCGCAACCGAAAATCTTAATTCTCGATGAGCCGACCCGCGGCATCGACGTCGGGGCGAAGGCGGAAATTTATCATCTTATCAGTGAACTGGCGAACCGGGGGGTGGCGGTCATTATGGTCTCCTCTGAGCTGCCGGAAATCCTTGGCATGAGTGACCGGGTCATGGTGATGCATGAAGGCCGTATCACCGGCATCCTGGAAAAAGACGAAGCCGACCAGGAAACCATTTTGTCGTTGGCATCCCATTGAGGCACAGAGAATGAGTAATATGAAATTAACGGCGGCTCCGGCCAGCGAGGGTTCCTCCTTCTTCGCTAATTTGCGGCATAAAATGCCGAAAGATACCGGCATCTTTGTGGTGATGCTGGTGATTGCCCTGACCTTTGAAATCGCCGGCTGGTATGTTCGCGACCAGTCGTTCCTGCTCAATACCAACCGCCTGGTGCTGATTGTGCTGCAGGTGGCGATCATCGGCATCATCGCCGTCGGCGTCACCCAGGTGATCATCACCACCGGGATTGACCTCTCCTCCGGTTCGGTTATCGCCCTCGCGGCGGTGGTGGCGGCGAGCCTGGCGCAAACCTCCGACAGCCTGTCGCCAATGTTCCCGGCGCTGGTCAACCTGCCGGCGGTGATCCCGATTTGCGCGGGGATCGGCGTCGGCCTGTTGTGCGGGCTGACCAACGGTTTCCTGGTGACGCGAACCGGCATCCCCCCATTTATCGCCACCCTCGGGATGATGGTCTCGGCGCGCGGTCTGGCGCAGTATTACACCCAGGGCAATCCGATAAGCTTCCTCTCCGACAGCTTTACGGCGATAGGCCAGGGGGCGATGCCGGTGATCATCTTCTTCGTGATTGCCGCAGTGTTTCACATTGCGCTGAAGCATACCCGGTATGGCAAATATGTGTATGCCATCGGCGGCAACATGACCTCGGCCAAAGTGTCCGGCATCAACGTGAATAAATACCTGGTGATCGTCTACACCATCGCCGGGGCGCTCTCCGGGCTGGCTGGGGTAGTGCTGGCGGCGCGCGTCAGCAGTGGCCAGTCCAGCATGGGGATGTCCTACGAGCTGGACGCGATTGCCGCGGCGGTGATCGGCGGCAGCAGCTTAATGGGTGGGGTGGGGCGCATTACTGGCACCCTGATTGGCGCGATGATCCTTGGCCTGATCAAGAGCGGCTTTACCTTTGTCGGCGTCGATGCCTACGTGCAGGATATTATTAAAGGGATCATTATCGTCGCGGCGGTGACCATCGACATGCGCCGCAACCGGAAAAAACGCTAATCTTATCAACTGGCGGCAACGGCGAAGCGCGTCGTTGCCGCCAGCCCTGTCCAGAAATAAACAAAATACGTCCCGCCAGGCGCCGGCTGTCTATTTTTCCCGCGCTGCGCATCCTGTACAGTTTCGCGACTTTTGTTGTCCATTCGCCAGGGGGCCACGCCTTGCCCCCTGTTTCTGGAGTCGTATGAATACACCATCCTTAATCAAATCCTCGCCGCTCTCGCGACCGGGGAGAAGGGGCATTATCGTCAGCCTGTTAGCGGGACTGGCGATCCTGATCCTCAGTCGGGGCGTGAACCTGCCGGCCAGAGAGGTTTACCGTGAGATGCATACCCGGCAGCTGGAGGAGGATGCGCGGTGGGTGGCGGAACGCCTTGAACAGCGGATGAACACCCCCGCTCCGCAGCGGGAAGCGACCTGGCCGCTGGCGGTGATGCGCGCCGATCTGCATACCCTGGCCCGGCAGCGGCATTATCGGCTACTGCTGGTGAATGGCGACGGGCATCTGCTGGCGGCATCGCATGCGTTGCCGGCCAGCGTGCTGGCCCAGGTGCAGGCACAATTCCCGCGGGAGATGCAGCCGCCGCTGTTCGGCAGCCATTACCAGACCATTCAGCCCTTCGCCCCGCATCAGCGGATGTTAAGCCGGGCGCTGAACGGCAATGCCGGCCTGGCGGGCTGGAATCTCGTGATGCTGGCGCCGGACGGCGGATTGCCCTCGCTGCTGATGGCTTACCGCTGGCAGGTAACAATTGGCCTCGGCGTGGTGCTCGCCAGCGTGCTGCTGACGCTGAGGCAGGCGGCGCGCGTCCGGCGAAAACGCTAATCGCCGCCGGCGCCGTCAGGCATGGCGAAACTGCAGGGTAGCGGGCAGATAGCGCTGGAGCGGCTCCGGCGCCTGGCCGTCGATCAGCTGGCTGAGCAGATCGTAGCAGTGCCAGGCCAGCTGGCGATTATCCTGCTGCACGGTATCAATGCGCAGGGAAAGTGAATCGTACAGATAGTGATCGTCGAAGCTGGCGAGATGAATATTGGAGTCCAGCAGATGGTGCTGGCTCATATAGCGCAGGACCCCTTCCAGCAGGCCGCAGGCCGCGGTGAACAGCGCCTTCGGCGGCCGTCCCAGCCGCGCGCAGAGCGCGGCGAACATCTCGTAGCCGGAGCTGGGGTGATAGTTGCCGTTGATCACCCATTCGGGACGCAGCGTAACCCCCGCCTGAGCCAGGCCCTGGGTGAATCCCGCCAGCCGGTCGCGCGAAGGCGATAGCCGCGGCTGGCCGCCGAGAAACCAGAACTCGTCCGCATGCTGAGGGGCGATGCGGGAGATCAGTTCGGCCGTTGGGGTGACCGAGTCAGTCATCACCAGCGGCAGGGCGCTGTCGCTGGGGGAGCGGTCAAACAGCACCACCGGCAGCTGTTCGCTGAGCTTCAGGTAGTCGGCATCGCTGTGCATGCACGAGGCGACGATCAGGCCGTCGACCTGGCGGGCAATCATGTTATTGACCACCACGCTCTCCTGGCCGGGGTTTTCGTCGGTGCAGGAGATAAGCAGCTGCACGCCGGCTTCCCGGCAGAGCGTCTCAAGCTCATGGGAGAAAACGGCAAACCCGTAGTTGGTGATTTCCGGCACCACCAGGCCAATGGTATGGCTGCGGTTATCACGCAGCGAGCGCGCGTGAATGCTCGGCTGATAGTGCTGCTCGCGGGCGATCGCCAGCACGCGCTCGCGCGTCTCCTGCGCCACACGCAGCTCTTTGCCACGACCGTTGAGTACCAGGCTGGCGGTCGCTTTGGAGACGCCCGCCAGTTCGGCGATATCTTTGATAGTTACGCGTTTGGTTTTCATCAGCACCCGGGAGCCTGAAAGCAAAACGCTTATTCTACCATGCATGGCCGCAGCAGCCAGCGGCAGAATGCCACCGGCGTCGCACCGCTGAAGATGAGCTGCCCCGGATAGCCCGGGAAGAAGCGGCTGCTCATTACCCCTTCGCCATCGTTGATGAAAATTTCCACACTGGAGCGGTCGATAAAGATCTGCAGCCGCTGCGCCTCGCCGCGCCAGTAGCGATGATGCATCTCCGCCGTCTGCAGGCCGCGGCGCGACAGGCGCAGGCCGTCGCGGTTGACGGTGAGCTGCAGGGCGCCGGCAAAATCCAGCCCCAGCGTGCTGTTGGGGGCGATGTCAAAGGCCAGCTCCATCGGGGCGAGGGGCAGGGTCTGCCCGCGCCAGCCCTGGGTTTCCCCGCGCAGGGCAGTCAGTTCGCGCAGCGGACGCTGATACAGGGCACCCGACTGCCACTCCAGTTCGCGCACGCAGGTCATCTGGTGGATCCATCCCTGCGCGCGGGTGGGCTGATGCATCTCTTCCCCGTCCGGGACGCCCATCCAGCCGACCAGCAGGCGGCGGCCATCTTCGGCCAGCATGGTCTGCGGCGCGTAGAACTCAAATCCGCTGTCCAGCTCGTGCAGCGGGCCATGGTCGAAGGCGCCGCGTTCGGCGTCGAAACGGCCTGCCATCCACACCGCAGGATAGGTATTGAGAAAACGCTGTGCTTCGCGGGCCAGCCCCTGCGGGCAGCAGATCAGCAGGTGGGTGTCCGCCAGCGGAAACAGGTCCGGGCACTCCCACATGTAGCCACCGTTCGCCAGGCCGTTAACGTCATGCCCGGCTATCTCGCCCACCAGGCGCCAATCCCGCAGGTCGCTGGCGGTAAACAGCAGCACTTTGCCGCGCTGTTGCACATCCTGCGCCCCGAGGACCATGTACCAGCACCCGTCCTGGCGCCACACCTTAGGGTCGCGTACATGGCCGGTATAGCCTTCCGGCAGCGGCAGTACCGGCCCCAGCTTGCTGAAGGTGCCATCGGCATTTTCCGTCGCCAGACATTGCCAGGCGGTGCGCCCGCCGTCGGGGAACTTCACGTTGCCGGTGTAGCACAGGGTCAGGGTACCCTCGAACTCGACTGCGCTGCCGGAGTAGCAGCCGTTGCGGTCATACTCTTCGTCCGGCATCAGGGCGATAGGTTCGTGCCGCCAGTGCAGCAGGTCGGCTGAGCTCCAGTGTCCCCAGCACTTATAGGTGTGGTTGCAGGCGAGCGGATTCCACTGATAAAACAGGTGGTAACGCCCGGCGACCTGGCAAAAGCCGTTGGGATCGTTCAGCAGTCCGCTGACCGGCGCCAGATGCCATTGCGGGTAATGGTCGTCGGCCAGCGCCTGCGGCTGGCCCTGCATAACGGCCTGCAGGATCGCAGGCAGGCGTGACGGTAATGACATTATTCAGCGTCCGTTTTGTATTTCAGCGTCAGAGAGAGTACGAATGCCACGGCGAAGGCGATCGCCATCCCGATAATGTAGTTCAGCAGCGAACTGGCCTGCACGATGGCCATTCCCGGGATCGCCGTCAGGCCCACCGCGGTCATGTAGACGTGCATCGACACCACCCAGGCGCCGCCGGCGGCACCGCCCACCAGCGCGGCGATGAAAGGTTTTACAAAGCGCAGGTTAATCCCGAAGATCGCCGCCTCGGTGATCCCCAGCATCGCCGAAAACGCCGACGGCAAGGTAATGGCTTTGATTTTGGCATCTTTGGTTTTAAACCACACGGCAAAGCAGGCGCCGCCCTGAGCGACGTTGGCCATCGCCCAGATAGGCAGCAGGAAGTTGACGCCGATCGACGGATTGCCGAGCAGACCCGCCTCAATGGCATGGAAGCTGTGATGGATACCGGTAATGACGATCACCGAATAGAGGCCGCCGAACAGCAGGCCCGCCAGCCAGCCGGCATGGCTGATAAGCGTGCTGAGGATAAACGAAATGCCGTCGCCGAGCGCGCGGCCGGCCGGGCCGATCAGCAGCAGGGCGATAAAGCCAGAGATAATCACCGTCAGGAACGGCGTGAGGATCAGATCCAGCGCGTCAGGAATAACGCGGCGCAGCCGTTTTTCGACAAGGCTCATAAACCACACCGCCAGCAGCACCGGGAAGACCGTGCCCTGATAGCCGATCATCGCCACTTCGATGCCGAAGAAATTCATGGTGTGGAAGCCGGCGGCGACGCCCCAGGCGTTGGTCAACGCCGGGTGGGTGAGGATCCCGCCGAGGGTCGCGCCCAGATAAGGGTTGCCGCCAAATTCGCGGGCGGCGGTAAAGCCGATCAGGATCGGCAGAATAATAAACGCCGCCGAGCTGCACATATCCAGCATGATATAGATAGCGTTGCCCGGGTCGACCCAGCCGTAGGTTTTCACCATCCCCAGCAGGCCCATCAGCAGGCCGGAGGCGACGATGGCGGGAATAATCGGCACGAAGATGTTGGACAGCAGGCGGGCAATGCGCTGGAACGGGTTCAGCTTTTTCGCCGCCAGGTCGGCGGCTTCGGATTTGCTCGATTCGCTGATGCCCGCCGCCTGGATAAAGGCAGCATAGACTTTATTGACCACCCCGGTGCCGAAGATGATCTGCATCTGTCCGGCATTACGAAAGCAGCCTTTCACGCCGTCGATTTTGCCAATCGCCTGCTGGTCGGCGAGCGCGTCGTCGACCAGCACCAGCCGCAGCCGGGTGGCGCAGTGCGCGGCGCTGGCGATATTTTCCTTGCCGCCCAGCAGGGGAAGCAGTGAGCGGGAAATCTGTTCAAAATCCATAGTACCCTCTGAATGCATGATGATATGGCGTGGGCGGCACCGGCCATGGCTGGCACCGCGAACCTTATATTTATGTTTTACTTACCCTGTCGCCCGGGTTCACGTCAGAACCAGGTCTCCATTTGCATACCGAACGACCATTCGCCGCCCGATTTGAACCCGTTGCTGCCTAATGCGTCGTCGTTGGCGTAGTTATCCAGCTTTTTGCTCCAGTCCATCCACGATGTATAGAAGCGGATCTCCGGGCGCGAGAAGAAGTCGCCGATGCTGCCGACCTTGAAGGTCGGGGCGAAGGTCAGCTTGTAGAAGCTGCCATTGACCGCATGGCGATCGTTGTAGCCTTCAGGCTGCAGATCCATGTACTGATAGCTGCCCTCCCAGGCGAGGGCGAAGTTCTGCGTCACTTCCTGAATCAGACGCAGGTTGAGAGTGGCCCACTGATAGCTGTCGCCATCGACATAGCGATCTTTACTGCTCTGCGCCAGCACGGCCGGGGCAATAAACCAGCGATCGCTCAGCGGGGTGGTGCCGTAGCTGGCGAAACGCCAGGTGTTGGCTCCCGGACGCAGCGCGCCGTCGGAGCCGATGCCTTTGACCTCGGCGCCCAGGCCGTGACCGTACAGCAGGGCCGTTTTGCTGGTCCCGTCGCGCAGCCCATAGAAGCTCTCATTGTGCAGACCCAGCAGGGCATGAACCCCGGTGTTAGCGGCATCGCCTTTCACCAGATTGCCGTTTGCGTCCTGGCGGTCGTCATTATCTTTCGCCCGCATCCCGCTGACCATCATCTGCACCGGGCCGGCAAAGTTATTCATGCTGACGATATAGTTCTGCACGCTGTTGCTGCTGTCGGCGATATCGCCAAAGTTGCGGCCGTATAACGAGAAGTTGCTGCGCAGGCTGTCGTTCCACTTCACGTCGTAGATCCCGCCGCCGGTCCCGGCGAGGAACACCACATCCGAGTCAATCCAGTGGATATCGAAGTTGTCGCGGTCAAATCGCTTCCCGGCCCACAGGGTCGAGCCTTTGAACGGACCCTCGAAGGTCGGCAGGTTGCCCAGCTCGACGAACGCCTGGCGTACGTTCAGGTCGCTGCTGCTCGCCGTCCAGTCGTTATAGGTGGTTTGCCCATCGGCCACCATCACTTTGAACCGGGTGGTCGCCCCGTTGTCCAGGGTCTGCTTATGTTCGAGGTTCATTTCCACATAGGTGTCGGCTTGGTTGCCCAGACGACCAATGGCGCCGCCGGTTTCTCCGGCGGGGGTCATATAGGCCCCGGATTTCGTGCTGGCGGCGGAGTCGTTCATGATCACCCCGGAGCGGGCGTAGCCGTGGAACTCAAAGCCGCCGGGCCGTTCGGCTTTTTCTTCCAGTTGGGTGGTGCGTTTGGCCACCTGCTGGGTGGTGGCCTGGGTTTGTTGCTGCTGCTGGGTTAGCTGCTGAACTTTCTGCTCCGCCGAGGCGGCGCGGCTTTCGGCAGTGCTGGCGCGAGTCTCGGCATCCTGCAGACGTTTTTCCAGGGCGGCGAGACGCGCTTCAATGCTGTTCAGGTCTGTCTGCCCATGGGCGGCGGCGGCGCCGGTTAGCAAAGCAATAAGAATGGCTAACTTCCGTTTTTTATACATGTTGGTGACATCCAAAGGTAAATCAGTGAGTGTGCTAACGTTTGCTAAACCGGTTTAGTTAATATGGTAAACATGTCGGTAATGCGGTGAAAATAAAAATTGCTAAACCGGTTTAAGAATTGTGATGTCGCCAGCAAAGTGGGCCGTTAACCGGCCCAACGGGATCACAGCGAGCGTTGAAGATCGTCCCTGTAGGGCAGGGCGGTCATGGCGCCTTTGGCGGTGGTGGCCAGCGCGCCGCAGGTTTGCGCCAGCGTGAGGTCGAGAGCCAGGGCGGCGAGGTTGTCAGGGATACCATGGGCGGCGAGTCCGGCGAGCAGCCCGGCGACAAAGGCATCGCCGGCGCCGGTGGTATCGACGGCGACCACCGGGCGGGCAGGGAAGTGGCTAACCTGCCCGCGCAGCGCGGCCTGAACCCCCGCTTTGCCCTGGGTCACCAGCAACAGCGTCGGCTGGAAGCGGGCGTTCAGCCGGGCGATGCCGCTGACGATGTCGTCGCTGCCGCTGATAAAAGCCAGCTCCTCTTCCGAGAGTTTTATGGCGTCGGCGAGGGCCAGCGCCCGGTCGAGACAGTCGCGCAGTTCCTGCGGATCCTGCCACAGGTCGCTGCGGATATTGGGGTCGAAGCTGACATAGCCCCCGGCGCGCTTTATCGCCTCCATCGCCGCGAATGCCGTGCTGCGGCTCGGCTCCGCGCTGAGAGCGATAGAGCAAACGTGCAGCCACTGACCGGCGGCAAACGGCGGAAGATCCTCAGGCGCAAGAAACAGGTCGGCGCTCGGGCGGACCATAAAGGTAAAGGTGCGCTCCCCGTGGCGATCGAGATCGACCACCACCGTGGAGGTGCGCTGCGCCGCATCGAGGCGCATATAGTTCACATCCACCTTCTCCTGCGCCAGGGTGTGACGCATAAAGCGGCCGAAGGGATCGTCGCCGACGCGGCCGATAAACCCGCTATCGCCGCCGAGCCGCGCCACGCCGACCGCGACGTTGGCCGGCGCGCCGCCGGGGCATTGCAGCAGGCGGCCCTCTCCGTCGGGCAGGAGATCGACGACCGCATCGCCGAGTACCCAGATTTTACCATTCATAGGACTAGTTCCTCTTAGCTAAACTTTGTTAAACCGTTTTAGCTAATTAAAGCACAGCCTGGCGGCAAGCGGAACGATTGGCGGACGAAAGGGCGGGGCGAGGGTGAAAAATGTGAGCCAGGCGGAATATTTCGCCACTCCAGATCTGGACTTTTCCTTCCTGACCCGCTTAGGTATAGTTCCACAGGCCGCGGTTAGCCCCGCCGCGGTGATAAAAGGTGAAGGAGTGCGTAGCGCGATGAACCCCAGTTTTGGCGATATTTACGATCGGTACCAGAAGCTGACGCTGACCACGCACCTGCCGGCGGTGATCGCCTGCAGTGAAACCCTGAGCCTGAGTAAAGACCAGCCGTTTCTGCCGCAGCCGGGCTATCTCTATTTTTTGCTGCAGGGGCAAATGACGCTGGCCTTTGGTGACGAGCAGAACCTGATTGGGATTGTTATCGCGCATATGCCGTTAGGGTTGCTGGAACATTATTGTCCGTCGGTGGCGCTCTATTATCAGTGTCTGGGCGAATGCCAGCTGGCGAAAATATCCGCCAGCGATTTTGAACGGATATTCTTTCATTCGTCGCCGGGCTATATGCAAGAGCTGACCACGATCCTGGCCTATATGGGTATATTTGCCCTTGATGCCCACTATGAACGCGGCAGCCAGACTAGCTTTCAGACTATTAAGTCGATGCTGTCGCGCTATTTATATCGCGGTGAAATCGATGGCGGGCAACATGAAAGTCTGTCGGCATTTATTATTAAACGGACCAATCTCTCGCGCAGCTATGTTTATCAGGTGCTGGCCGCCCTGCGCGAAGGGGGATATATCACGGTGAAAAAAGGCAAACTGATTTCCATCGACCGCTCTATTCCTGAGAAATTCTGATTCAGATTCGTCGGCTCCCCGACATAACGTCGCTAAAATCCGCCCGGGGAAAGCGCTAAGCGCGCGTTTTCTCCCGGCCCTGCTACGCCTGAATCTGGCCGTTTTATTTATTTAACCTTGCACTCTGGAGTTATTTTATGACCCTGGACTATGTGGCGCTGGCGATTCTGATCGCCGTGGCCTTAATACTTTTTTATGGCGTGATTGTTATTCACGATATTCCTTATGAAATCGCCAAAGAGCGGCGCCATCCTCATCAGGATGCGATTCATTATGCTGGCTGGGTCAGCTTATTTACCCTGCATGCCCTGTGGCCCTTGTTGTGGATCTGGGCGACGCTGTGGCGCGAAGACCGCGGATGGGGGATGCGCCGCATCGCTGACGACCAGCAGGTGCTGCATCAGCGTCTGGAAACGGTGGTCCAGCGGCTGGAGCAGGTGCAGCGCGAAGTGGACCTTCTGAAAGCGAAGGAGGCAAAATAATGGAAACCTTAATGTTGCTGACCTACGCCGCGCTATGCATCGTGGTGTTTAAAGTCTTCCGCATCCCGCTCAATAAGTGGACCGTGCCGACGGCGGTGCTCGGCGGTATCGCCCTGATTGGCGCGGTGATCTTCGGGATGAATTACAACTTCCCCTATACCGACGTCGGCAATCAGGTGTTTCGTACCGTACCGATTGTGTCGCAGGTGCGCGGTCGGGTGCAGAGCGTACCGGTGAGACCTAACCAGAGGCTGCATAAGGGCGATGTGCTGTTTACTCTCGACCCGACGCCGTTCCAGGCAAAGGTGGACGATCTGCAGGCGCAGATTAAAGCGGCCAGCCAGGATGCGCTCTCCCTCAACGCCGCGTTAAGCCAGGCGGAGGCCGAGCTGAGCAGAGCGGTGGCTCAGCGCGACCAGTCGCGGCGGGAGTATGCCCGCTTTCGGGAGGGGCATGCCCAGGGCGCCTTCTCCGATCAAATGGTCGATACCCGTCTGCAGACGTGGAAAGCCGATGAAGCCAGCGTCAGCGCGGCTCAGGCGAAAGTGGTTCAGGCGCGTAACGCGCTGGACTCGGTGGTGAAGGGCAAAAATACCACCGTGGCCTCCCTGCTGGCGCAGCTGCAGAAGGCGCAGTTTCAGCTGGATAACACCGTCGTCCGCGCCCCGGAAGACGGCTATGTCAGCACCGTCGGCTTACGGCCAGGCACCATGTCCACCGCGCTGGGGATGCTGCCGCTGATGACCTTTGTGCCGGTGGAAGGTGACGCCTCGCGGGAGTATGTCGCGGCATTTCGCCAGAACGCCCTGCAGCGTCTGTACAAAGGCGAGCCCGCGGAGCTGATGTTTCCGGCCATCCCGGGCACCGTCTTCCGCGGGGAAGTGGCCGATGTGCTGCCGGCGATTGGCGAGAGTCAGTTTCAGGGCCAGGGCAAACTGCTGACCACGGACGCGCTCAATACCCATGGCCGGGCGCTGGTGGTACTAAAGGTGACCGATCCACGTTTTGCCGAATACGCCCTGCCGCAGGGTGCTACCCTCGAGGCGGCGGTCTACTCAGATCACCTGAAAGAGCTGTCGCTGATCAGGAAGATCCTGATCCGCATGAAGAGCTGGGAAAACTACATCTATCTCGATCACTAAGCCGGCGGGCGCGGGGAGGACCAACCATCCCCGCGCCGCGGTCAGGCCTCGCGGTCCACCAGCCCGTCAATAATCACCTGCCGCACCCCCTGCGAACAGGGTTCAATACGGCCGCGCACGCCATAGACGGCCGCCAGGGTCTCAGGGGTGATGACCGTGGCCGGGGTGCCGTCGCCGAGCAGCTGGCCCGCTTTGAGCATCAGCACGTGGTCGGCGTGACGCAGGGCAATATTGATGTCGTGCACCACCACCAGAGTCACGATGTTGCGCCGCCGGGTCTCCCGGCGCACCAGATCCATCACGTGAAACTGGTAGTTGAGGTCAAGCGCGCTGAGCGGTTCATCGAGTAGTAGCAGGCGCGGCTGGCGAATCAGCGACTGGGCGAGACCCACCAACTGTTTTTGCCCGCCGGAGAGCTGATCGAGGTAGCTCATCGCCAGGTGGGCAATTCCCAGCTGTCGCAGCAGCGCCATCACCTCTTCCTGCTGCTGGGCGCTGTGGCGTCCCCCGGCGGCGCGCTGGGCCACGATAATCGACTCCAGCACATGCAGATGCACGCCGGCGGGCAGCGTCTGCGGAAGATAGACCACCTGTTCTGCGCGACGTGAGAACGGCTGCGTCAGCAGATTTTCTCCCTCCAGGCGCAGCTCGCCGCGGCAGGGGCCCAGTCCCGCCATCGCTCGCATTAACGTCGATTTACCGCTGCCGTTTGGCCCCAGCAGCGCGGTGATTTTCCCCCGCGGCAGATGGGGAACCGTCAGGTTCTCGATCACCTTACGTCTGGGGTAGCCAGCGCTGAAGTGAGACAGCGACAGCCCGGATAACGTCTGGTCGCTCATACTTGCCCCCGGTGACGTAAAATAATGCTCAAAAAGAACGGGACCCCTACCAGGGAAGTGACGATCCCCACCGGAATAATGGCCCCCGGTATCAGGTTCTTCGAGGCGATGGAGGCCAGGGAGAGCACCAGGGCGCCGATCAGCGCGCTGGCGGGCAGGTAAAAGCGATGATCTTCGCCGAAGAGCATCCGCGCAATATGCGGCGCCACCAGGCCGATAAAGCCGATTGGCCCGACAAAGGCCACCGAAAGCGCCGACAGAATGCTGATCCGCAGCAGCGTGGTCAGGCGCAGACGGCGAACGTTAATGCCAAAGCTGATGGCCCGGTCCTCGCCCAGCCTTAGGGCGGTCAGCGCCCACGCGCTGCGCAGCGACAGGGGCATCACCAGCGCCAGGGCGACCAGCAGGATGGCGACTTTGCTCCAGGAGGCGCGGTCGATGCTGCCCATGGTCCAGAACACCAGCCCCTGCAGAGTGTCTTCATTAGCAATGAACTGCAGCATCGAGACCAGGGCGTTAAAGGTAAAGACCAGCGCGATGCCGAACAGAATGACGCCGGAGGTAGCCACCTGGGTCCAGCGGGTAATGCCATCCAGCAGCAGGGCCGCCAGCAGGGCGAAGATAAAGGCGTTGGCCGAGATAAACCACTGGCCGGGAATACCGGGCAGACCAATACCCAGCACAATCGCCAGCGCGGCGCCAAACGCCGCAGCCGAGGAGACGCCCAGGGTAAACGGGCTGGCCAGCGGGTTATTGAGGATGGTCTGCATTTCGGCACCAGCCAGTCCCAGCGCCAGACCGACGATAATCGCCATCACCGCATAGGGTAGGCGGATATCCCAGACGATGGCGCGAATGCCCGGATCGGCGCTGGCCGGATCGGTTAACGTCTGCCACAGGCTCTGCAGCGGCAGTCCGGAAGGGCCGAGCATAAAATCGAACAGCAGTGAAGCGACAATCAACAGCGCCAGCAGCAGCAACAGCAGCAGGCGGCGACGCACGATATGGCGATAATGATCCATCACGCCAGAAGTCCCGGCGGGCAGCTCGTCGAGCACGGAGTCGGAGGTTAAACGCATGCCGGATTACTCGCTCTGCTGCCAGGAAAAGACGAACGGCTGGTCCGGCAGGTCGGTGAAGTGACGCACGATATAATGGTAAGTCTCATCGGGGTTGAGATCGCGGAAGGCCTGCGGATAGATATCTTTCGCCAGATATTCCATGCCGACAATATTCCACGGATGGTTATAGAAGTGGTGATAGACGCCATAGGCCCGCTTTTCCTGCACCGCCGGGATCTGGCTGACCCCCGGTCGCGCCAGCAGCGTCTGCGCCTGGGCTTTCACCGCCTCCGGCTTAACCTCATAGCCGAGGGGCAGCACCTGGCTGTTTCCGCGCTTCGAGCCGGTCATTATCCAGGCGTCGGGCTTCATGCTGATGATTTTCTCCAGCGAGACGAACCCGGAGGCGCCCGGCAGCAGCTGCGAACCGATATTGTTCGCCCCGACCGCCTCCACCAGCCCGCCCCAGCCGCTGTGGCCGTGAGTAAAGCAGCAGGCGTCGCTGTTGCCGGCCAGCGCTTCCACGAAGACGTTGGCCTTCGGCGTGATGGTCGCGGTTTTCTGGCGAATCGACTGCAGCTGCTGACGATAGTAATCGGTAAAGGCTTTGGCCTGGCTCTCGCGGTTGAGGACTTTGCCCAGCAGGTCGATGCTGGGAGCGGTATCTTTCGCCGGGTCGATCTCATAGTCGACAAACAGCACCGGAACGTGCAGGGCGCTGAGCTTGTCGATGACGCCGCTCTCCATCAGCGCTGGCCTGGCGCGCAGCTGGGCGATCATCAGATCCGGCTGGCGGGCGATGACGCTTTCAAGATCGACATTCCCCTTGTCGCTGAAGCCCATGTCAAGGATCGTGGCCGACTGCGGCCACGTCGTTTTCAGCATCTGCCAGGTGGCAACGTCCTGCTTTTTCGCCAGATTATTCCATGCCACCAGCCGCTTAAACGGATTGTCCCGGTCCAGCAGGGCGAGGGTCATAATGTCGCGGCCATCCTGCAAAATAATACGCTGCGGCTCTTTAGCCAGGGTGACCTGCCGGCCGTCAAGGTCGGTAACCGTCAGAGGATATTGGGTCGCATAGCTGAAGAAGGGAGTCGCGATCAGCGCAGTAAGCAACAGCGATCTTACTGATTTTCTTGCCATAAAATGAGTTCCGTTTGCCAATTTATAAATATAATGATTCTGAGAATTATTCTCGAGTAAACGTCAACGGCAAGTATATCAAGCGCAAATTTCACGAAATGTAACAAACATGTTGGAAATTATGCCAACGCCGACAGGGCGCGCAGCGGCAGCATTTTCTGCCATGGTTGCAGGTCGAAGACGTTTTTCAGGCTAATTCCTAATGTCATCCCCGGTTCGTTGTGCCATCCTGAATGCGACTCATAACACGACACGTGAGAGAGGATATTATGAAAAAAGCAATGATTGCGTTATCGGCTATTCTGGTTGCGGCTCCGGTTTTTGCTGCGACAACACATGCAACAGATGATACCGTCGCGGCGGCCAAGGCCAACGCCAACACCGCCAAAGAGAAGCTGCATCAGGCCCAGCACGAGGGCGAAGAGCAGCAGCTGAAGGCGAAACATGCGGCCGAAGGCAAACAGGATAGCGTCGGCAGCCAGGTGAGTGAAGGCGCGCAGAAGACCTGGAACAAGACCAAAGAAGGGACTGAGAAAGGTTGGGATAAGACCAAAGAGGTCAGCGAAAAAGGCTGGAACGCCACCAAATCCGGCGCAGAAAAGGGCTGGGATAAAACCAAAACCGGCGCTGAAGAGTTAAAAAATAAAGTGACTGAGTAAGTCCTGATAGCAGTCTGAATAAAGGTCGCGAGAGCGGCCTTTTTTATTGCTCGTACTCCCCCATAATGCCTTCCCCGACAGCAGAAACCCCAGATGCCAGGAATCGTCCTGGTTAAGCGGATACTCACTCTTTCTTCACATTTTCCCGTTACAAAGAACTTCAATCAGGAGGTGTACGATGAAAAAGATGATTTCTCTGGCGGTAATATTATCCACTGTGCTGAGCGTCCAGGCCTTTGCCGATGGCCCAAACGACGGCCATCGTCCGGGGCAGCCAACGGTGTGGCAGAACGGTTCGGATCATCATGGGCATGCGCCGCAGGGCGGACCTGACGCGCATCATCAGGGTGACCATGACCAGCGTGGCCCGGATCGTGACGGGCATGACAAACGCGATCAGGCACGGCATGAGCAGGACCATTTCGCCTGGCGCGGTAACGATTTCCGCAAAGGCCACCCGGCTCCGGCGCCGTTCCGTGGCGATGAGTATCGCGTCCGTGACTGGAGCGACCGCGGCCTGCCGCCCCCGCCGGAGGGCCATCACTGGTCCTATATCGACGGTAACTATGTGCTGATCGCCGCGGCGACCGGGATCATCACCTCGATTCTGGTGAGCGGCGCCCTCGGCCACTAAATGCGCGTCTCCCAACGCCGGGCAGGGAACACCTGACCCGGCGATGGATCACCGCCGGGGCTACGGGTTCAGTTCGTCATCCGGCCAGTATTTATAGCCATTGACCATCGCCTGGGCGGCCAGCCCCTTGTCGGTGATTTCATAGACGTTCACTTTTGACGGCAGCGAGGAGGTGTCCTTCGCTACGCCGTTCGCGGAGGCGGCGATCGGCGCGATGCCTTTGTCATCATATTTCGCCGCGGCGTTCGCATCGGCGCCGACCATATATCCCTGGCGGATAAAGGTCTCCAGGGCCGCTTTATCATGGAAAACCAGCACCGTGCGTTGCTGTTTAATCCCCATCCCCAGGCCGGCGCCGCCCTGGGCCATTTTCATATAGGTGTCCTTCCCGGTGGCCTTATCCCGCACCACGCCGTAGCCGCTGCCAAATCCGAACAGCAGGATCTTGCTGCTGTTGTTGGCGAAGACCGCATAACCCTTCGCATGCTGAATATCGCTGCGGGCCTCGGGCTGCAGGGTGTAAAGTTTATTGAGGGTTTCGTTGCGCATCTTCTGAATACTGGCCCGCTGCTGGCTGGCGGTATCCCCCTGCGCGCTGCAGCCCGCCAGCGCGGTCATGGCGACGAGGAAAAGCGTCTGTAATCTCATAGAAGTCTTTTTATTTAAATCTGAATACGGCCGGAAATAGTAGGGTAAATAACGGTTAATCCTCCATAAAATAAACATTTATTTTTAAATTTCACCGTTTCGAATGCTTTTTACACTGCCGTGAACGCATTATTAAATAAGATGCCGTCATTTCCGATATTAGAAATCCTGCTTGCATAAAGTTTTCACCACGATACCGTGTTAAGTCCTTACGATATTTCCCGGAGAGCGGCATGAGTGATTATGTAATTCCAGAAATTAAAGCGACGGAAGCGGAAATGATTTCTCTGCGTCATTATTTACATGCCAATCCGGAATTAAGTCTTGAAGAGTTTAATACCAGCGAACTGGTCGCCAGCAAGCTGACCGAGTGGGGCTATCAGGTGACGCGCGGCCTTGGCAAGACCGGGGTGGTCGGCAGCCTGAGCAAAGGCGATTCGCCGCGCACCATCGGCCTGCGCGCCGATATGGACGCACTGCCGATCGAGGAAACCACCGGTTTACCCTGGGCCAGTACGGTGTCGGGGAAAATGCACGCCTGCGGTCATGACGGCCATACCACCATTCTGCTGGCGGCGGCGAAATACATCGCCTCGCCGGCCTGTCAGTTCAATGGCACGGTGCATCTGATTTTTCAGCCGGCGGAAGAGGCTATCGGCGGCGCCGATTTAATGATTAAAGACGGCCTGTTTGAGCAGTTCCCCTGCGAACGCATTTTCGGTCTGCACAACATGCCGGGGTTGCCGGTGGGCAAGCTGGGCTTCTACGCCGGCAACTTTATGGCCTCGGCGGATACCGTCAAAATCACCCTTACCGGCTACGGCGGTCACGGCGCCCATCCGGAGCGCACCGTCGACCCGATCGTCGCCGGCGCGGCGCTGGTGATGGCCCTGCAGAGCATCGTGGCGCGCAACGTGCCGCCGGGCGAAACGGCGGTGGTCAGCGTCGGCACCTTCCAGGCCGGTATCGCCTCCAACGTCATTCCGGAGAGCGCGGTGATGGAGCTCAGCGTGCGGGCGATGAAGCCGGAAATCCGCGACCTGCTGATCAAACGTATTCACGAGCTCAGCGAATTTACCGCTAAAAGCTATGGTGCCAGCAGCGCGGTGGAGGTTTACGACTCCTACCCGGTATTAACCAACAGCCCTGAAGAGACTGACTTCGCCCGGGCGCTGGCTCTGGAGGTGTTTGGCCGCGAAGGGGTGCTGGAGTCGGTCTCGCCGATGAACGCCAGCGAGGATTTCGCTTTTATGCTGCGCGAACGTCCGGGCTGCTACTTCCTGCTGGGCAACGGCGAGAAGGGGGAGAAAGGCGGCTGCATGGTGCATAACCCCGGCTACGACTTCAACGATGACATTATCACCACCGGCGCGACGCTGTTCGCCCGTCTGGTGGAAAAGCACTGCCGTTAACCTCTGGAGAAGAACTGGAATGAAAAAATCACTACTGCTATGGCTGGCGTTAATGGCGTCGACGTCGGCGCTGGCCGAAGGGGAAAAGGCGATCCGCTTTGGCGTCGACCCGACCTTCGCGCCGTTTGAATGGAAGGATCCGCAGGGCAAGCTGGCGGGGTTTGATATCGATTTAGGCAACGCCATTTGCCAGCAGCTGCAGGCGAAATGCGTGTGGGTGGAAAGCAATTTCGACGGCATTATCCCGGCGCTGAAGGCGCGGAAATTCGACGCCATCCTTTCCGGGATGTACATGACCGAGAAGCGTAAAGCGCAGATTGCCTTTAGCGACAAGCTGTATAACGGGCCGGTGTTCCTCGTGGCGCGTAAAAATACCCTGAAAGGCAATACGCCGGAGCAGCTGAAGGGCAAAACCATTGGCGTCGAGCAGGGCTCGGCGCAGGAGACTTACGTTAATCAGCACTGGCGTCCGCAGGGGATCAACATTGTGGCCTACCAGGGGGCCGATAGCGTGGTGCGCGATCTGGAGTCCGGGCGCATCGACGGCGCAGTGCTCTCCGGCATGATGGCCGACTACAGTTTCCTGCAGCAGCCGCAGGGTAAGGAATTCGCCTTTGTCGGCGGCCATCTGCAGGATGATACGCTGTTTGGCGCCGGGGCGGCGATCGGCTTGCGTAAAGACGATGAGGCGCTGCGTCAGGAAATAAACGGCGCGATTGCGAAGATCCTTGCCGACGGCACCTATAAAAAATTAGCCAGCAAATATTTTAGCTTTGATGTTTATTCCGGGACATAATGTCTGAGTGTACCTGCGGGCGTGGAGCGCCCGCCGTAAGATTCCTTTTCTGATTATCCAATCACCTCCTCTCCTGACCCCTGCGGTTACCTGAGGGAAGCAGAATATAAGCTAAGGAGTACTCGGCATGATGACACGTCCCTTGGGCAAAACCGGATTTTCCATCGCCCCGTTAGTGTTTGGCGGTAACGTCTTTGGCTGGACCATTGATGAAAAAACCAGTTTTGCCCTTCTTGATGCTTTTGTTGACCACGGCTTTGACGCTATCGATACGGCGGATGTTTATTCCCGCTGGGCAGAGGGCAACCAGGGCGGCGAATCCGAAACCATTATTGGCCGCTGGCTGCAGGCGCGTCCCGGCATGCGCGATAAGGTCAAAATCTTCACCAAAGTCGGCTCCGATCTCGGCCTTCCCGGCCATAAGGGACTCAGCAAAGCCTGGATCCAGCAGGCGGTAGACGACTCCCTGCGCCGCCTCAATACCGACTATATCGACCTCTACTTTTCTCACTGGCCGGATCCGCAAACCCCGGTAGCGGAAACGCTGGAGGCTTTCCACAGCCTGCAACAGGCGGGGAAAATTCGAGCGATGGGGGCCTCTAACCTCGATGCAATGCAGCTGGCGGGGGCGCTGGAGGTAGCGCGCAAGGGCGGCTTGCCTGCCTGGCAGGTGCTACAGCCGGAATATAACCTCTACCACCGCTCCGCCTTTGAAGGCGCGCTGTGCGATCTCTGCGTCAGCCGCGATATCGGGGTGGTGACCTACTACAGCCTGGCCTCGGGATTCTTAACCGGTAAGTACCGTCAGCCGTCGGACCTGGCGCAGAGCCAGCGCGGAGGAGGGATTGGTAAGTACCTAAATCCGCGCGGGATGCGGATTATCGATACCCTGGTGGCGGTCGCGGATGAGCAGGGGGCGAAGCCTGCGGAAGTGGCCCTCGCGTGGCTGATCGGCCGCGAAGGGGTGACCGCGCCGATCGCCAGCGCCACCAGCGTGGCCCAGGTGGAAAGTTTTGCCCGCGCGGCGGCGCTGAGCCTGAGCGCGGAGCAGGTGGCGCGACTGGACAGCGCCAGCGCCTGAGTCACGCCCTCTTCCCGGCGGGGAGAGGGTGGACAAATGGCGCGGACCGCAGGCCGGGTCAGGCGCAGCCGCCACCCGGCATAAAAGCGGCTCCGTACCCGCTGTCATCGCCCGGTGGCGCTGCGCTTACCGGGCCTACGATGTGTCAGCCTGTGAGAGGAGCCCGTAGGCCGGGTAAGGCGCAGCCGCCACCCGGCGAAATAGCGGCACAATCGTCAATTCCCCTGTTTGCAATGCGTCTGGCAGGGCTACAACTTCTATGTGATTTCCGGACAGATTGCGCTCCCGATATGTCTTCTGCGCTATGTCTCTTATGGCGCTGGGAGCGCACAGGGGGCGGCCAGTCGCCGCCGCCCCCTGTACCCCCGGGCTCCGGCCAGCAAAATCGCCGCTGCGCGGTCCCTTCGACTTATCCCTGCAGGCTTCGGGTCGGGCCGAGGCAGCGTCCGTGCAAAACACGGCCCTCAGCCCGCATCCATGCGGGCTGCCCCGGCCTTCCGGGAACGTCTCAGCGATTTTGAGGCCGTCAGCACCGGCAGTTTCAGTCGTGCAAGTGGGTAAATCAAGGACAGGTCGCACGAACCCTGTAGGCCGGGTCAGGCGCAGCCGCCACCCGGCATAAAGCGGCTCCGTACCCGCTGTCATCGCCCGGCGGCGCTGCGCTTGCCGGGCCTACGATGTATCAGCCTGTGAGAGGACCCCGTAGGCCGGGTAAGGCGCAGCCGCCACCCGGCAACATGACGGGCAGGGGGCCTGAAAGCGTGCCCGGCGGCGCCCCTTTATTCCTGATGGCGGGTGAGGTTGAGGATCTTCGCGCTGGCGCCGACCGGGAAATTGCTGAGGGCGCCGAAGTCGCTGCCCTGATAGCCCATGATCTTGCCGTCGGTGCGCATCTGCTGAAGATCGATCAGGATCACCCCCAGCGTGGGAATGATTTTCTCGCGCCAGACAAACAGATAGAGATCCTCCGCCACCTGCACGTAGTGGCAGCGGTCGACATCCGCCAGCCCCTTTTCCACGCCGTCCAGACACTGCCATGCGTAAAAATTATCGTTGAGATAGATGTGCTCATAGCGCTCAGTCGGGCTGTAGGTGTACTGATTGCGCATGCCGACCAGCGCAGTGGTAAAGCCCGGCAGCGGCCCCGGCTGCGCATCCAGGCGGGCGAAGACAAAGCGCGTTTCTACCGCGGTCAGCGGCAGGCCTCGCTCTACCCGGCTGAAAGCGTCCAGCCGCGCGGCGGCTTCGTCCGGCAGCTGGCCGTAGACCAGGGTGGCGTTGCACTGCGTCAGGTTGCATACCGCGCTGATGCTGGCGTTATTCCGCTCCGGGTCAAGGAAGTCGATAAACAGAATATCCGGGCGCAGGGCGGTCGCCCGCCAGGGGGCGCGCTTGCCGTTCCAGCTTAGCGTCTGCTCATCTTCGATGATCAACTGCTGCGGCTCACTTCCGGCGACATAAAAGGTAAAGCGCTCGCCTGCGGGCAGGCTGGCGGTGGCGAGTAAATTACCGTGTGGCGCAAAACCATCGGCCAGCGCGCCGACCTGGATAAATACGGCTTCTGAAGTCATAGGGGCTCCTGAACAGAGTAGGGCGTTAGGCAAACGCCAGAGTGGGAACATCGACGATACTGGCGCCGCCGTCGGCGACCAGCGTGGCGCCGCTGATGATGGCGGCCTGCGGCGAACAGAGAAACTGACAAGCCTCGGCTATCTCCTCGGGGCTGGCGGGGCGGCGCAGCGGAACGTCGCGACAGACTCGCTGATAAGCTTCAGTCAACGATAGCCCTTCCGCCTGCATCAGCGGGAGCATCTCTTCATCCGCCATCGGCGTGGTGACCCAGCCGGGGCAGACGGCGTTGGCGCGCACCCCCTGGGGACCGTAATCGCGGGCGACGGAGCGCATCAGGCCGATTAAGGCGTGTTTGGCGGTGACGTAGCCGCAGGCCTGCGGACCGGCGGCCAGCGAGGCGATGGAGGCGACAAACAGCACGTTGCCACGGCGGGTAATCAGCGAGGGCAGGCAGGCGCGAACGCTGGCGAAGGCGCTGGTGAGATTGCCGTCCAGCGCCTCGCGCCACTGGCGGTCGCTGGTCTCGGCGGCGGGGCTGTTGCCCATCCCGCCGGCGCTGCAGATGAGGACATCAACACCGCCGCTCTGGTCGAGAATGGCCGGCAACAGCCGCTGGCGCCACACCTCGCCGTCGGCGGCATCGCCCATCAGCGCCGTGGCGCCGGTCTCATCGGCGACAGCCTGCAATGGCGCCTCGCGCCGTCCGGTAATAAACACCCGGTCGCCCGCGGCGCGCATCAGCCGCGCGCAGGCGGCGCCAATTCCGGTTCCGCCGCCGGTGATCACCACGACTCTCGCCATTCGCTCTCTCCTGTAATGGGGTTTCCGATTACCTTAAAAAGCGCGTCAGCTCCCGGCTATCGCCCGGAAGAACGATAGCCGCGGGGTTAATGGATCTCGCTCACCGGGATCGCCTGCGGCGCCGGAACCGGCTTCATGGTGGCGGGATCGACCGCCAGATAGCGTCCGGTTTTGCTGTCGATACCGACGTAATCGATCATCTTGCCCTGCGCCCGGGTGACCATGGTGCGTCTGGCGAACGCCTCGTAGGCCTCGCTCATCGCTTTGACCCGATCGGGATGTTGGGCCGCGACGTCATGGGTCTCCAGCGGGTCGTCGTGCAGATTAAACAGCTGCCACGGCGCGTCACCGGCGGTGAGGCCCCGCGGCACCAGCCGCCGCAGCTTCCATTCACCATCGACCCACGCCGCCTGATGGTGCAGCTCAACGCCGTATTTCCCGCGCGGCGGCGCCTGTACTTCGCCGGTGAGATAGCGCTTAAAGCTGACGCCGATCATCGGCAACACCGGCTTCTTCGCCAGCGATTTATTCGGATCGATACCGGCGAATTCATACAGGGTCGGCGCCACGTCGTACACCGCCATCGTCGAGGCGTCGATGTGACCGTGGCGCGTGATCCCGGGACCGGCGATCATAAAGTCGGTGTTAATCCCGCCCTGGGCGCTGGTGGTCTTATGGTAGTTGGCGTAGGGGGCGTTGCTGACGTTGGCCCAGTGCGGGCCGTAGGAGACAAACGAGCCTTTGCGGCCGATGTTGTCATAGCGGTTATCGAACTGCTTCCAGAATTCCGGGGTAGATTCGTAGTAGAAACCCTGCGCCGGGTTGGCGCCGTTATCGGTTAAAAAGACCAGCAGGGTATTTTTATCGCGCCCGGTCTGCTTCAGTGTTTCCATCAGGGTGCCGATCTGCGCGTCCATATTGGCGATCATCGCCGCGTAGACCTGCATCACTTTCGCCGTATATTTCTGCTGCTCCGGGGTCAGCGCCTCCCACTCTTTATCCAGCTCAAGGTGCGGCAGCGGGGTGTCGTCATGGATAATTCCCAGCGCTTTCAGGCGGGCGATGCGCTGGCGATAGACCTCGGCGTAACCCTGCTCATACTGGCCTTTGAAGCGCTTAATCCACTCGTCGGGGGCCTGCAGCGGGTCGTGCGGGGCGGTGAAGGCCAGCCAGGCGAAGACCGGTTGTTCCGGCGGCGTATCTTTAATCCAGCTATTCATCTGCCGGGCGTAGGCCTCGCTGGAGTAAAAATCATCCGGCAGGGAGACGCGCTCGCCATCGCGGGTGTAGTAGGTGTGGAAGGCTTCAACGGTCCCCAGGGGTATCGCGTCGTTAAAATGGCTGGTGCCGCCGCCCATAAAGGCGAAGGAGTGGTTAAAGCCGCGGTCCTTCGGCGTGGCGCCGGGAACAAAACCGAGGTGCCACTTGCCGGCCATCAGGGTGTTATAGCCCGCGTCTTTAAAACGCTCGGCCATGGTGGTGACGCGGTCGGTCAGCCGCAGCTCGTAGCCCTCCTTGCCAATGGTGCTGTCGTACCACCACATACCGCCCATCCCGGCCTGCTGGTTGCTGTTACCGGTGAGCAGCATCGAACGCGCCGGGGCCGACATCGGCGAGGTGTAATACTGGCTCATGCGCATCCCCTGCTCGGCCATCGCCTGCAGGTTGGGGGTGGGGATTTCGCCACCGAAGGGGCTGATGTCAGAGTAGCCCATATCATCGGCGATAATCACGATGACGTTCGGACGCTCTTGCTGGGCGGCGTGCGCGCCACCGGCGAGGATCACACTGACCGCCGCGGCCATGGCTGTTTTATTCACAACGGATTCTCCTGTTTCTGCGGGTATCACTTTCAGAGCAATGGGCTACGCCGGATGCGCGGCCCCGACAAACGCGGCCCGCCAGGCTTGTAGCCCTTGAAGGTCGCGGGAAAAGGGGCGCACGGGCGCCAGAATTTCGCTAAAGAAGCGGTAGTAGCCGCCGCAGAGGCGGTTGTTGCCTGCGGCGTTCAGATGCGCCGGGCAGCCGCCCTGGCAGACCATTTTGACCGCGCAGGTCTGGCATTCGCGGCGCAGGCTTTTCTGCTGACCGAAAGGCAGCTGCACCGAGGCGTCGACCGCGTGCGCCAGCGTCATGTCGTCAAGGCGGCCCAGCCGATGTTCGGCGTTGATCAGATGGTCGCAGGCGTAGAGCTCTCCGTCGGGCTCCATCACCAGATTGCTGCCGCAGCGGGCGCTGTGCACGCAGCTGCCGCTGGTGTGAGTGAAGTACTGCGCCCACGCATGCTCGATATTGATTACGAACACCCGCCCCTTGTCGCAGCGCTTCTGCCACTGCCGCCAGATGCCGACCATAAAACGCCCCCAGTTATCGGCACTCAGCTGATAGCCCTCGCGCAACGCTGCGCCTTCGCTCATCAGCGGCTGAAACTGTAGATAGCGCGCGCCGAGGCTGACCAGCCGGTCATAAATCGCCGCCGCGTGGGCCGCCATCTCGTTATGCACCACCACCAGCAGGTTAAAATCCACCTGATGCTGGTGGAGAAAGCCGATGCCGCGCAGTGCCGCCGGCCAGCTGGCCCGGCCGCGTTTATCCGGACGATGCTGGTCCTGTAGCGCTTCGCTGCCTTCGAGGCTCAAGCCGATAATAAAGCGATGCTCGCGGAACAGCCGGCACCAGGCGTCGTTGATCAGCGTGCCATTGGTCTGCAGACTGTTGCTGATGGTGACGCCGTCGGGGGCATAACGCGCCTGCAGGGCGAGCGCTTTTTTGTAAAAGCTCAGGCCGGCCAGCAGCGGCTCACCGCCCTGCCAGACAAAGTTGATTTCCCGCGCGCCGACGGGCTGGGCCGCGATGTAGCGGCGGATAAACTGCTCCAGCCGCGCCTCGTCCATCTTGTTGACCGGCGTTTCATCCTGGGGGTAATAGCAGTAGCGGCAGGCGAGATTGCAGGCGGGGCCAATCGGCTTCATCAGAATATGAAACGGCACCGGCGAGCGCGGCTCAGCGGCCAGCGGAATTTGCTGCTGGCGCAGGGCGGCGATATTCAGCATCGGCTTATCCTCGGTTAATGACCGGCGCTGTTGCTATTATTTTGGCAACAGCGGGTCAGGCGTAATCACATGATTAAGCCGCGGCGAAAATTAATGGCATCCTGTTAAGGGTATAAGTGAAAAAAAACAGAAATCCATCGTTCTTAAGGATGAGAGAGACGCGTCCGGGATAGGGTTTTTTTATCACCAGAGGCAGGTACGCCGGGTATTAATCTTTTTTGTTTATGTTTTAACGCCGCTATCGTAAGGCATGGCGAGTGTGTTTTTTAAATGCTTTATATAACAATGCATTGCTGAAAATTTTGTAACGGCTATCACATTGTTAATATGTTAATGATTGTGTTACTTAAATGTGAAATGTATGCTTCAATTATCGGTAGTCATCCATGTGTCATGCACCATCATCTCGACGGGGAGGCCCTATCATGTCTGCTTTGTTAAAAGCCAGCCGTAATGATGCGATAATAGCCCGTTGTTTACAGACTATTTCTCAGTTAATTCCTCTGACTTCAGCGGTGTTTTATCGAGTAAATAACCGGTTAAAACCCGAAAACTATATATTGCATAATATTTCCGATAATACGCACCAACAATATCTGGAAAACTTCCAGCCGCTGGATCCGCATTTACCGGCGCACTTTAGCCACCAGAACACCACCGTGGCGGCGATGACGCCGCGGCTCTGCGATCGCAACCGGCATTATTATCATGAATTTATGTTGCCGAATAACGTGCGTGACATGACCGAGATCTTTATCCGCCGCGAGCGGCGGATCATCGCTGGTATCTCGCTGATGCGCGACGTGCCTTTCTCCAGCGAAGAGCGTCATCGGGCCCAGGCGGTGCTGCCGCTGGTGGAGCTGGCGATCCGCGACTGCCTGCAGGAAGAAGATGACCTGCCCGCTATCCTGACCGCCAAAGAGCGGGAAATCGTCGGCATGGTGCGCGAAGGGGCCAGTAATAAGCTGATTGCCCGCCAGCTGGATATCTCGCTCTCGACGGTGAAAACGCACCTGCGCAATATCTTCGCCAAGACCGAAGTGGTCAATCGTACCGAACTGGTTTCCCGAACCTGGATGCCGGCTGCTCAGCGTACGCTGCATCTGTGATCTGACTTTCACATCCCGCGCGCGCCGTGGCAACACGGCGTTTTCCTGATGCCTGTGGGTATCACTCCCTGGAGGATCCTCCGGGGGGAGGCTTTTTTGACCGGAGCACGCCCTACGATGTCGAGTACACCTGTCACTGATAATGCGCTTTCCCGGCCCGCCGGGCTGGTGGTGTCCCTGCGTTTGCTGGCGGCGATTGTGATTTTTGCCGCTATTGCGCCGGGTATTCTGATGACCGCGCCGGCGGTGGCGGCGCAGCTGGCCGGCGAATGGCAGCTAAAACCCGGGCAGGTAGGCTGGCTGTTCTCAGCGGAGCTGGGGGCGATGAGCCTGGCGACGCTCCCGGCGTGGTGGTGGATGAGTCGCCTCGACTGGCGGCGGGTCGCCCTGACGGCCGGGGGGGTGTTTCTGATCGCCAACCTCGCCTCGGCGGTGGTCACCCAGTATGAGACGCTGCTGGCGGCGCGCTTTATCGCCTCACTGGCGGGCGGCACGCTGATGATTCTGTGCATCAGCTGCGCGGCGGGAACGCCGAACCCGTCGCGGGTCTACGCCTTTTGGGTGCTCGGGCAACTGCTGTTGGGGATGCTTGGCCTGCTGGCGCTGCCCGGCCTGTTCGCGACCTTTGGCCTGAAGGTGGTGTATCTGATCCTCGCCGCCATCATGCTCTGCTGCCTGCCGCTGGTGTCCGCTTTCCCGCCGCGCTTTCAACCGCTCTCTGCCTCCCGCCAGCAGCCGTCGACGGCGCTGTGGCGTCAGGCGCTGGCGGTGCTGGCGGTGCTCACTTTCTATATCAGCCTCAGCGCAGTGTGGACCTTTATCGGCACCATCGGCAGCACGGCGGGGCTGAGCCCGACGCAGGTGGGGCTGGTGCTGGCGGCGGCGACGGTTTGCGGCATTATCGGCGCCGGCGGCGCGGCCCTGCGCGGCACCCGGCGCGCCGATCGCTTACCGGTGTGGCTGGGCTACGGCCTGCTGATCGTCAGCGTCGGGCTGCTGGTTGGCCAGCCGCTGCTGGCGCGCTACGCCATCGCGGCGCTGCTGTTTAAGTTCACCTGGACCTTCGTGCTGCCCTTTATTCTCGCCCGCGTCGCCGGGCTCGATAACAGCGGTCGGCTGATGAACAGCATCAATCTGGTGATCGGCGGCGGCATGGCGGCAGGCCCGGCGCTCGCGGGGGCCTTACTGCAACACTTCGCCAGCGCCGACCCGCTGCTGGCGGCGGCAGGCGTCTGCGCGCTGCTGTCACTGATTTTAATTGTGGCGGCTTCCGCCGCCGGGAAGGGTTAGCCCACGGGAGGATAGAGTGAAAAGAAAAACCGGTTTCTTCTTTGATGAACGTTGTTTCTGGCACAGTACCGGGCTGCACGCAGTGACGCTGCCGGTGGGCGGGTGGGTACAGCCACCCGCCGGCGGCGGTCATGCCGAATCGCCGGAGACCAAACGGCGGATGAAAAACCTGATGGATGTCTCCGGGCTGACGCCGCAGCTGGCGCTGCGTAGCGCGGCGCCGGCGAGCCTTGCGGACCTGCGGCGGATCCATCCCGACAGTTATCTGGAGCGCTTCAAGGCGATAAGCGATAACGGCGGCGGCATGCTCGGCAAAGAGGCGCCGCTGGGGCCGGGCAGTTATGAAATCGCCTGTCTTTCCGCCGGGCTGGCCTGCGCGGCGGTGGAAGCGGTGCTGAAGGGGGAACTGGATAACGCCTATTCGCTGTCGCGTCCGCCCGGACACCACTGCCTGCCGGATCAGTCGATGGGCTTCTGTTTTCTCGCCAATATCCCCATTGCCGTGGAGCGAGCGAAAGCGCTGCTCGGGCTCGGCAAGGTGGCGATCATTGACTGGGACGTTCATCACGGCAACGGCACCCAGCATATCTACCTGCAGCGCGATGACGTGCTGACTATCTCCTTGCATCAGGACGGCTGCTTCCCGCCGGGCTACTCTGGTGAGGACGATCGCGGCGTGGGGGCGGGGGAGGGTTACAACATCAATATTCCGCTGCTGGCCGGCGCGGGGGATGACAGCTGGCGCTATGCGCTGGAAACCATCGTTATTCCGGCGCTGGCGCGCTTTGAGCCGGAGCTGATTATCATCGCCTGCGGCTATGATGCCAACGCCATGGATCCGCTGGCGCGCATGCAACTGCACAGCGACAGCTTCCGGGCGATGACTGAACAGGTCCAGCAGGCGGCGGATCGCCTGTGCGGCGGGAAACTGGTGATGGTGCACGAAGGCGGCTACGCCGAATCCTACGTGCCGTTCTGCGGCCTGGCGGTGATGGAGGCTCTGAGCGGCATCCGCACCGAGGTCCAGGATCCGCTGCGGGAATTTATTCAACAACAACAACCGCGGGCGGAGTTTGCGCAGTTCCAGAGGCAGGCTCTCGATCGGCTGGCGCAGCAGTTTGGCCTGCAGTAGTCGCTCCCGCTCACGTTGATCCCTAAAGTCCCAATATGGGACTTTTACTTTACTTAGTCCCGAAATGGGACTAGTCTCTGCACATGAAGATAATCTCAGTGAAAACCTTAAGGGACTTCTGGGCGGAGAATCCCGACGCTGAACAACCGCTAAAGGCCTGGGTAGACGAAGCGACAAAAGCAGACTGGAAAACCCCGGCGGAGATAAAGGACCAATACCGCAGCGCAAGTATTCTGAAAAATAAGCGGGTGGTATTCAACATTAAAGGAAATGATTACCGGTTAATCGTAGCCGTTGCTTATCTGCGGGGGTGGGTGTTCGTTAAGTTTATCGGTTCGCATAAGGAATATGACGAGATAAACGCTGAGACGATAGAGAGGAAGTAAATGATGAATGTGAAGCCTATCCGCACTGAACAAGATTACGAAGCCGCGTTAAGCGCGGTCGAACCTTTTTTTGATAATGAACCTGCGCCGGACACGCCGGAAGGGGATTTTTTTGAGGTGATGTGCCTGCTGATTGCTGAGTATGAAAAAAAGCACTATCCCATCGAGCCGCCGACGCCGATAGAGGCGATCAAGTTTCGCATGGAGCAGCAGGGGCTGACCGTCAAAGATCTGGAGCCGGCGATTGGTAAATCTAATCGCGTGTATGAAATTCTCAATGGTACGCGCAACCTGACGCTCCCGATGATTCGCCGACTTCACGCACAGTTCGGCATTCCTCTGGAGAGCCTGATCGGCGCGTGATGGCGCGGGCATCCGGCTCATTCATGCATCCACTGACTTACCGCCTGATTAATCATCGCCAGCACGCTGAGCAGCAGCATCCGCTGCTGCGCTTCCAGCCGCAGATAACGGCGCAGCGGCGGCATTTTACAGACCACTTCGCTGGCGGCCCAGGGTTCAATACTGCAGCGCCAGCCGCGACCGTCAAAGGTCAGCGAAAAGCGGCGGTAGTCCAGCTCGCTTAAGGTCTGCTGGAGATTAGGGAAACCATTAAGATAGCCGGCGAGTGCCTCGCTGCCTTTGCCGCCGATAAAGCGGATCGGCTGGCGTTTCCACCAGCCGGATTGATGGGCGCGAATGTTACCGCGTACGGGCCGGGTCACCGGCCCCTCGACGACAAACTCGCAGCTGTGAATGCTGGCCATAAACAGCCGCTTCTGACGCACGCTGAAGGTCACAGCGGTGGTGTTGTTCAAGCGCAGCAGCGCGCTGCGCTCGCTCAGCTTTTCGCAGGGCCAGCCGGCCAGATCGCGCTGCACCGCGTTCATTAACGGCGTTTCAAACCAGGGGACGGAGGACATCTGGCGTCATCTCCCCGCGGGTCTGTTTTTCGTAGTTGTTGATGGCGCGCTCCACTACCTCTTCCACCACCAGCGGCTTGAACGGATTGACGCGCTGCACGCACACCGTCCAGAACAGGGCGTAGGCGGCGGTCAGGCCGAGCATAATGCCGAACGGCACCAGCACCTGGCGACTGTCCATCCCCGGCGGGGTGATATTGACGATAGCGATGATAATGCCGACGCTGGAGATAATCTGCGGCAGTGGGAACCACGGCGAGCGGTAGGCGCGCGGCAGGTCCGGGCGGCGAATGCGCAGCATCACCACCGACAGCGTCACCAGCAGATAGGCGACGCCCCAGGCGCAGACCGCGGCGAGGATCAGCGGCACGATGCGGTCCAGATCGCCGTTCAGATACCAGGCGTGCAGGCAGGGGATCGCCACCCCGATGGCGATGGCGATTACCGGCGTTTTAAAGCGCGGATGCAGCCAGGTCAGAAAGCGGGGCAGCGCGCCGTCCAGCGCCATACCGTAGATAATGCGCGGCACGGCGGCCATCAGCGTATTGATGGTGGCGCAGCCCGCCAGCAGCAGCCCGACCCCCAGCCAGTACTGGCCGGCGTGGCCCATCACCCGCTCGGCGAAGGCCGGGATCGCCATCGGCGTATCCAGCAGATGGACGTTGTTGGCCGCGTCGAGCACGGTATTCTCCACCTGGCGGTTGATCGCCGCACCGTAGATAAACATGCAGCTGGCGACCCCCAGCAGGCCCAGCGCCATCGCCCGCGGTATGGTGCGGTGGGCCTGTTTGATCTCCGGCGCCATCGGCGTCACCAGTTCGCAACCGACGAACATAAACATCGCCATGCCGATATAGCCGAACAGGCCGTTGATATCGCTAACGTTCAGCGGCGTGCCGAACCAGCCGGAAAGATGAGTCACCGGCGCCATAAAAATGCCGCACAGGCCGAAAATGGTCAGCGTGGTCCACATGCCGAAGGTCAGCACCACTTCGACCTTGCCGAAGATTTCCACGCCGATGGCGTTCAGCAGGCCGAAAATCACCACCATGCCGACGCCCACCATCCAGGTGTTTTGGTGAGCGGCCATCTGGGCGTTGATCGATTCGAAGTTCACCAGCGCCATAATGCCCGCCAGGATCGTCTCCGCCGTCCCGGCGAAAATATGGACGATCAGATAGGCGCACAGCGCGCCGGTGATAGCGAAAAAGCGGCCCATGCCGCAGGAGATATAGTCGTACACCGAACCGGTGGTGGGAATGAGCGTTGCCGCCTCGGCAAAGGTGGTGACCTGCGCCTGCATCATAATAAAGGCCAGCAGCACCGCCAGCGCGAAGGTATCGCCGCCCATGCCGAAGCCGCTGGTCACCGTCAGGATCACCGGGCTGGCCATAATCAGCCCGACGGAGCTGGCGAGGGTGGTCGGGAAGCCGACGACGCCGCGCTCAAGATGGCTGGCAAGTCTGTTACTAAACATAGTCAACCTCTGCACAATAATGGGGTAGGGCAGGGAATAGCCAGCGCCACTCCCGGATAGTCATAATTTAGGCGGGCATCCTGCTCAACGAATATCGTCCGGAAGGTGGAGGGTGGCGCATGATTCTGTGACGCAGTCCATGAATGTGAGGGTGGATAAACAAGATGACCCCGAAAACCGGGGCCATCCGTCTTGCCACGTTGCGCCTGTTTCTGTCGGGTGGCGGCTAGCGCCTTACCCGGCCTACGGTCCGCGCGGCCTGCCTTTAATTTATTCACCATGCTGACTGAAACTGCCGGTGTTGGCGGCCTCAAAACCCCCGGTGGCGCTGCCGCTTACCGGGGCTACAGCGCTGTGCGATTTGGTAGCCCGGAGAAGGCACAATGCGTCGCCTCCGAGTCCCCCCTGTGCGCCCCCTGCGCCGCCGGGCAGTATCAGCGCGTTAGCGCGTCTCGACGTTCGCCAGGTAGTGCTTCACAAAGCGCGGCGTCAGGATTTTCCACTCCACTTCGGTGCCCTGTTTAACAAACCAGCTATCGCCTGGCGCAAAGCGCTGCGGTTCACCGCCGGCGACGGTCAACTCCACTTCGCCTTCCAGCACGGTGGCGTGTTCGGTAAACGGATAGGTCATGGTAAAGCTCCCTTCAGTGGACGAAAACAGTCCGCAGGTAAAGGCATCCTGCGGCTCGCCGTAGATCATCGCCCCGGCCACCTGCGGGTCGCCGGCGGTCGGCGTCGCGCCGAGCAGGCTGACGCTGCCGATTGGCTGCAGGTCGGGCACCGGGTGTTTAAGTTTAAAAGCGTGCATAGCGTTCTCCTGGTTAACTCCGGCCTTTCCAGAAACCGGCGGTTTGATGCATCAATTTTCCGGCGGTGACCAGCAGCAGGCGCAGGCTGTCACGGCCGTGGATGGTCGCGTGGGGGATGCTGCTCAGCAGACGATAGCGGTCTGAACCGCCGTTGATCCCTTCGGCGAGGATTTTGCACACGATGTGCGATGGGGTGACGCCGAAGCCGGAGTACCCCTGGACGTAAAAGACGTTGTTGTGATCGCGTAGCGTGCCGATCTGTGGAAACAGGTTGGCGCTACAGGCCATTGGCCCGCCCCAGGCGAAATCGATCTTCACATCCTTCAAATAGGGGAAGACCTCCGCCAGCAGGGTGCGGTTCCAGGCGGCGAAATCGTTCGGCGTATACTCCACAAAGCGGGTGGCGCTGCCGAACAGCAGGCGGTTTTCCCGGGTGACGCGGTAGTAGTTAATCACCGGGCGAATATCGCTGAAGGCGCCGCGCAGCGGGCTGATGCGCTCGATCAGTTCATCGGAGAGCGGCTCGGTCGATACCTGATAGGAGTAGGTGACCAGCGTTTTGTTGTAGATCTCCGGCTCCATATTGTTGAGGAAGCTGTCGCAGGCCCACAGCAGTTTGGCGGCTTTGACGCTGCCCATCGCGGTACGTACCCGCACCTGTTTGCCGTAATTCACCTCCACCACAGGCGAGGATTCGAAGATCTTCACTCCCAGCGAATGGGCGGCCTGCGCCGAGCCGAGGAGCATATTGAGCGAATGGATCTGGCCGCCGCCCATATGTTTCAGCGCGCCGCAGTAGACCTCGGAGCCCACCACCTGCTGCACCTCTTTCCCGGTATACAGCTCGATCTCTTCATCCGGGGTGGCAGCCTTAAACTCCTTCTCCCACTGGCGCAGCGTTTTCAGTTGCCGCTGGTTATAAGCGAGATAGCCGTAGCCGGGGACGAAATCGGCGTCGATATTATATTTGCGGATGCGTTCGCGAATGATGCCCGCGCCAAGGTTGGCGATTTTAAACAGCGTTTCCAGCCCCTCTTTGCCGACGTGCTTTTTCACCGCTTCGATGTCGTGACCGATACCGGCCATCACCTGGCCGCCATTGCGCCCGGTGCCGCCATAGCCGAGATGGCGCGCTTCCAGCACCACCACGTTGGTGATGCCCTGTTCCGCCAGCTCAAGGGCGGTGTTAATACCGGAGAAGCCGCCGCCGATAATCACCACGTCGGCTTCAATATCTTCCCGCAGCGCCGGAAAATGGAGGTGGTATTTCTTCGTCGCGCCGTAGTAGTTCAGCGCATCGATTTTGATGTTCATCGCGTTACCCTGTGGTCTTGCCTCGCTCAAGTGCCTCATCACAGCACGCCGCGCGGGCGTTGAATATCGTCCGAAAGAATGACGTTCTTTAGAACGATAGGCGGCGGCGGGAAGCCGTGCTGTGATGGGCCAACGTTGCTGAAAAAACGGGTACTGACGATGAGCGAGATAACCTTACTGGCGGAAGTGACCGCCTTTTTACGCCAGCCGCACGGGCAGTTTATCGCCGGTGAGCGAGAGGCGGGCCGCGGCGCGCCGTTTGCGGTGATCAACCCGGCCACCGGGCGGGCGATCGCCGAGGTCACCGCGGCGGATAGCGACCAGGCGGATCGCGCGGTAGAGAGTGCCCGCCAGGCGTTTAATCAGTGGCGCGAAATGCCGACGCTGGCGCGCGGAACCTTGCTGCTGAAGCTGGCGGATGCCCTGGCTGAGCATCGCGAAGCGCTGGCGCAGCTGGAAAGTCTCTGCTCCGGCAAGACCATCACGCTGGCGCGCATGCTCGAGCTGGATCAATCGGTCGCTTTCCTTCGCTACTTCGCCGGCTGGGCGGGGAAAGTCACCGGCGAAACCCTGAATGTGTCGCTGCCGTCGATGGCCGGGGAGAAATATACCGCCTTCACTCGCCGTCAGCCGCTGGGGGTAGTGGTGGGCATCGTGCCGTGGAACTTCTCCATCATGATTGCCGTCTGGAAGCTGGCGGCGGCCCTGGTCTGCGGCTGCACCATTGTTCTCAAGCCGAGCGAGTATACGCCGCTGACGCTGCTGCGCGTGGCGGAGCTGGCGAAAGCGGTGGGTATTCCGGACGGGGTGATTAACGTGGTCAACGGCGCCGGCGGCGAGATTGCTCAGCGGCTGATTACCCACCCGGCCTGCGCCAAGGTGAGCTTCACTGGCTCGGTGGCCACTGGCGAGAAAGTCCAGCGGTCGGCCAGTGCGTCAGGTAAACGGGTGACCCTTGAGCTGGGGGGCAAAAACGCCGCGCTGTTCCTGGATGATCTGACGCCGGAGGCGATGGTCAACGGCATTCTGGAAGCCGGCTACCTGAATCAGGGGCAGATTTGCGCCGCCGCGGAGCGCTTTTATCTGCCGCAGGGTAAACTGGATGCGGTGCTGGCGCTGCTGAAAGATAAGCTCAGCGCCTTCGCGCCGGGATCGCCGCTGGATGAGCGCACGCTGATGGGGCCGCTGGCCAACCGCCAGCAGCATGAAAAAGTGTTGCGGCTCATTCAGACCGCGCGCGACGAGGGCGATACCATCGTCTGCGGCGGCGAAGCCCTGCCGGGGGAGGGCTATTTCCTGCAGCCGACGGCGGTCAAAGTGCGCAGCGAAGAGAGCACTCTGATGCGCGAGGAGACCTTCGGCCCGGTGTGCAGCTTTATCGGCTATCACAGTGAAGACGAGGCGCTGGCGCGGATCAATGCCTCGCCGTATGGCCTGGCGGCCAGCGTCTGGTCGGATAATATTCGCCTGGCGCTGCGCTACTCGGAGGCGATTGAGGCCGGCATCGTGTGGGTCAATATGCATACTTTCCTCGACCCGGCGGTACCGTTCGGCGGCATGAAGGGCTCGGGCATCGGGCGCGAATTCGGCAGCGCGTTTATCGATGACTACACGGAGCTGAAGTCGGTGATGGTGCGCTATTAAGTTTTGTCGGTGGAGGTAGCCTTAACCGGGCTTCAGGCGTCTGCGTAGGCCCGGTAAGCGCAGTGCCTCCGGGCAAGGACAGCGGATGGACAGCCGCGAATGTGCCAGGCGACGACGGCGCCTTGCACGGCCTGAGTCCGTGCAAGCGAAGGTTAATGTCGCCGCCGCCATAACCCCTTGCAACTTGCGACAATCCCCCCTTAGTGATAAAAGGTGCCCCTTCGCAAAAACACACAGGGGAACGACGTGAAAGACGCGTCAACGTCGTCGGATGCCGTAGAAGAGAGCGGCCCGACGCTTCATCGCGGTTTACAGAACCGACACATTCAACTTATCGCCCTTGGCGGCGCGATTGGCACCGGGCTGTTTCTCGGCATTGGTCCCGCTATCCAGATGGCCGGTCCGGCGGTATTACTGGGCTACGCCGTCGCCGGGATTGTCGCTTTTCTGATCATGCGCCAGCTGGGCGAAATGGTGGTGGAAGAGCCGGTATCCGGCTCCTTTGCCCACTTTGCCTACAAATACTGGGGCCCGTTCGCCGGCTTCCTTTCCGGCTGGAACTACTGGGTGATGTTTGTGCTGGTGGGAATGGCGGAGCTGACCGCCGCCGGGATCTACATGCAGTACTGGCTGCCCGACGTCCCGACCTGGATCTGGGCGGCGGCCTTCTTCCTCATTATTAACGCCGTCAATCTCGTCAACGTGCGCCTGTATGGCGAAGCGGAGTTCTGGTTTGCGCTGATAAAAGTGCTGGCGATTATCGGCATGATTGCCTTTGGCCTGTGGATGCTGTTTGGCGGCCACGGTGGCAGCAAAGCCGGGTTCGACAACCTGTGGAAACACGGCGGCTTCCTCGCCACCGGCTGGCACGGTCTTATCCTGTCGCTGGCGGTGATCATGTTCTCCTTCGGCGGGCTGGAGCTTATCGGCATCACCGCCGCTGAAGCGCAAAACCCGGAAAAGAGCATTCCAAAAGCGGTCAACCAGGTGGTTTATCGTATCCTGCTGTTCTATATCGGTTCGCTGGTGGTGCTGCTGGCGCTCTACCCGTGGGTGGAGATCAAATCCGACAGTAGCCCGTTCGTGATGATTTTCCATCATCTCGACAGCAACCTGGTGGCCTCCGCGCTGAACTTCGTCATTCTGGTGGCCTCGCTGTCGGTGTATAACAGCGGCGTGTACTCCAACAGCCGGATGTTGTTCGGCCTGTCGGTGCAGGGCAATGCGCCGACGTTCCTCGCCCGCGTCAGCAAGCGCGGCGTGCCGGTGAACTCTCTGCTGCTCTCGGGGATTATCACCTCGCTGGTGGTGGTGCTGAACTACCTGCTGCCGCATGAAGCGCTGGGACTGCTGATGGCCCTGGTGGTGGCGACGTTGCTGCTGAACTGGATCATGATCTGTATGGCGCACCTGAAGTTCCGCGCCGCCCAGCGCCGCAAAGGGCGTGAATCGAAGTTTAAAGCGCTGCTGGCGCCCGCCAGCAACTACTTCTGCATTGCTTTCCTTGGGCTGATTCTGGCGCTGATGTGCACTATCGATGGGATGCGCCTGTCGGCGATCCTGCTGCCGGTGTGGATCCTGTTCCTGTTTATCGCCTTCAAACTGCTGCGCCGCCCGGCGTAAGCGAGATGCCCCGCCGGACGGCGGGGCTGCCTGGCTTTTTATTGTGATCCTCTTCGCAGGTGGGGCATTTGCCTGGCGATCTTCTTTTTGTAATCGATTACTTTTGTTTTGAGCGATTTTGTAATCGATTACTTTTCTGAGGGCGAGCAACATGGTCACAACAACAGAAGGTCGGGAAAGTGTCCGCGTGAGCCACCGTTTTCTGGTGCCGCGGCTGTCGTTAATGATGTTTATGCAGTTCTTTATCTGGGGCAGCTGGTCGGTGACCCTGGGGCTGGTGATGACCCGCTATGAGATGTCATTGCTGATCGGCGATGCGTTCTCCGCCGGGCCGATCGCCTCCATCCTGTCCCCCTTTGTGCTGGGGATGCTGGTGGATCGCTTTTTCGCCTCGCAGAAGGTGATGGCGGTGATGCACCTGGCCGGGGCGGCGATCCTGTGGTTTGTCCCCCAGGCGCTGGTGGCGCAGAACGGCGCGCTGCTGATTGGCCTGCTGTTCGGCTATACGCTGTGCTATATGCCGACCCTGGCGCTGACCAACAATATCGCCTTCCACAGCCTGGCTAACGTCGATAAAACCTTTCCGGTGGTCCGCGTGTTCGGCACCATCGGCTGGATTATCGCCGGGATCTGCATCGGGGTGACCGGCATCTCTGACACCACCGGCATCTTCACCGTGGCGGCGCTCTGTTCGGTGGCGCTGGCGATCTACAGCCTGACGCTGCCCCACACCCCGGCGCCGGCCAAAGGCATGCCGGTTCAGTTTCGCGATCTGCTGTGCGCGGACGCCTTCGCGCTGCTGAAAACCCGCCATTTCCTGATTTTCTCCCTCTGCGCCACCTTAATTTCCGTGCCGTTAGGCACCTATTACGCCTATACCGCGTCGTATCTGGCGGATGCCGGCGTTAAGGATGTCAGCACCGCGATGTCCTTCGGCCAGATGTCAGAGATCGTCTTTATGCTGGTGATCCCGCTGCTGTTCCGTCGCCTCGGGGTGAAATACATGCTGCTTATCGGCATGGCGGCGTGGTTTGTTCGCTATGCCTTTTTCGCCCTCGGGGTCAGCGAAGAGGGGCGCTTCCTGCTCTATCTCGGCATTTTGCTGCACGGCGTGTGCTATGACTTTTTCTTTGTCGTCGGCTTTATCTACACCGACCGCGTGGCGGGCGAGAAGGTCAAAGGCCAGGCGCAGAGCATGATTGTGATGTTCACCTACGGGATCGGCATGCTGCTGGGCTCGCAGATCTCCGGCGCGCTGTATAACCATCTGGTGGCCGGCCAGAGCGTGCCGCAGGCCTGGGTGATCTTCTGGTGGATCCCGGCGGTGGCCGCCGCGGTTATCGCGCTGATTTTCCTTTTCTCTTTCCAGTACAACGAGAAAGAGCCGCACTAATTTTACAGGAGGGGGTATGAAAACGATCAAGGGACCGGGCATTTTTCTGGCGCAGTTTATCGGCCCGCAGGCGCCGTTCAACACTCTGGCGGGGATGGCGCAGTGGGCCGCCGGCCTGGGGTACAAGGCATTGCAGATCCCCTGCAACCACCCGGCGATTTTCGATGTCGAGCGTGCGGCGGCGAGCCAGACCTACTGCGACGAGGTACGCGGCACCCTGGCGGAGCATGGGCTGGTCATCAGCGAGCTGTCCACTCATCTTGAAGGACAACTGGTGGCGGTGCATCCGGCGTATGACGCGGCGTTTGACGCCTTCGCCCCGGCGGCGCTGCACGGCGATCCGCAGGCGCGCCAGCGCTGGGCGGTGGAGAAAGTGCGCCAGGCGGCGGTGGCCTCCGGCCGCCTGGGGCTGCAGGCGCATGCGACTTTTTCCGGGGCGCTGGCATGGCCCTTTTTTTATCCGTGGCCACCGCATAATCAGTCGCTTCTGGATGAGGCCTTTGCCGAGCTGGCCCGGCGCTGGCGGCCGCTGCTGGACCTCTTCGACGAGCAGGGGGTCGATGTCTGCTACGAGATCCACCCCGGCGAAGACCTGCACGATGGCGTGACCTTTGAGCGTTTTCTCGCGCGGGTGGATAACCATCCGCGCTGCAATATGCTCTATGACCCGAGCCACCTGCATCTGCAGCAAATGGATTACCTGACCTATATCGATATCTATCATGCGCGTATTAAGGCGTTTCACGTCAAGGACGCCGAATTTCGCCGCAACGGGCGCAATGGCGTCTACGGCGGCTATCAGCCCTGGCAGCAGCGGGCTGGCCGTTTCCGCTCTCCCGGCGACGGGCAGATCGACTTCAAAGGGGTGTTCAGTAAGCTGACCGAATATGATTTTGACGGCTGGGCGGTGCTGGAGTGGGAGTGCTGCCTGAAGGATGCCGAGACCGGCGCGCGCGAGGGCAGCGAGTTTATTCGTCGCCATATCATTCCCGTTGCCGGACGGGCCTTCGATGACTTTGCTGCCGGTGGGAGGGAATAACATGATTCAGGTCGCGATTATTGGGGCTGGGTTTATTGGCCCGGCGCATCTGGAGGCGCTGCGGCGGCTGGGGGATATCGAGGTGGTGGCGCTGTGCGACAGCAGCCTTGAGGCGGCGCAGCGCAAGGCGCAAGCGTTGAATATTGCCCATGCCTACGACAGCGTGGCAGCGCTGCTGGCCCATCCGGGGCTGCAGGTGGTGCATAACTGTACACCGAACCATCTGCATGCCCAGATTAACCGGCAGATCCTCGCCGCCGGGCTGCACGTCTTCTCCGAAAAACCGCTGTGTATGACGGCGGAGGAGGCGCGGGAGCTGGTGGCGCTTGCCGCCCGGGCCGGCGTGGTGCATGGCGTCAGTTTCGTCTATCGACAGTTCGCCATGGTCCAGCAGGCGGCGGCGATGATCCGCCATGGCGAGGTCGGCAGGATCTTCGCGGCGCACGGCAGCTATTTACAGGACTGGATGCTGCTGGAGACCGATTACAACTGGCGGGTTGATTCGGCGCAGGGCGGCGCATCGCGGACGGTGGCTGACATCGGCTCCCACTGGTGCGATACCGTGCAGTTTATGACCGGTCGGCGGATTGTCGAGGTGATGGCGGATCTGTCTATCGTCTGGCCGACGCGTAAAGCGCCGGTCAATGGCCAAGCGACCTTCAGCGCCGTTCACGAGGCGCAGGGATATGAAACCCGGCCTGTCGATACCGAGGACTTTGGCTCGGTGCTGTTACGTTTTGACGATGGCAGCAAAGGCAGCTTTATGGTTTCTCAGGTGAGCGCCGGGCGGAAAAACCGTCTGGCGGTGGAGGTTAACGGCAGCCGCTGTTCTCTGGCCTGGGATCAGGAAGTGCCCCAGCGGCTGTGGATCGGCCACCGCGAGCAGCCGGATCGGCGGCTCAGCGACGACCCCAGCCTGCTGCGGCCGGAGATCGCTGACAGCGCCCATTACCCCGGCGGCCATATTGAGGGCTGGCCGGACGCCTTTAAGAATATGATGGGGCATTTTTATCAGGCGGTGCGCGCCGGGAAGATGCCGGAGGCCGGGGCCCGGCGCTTCGCCACTTTCGACGACGGCGCCGATGTGATGTACATCATCGAGGCGATCGTCAAAAGCCATCAGCAGCAGCGCTGGGTGAGCGTCGAACGCTGAGGGCGGGGGAGCGAAGGATTATTTCACCCCAAGATAGCCGTCGAGATAGGCACCGGAGAGTTCGTTGCCGAACAGGACGGCATCTTTATTTTCCATTGCATTATCCCATTTGTCGCTGGCGTTGCCGGTAAAGGCGTGCTCGGTGCGGGTGCCCTGCGCCGCCTGCTGTTTGATGGACTCCGCGGTGCGGCGGGCGTCGCTTTCGCTCATGCCAGCGGCTTTATCCTGCTGGCCGCGGGCGTACATCGCCGTGAAGGTCGGCAGGTTTAAACGGTAATTTTCCTGACGGTTGACGGTGAAGTTGCCGCCGACAAAATCGGAGCGGTGGGCGACGAACGCGTAGGCGTGGCGTTCCGGTGACGATTTTGACGAGGTGCAGCCGGTGATCGTTGCCAGGGCACAGCTGAGGGCGAGAATCGCGGTGGAGAGCCTCATGGGGATATCATCCTTAATCATAAAAGAACAAATGGGGCGCAGGCGGTCTGTTGCGCCTCCTGCGCTAATGAGAATATGAAACGGCAAAAGGATGCGCGTTATCGGGGCGGGAGAGAAGCCCTGATTATTAATAGTGTCCCGAGACGCCGTCTCACTGAGCCACGCTTTCGCGCCAGGCTGGCAGGCCAACCAGAGCTCATTTATGATAGCCTGCAGGATCCACCTCTATCGCAGGAAGTGCAGGGTTTATGTCTATTCAGAAAATTGCTCGTCTGGCCGGCGTTTCGGTGGCCACGGTGTCGCGGGTGCTGAACAACAGCGATACGGTAAAAGCCAAAAACCGTGAGCGCGTGCTGCAGGCGATCAAAGAGAGCAACTATCAGCCGAACCTGCTGGCGCGTCAGCTGCGAACCGCCCGCAGCAATATGATCCTGGTGATGGTCTCCAATATCGCTAACCCTTTTTGCGCCGAGGTGGTGAAAGGGATAGAAGAAGAGGCGGAGAAGAACGGCTACCGCATTCTGCTGTGTAATTCCGGGTCGGATCTGGCCCGCTCGACCTCGGGCCTGCAGCTGCTCTCCGGCAAAATGGTCGACGGCATTATTACCATGAACGCGCTCTCCAGCCTGCCGGAACTGACCACCATGATTGGCGATGCACCCTGGGTGCAGTGCGCGGAGTATGCCGACACCGGCAGCATCTCCTGCGTCGGGATTAACGACGTCGAGGCGGCTCAGGGGGCGGTGTCCCGACTGGCCGACGGCGGCCGCCGCCGCATCGCGCTCATTAATCACGACCTCAGCTATCGCTACGCCCGCCTGCGCGAGCGCGGCTATAAAAGCGTGCTGCACGTGCATGGCCTGGCGTATCAGCAGGTGACCTACGCGCAGGATCTTAGCGCGGCGGCCGGTAAACGGGCGATGGAGCAGCTACTGTCGCAAGACGAGAAGCCCGACGCGGTGTTTGCCGTTTCGGACTCCCTTGCCGCCGGGGCGCTGCGGGCAATTGACCAGGTTGGACTGCGGGTGCCGGAGGATATCGCGGTGATCGGCTTCGACGGCACCGAGCTGGCGGAAGTGGTCTCCCCGCAGCTGACCACTGTTGAACAGCCCTCCCGGGCGATCGGCCGCACGGCGGTGGATCTGTTAATGAAACGCATCGACGATCCCGACGCTGCCGTCGAGCGGGTGATGATGGACTGGCGCGTGATAGCCCGCGCCAGCGCCTGAGGTCAGCGGGAGAAGGCGCCCGCCAGCGCGCGAATGTCGTTGCCGGTGGGCGTCTGATGAATGCGTAAGCCAAACTCCTCCACCACGGCGAAGACATGATCGAAAATATCCGCCTGGATCCCCTCATATTCCGCCCACAGCACGGTGTTGGTGAAGCAATAGATCTCGATCGGCAAGCCGTTGGCATCCGGCGCCAGCTGGCGCACCATCAGGGTCATATCCTGGCGGATGCGCGGATGATGACGTAAATACTCCTGCAGATAGGCGCGGAAGGTGCCGACATTGGTCATTCGCCGCTCATTGAGAACCGACTGTTCCCCTGCATACTGCTGGTTCCAGGCGCTAATCTCCTCGTGGCGCGAATCCATATAGGGTTTAAGCAACTTCGCCCGGATCAAGCGCTGCTGCTCCTGTTCATCGAGGAAATGAATGCTGGTGGTGTCGATGTTGAGGCTGCGCTTAATGCGGCGGCCGCCGGAGGCCGACATGCCGCTCCAGTTTTTAAACGAGTCGGAGACCAGCGACCAGGTCGGAATGGTGGTGATGGTATTATCCCAGTTACGTACCTTGACCGTAGTGAGGCCGATATCGATCACCGCGCCGTCGGCGCCGTACTTCGGCATCTCCAGCCAGTCGCCAAGCTTGAGCATATCGTTGGCCGAGAGCTGGATACCGGCCACCAGACCAAGGATCGGATCTTTAAATACCAGCATGAGCACCGCGGCCATGGCGCCGAGCCCGCTAATCAGGATCGCTGGCGACTGGCCTATCAGCAGGGAAATAATCAGGATGCCGATAATAATCGCCGTCACCAGCTTAATTCCCTGGAATATCCCCTTCAGCGGCAGCTGAGAGGCGGCGGGAAATTTCTGCGCCAGCTTTAAGATCACATCCAGCAGCGAGAAGAAGGACAGCATGGCATATATCATCACCCATAGCTGAGCCACGGTGGTTAATATTTCTGCGGCCTCGCTGCCTTTTTGCAGCCACAGCACCGCCTGCACGTTGACGATGATCCCCTGCAGGGTAAAGGCCAGTCGGTGAAAGAGTTTATTCTGCGTGATGATTTGCAGCCACAGATGGCTGCTGGCCAATGCCCGTTTTTCAAAAGCGCGCAGCACCACTTTATGCAATATCAGATGCACGACGACGGCGGTGAACAAGATAATGCCGAAGATAATCATCAGCGAGCGGGTGGGAGTTATTTCGATTCCTAAGGCGGCAATTTGCGATATTAATTCCTGCATAACGTCTCCTGAATATCCAGCGGGTATGATGACCGCTGGATAACGATTATGCAAATCACCGCCGCCGGTATTACGACGCTACCGTCGCCGGCTGTCGGTTGAGATGATGACGCAGCCACAGCGCGATGGCCCCCAGCAACAGCATCATAGCCACCTCGACCAGCAGAAAATCAATCAGCGCCTGCGGATAGTTTCCGCCGCCGCGACGGGCCAGCGCCAGGAACAGCGAGCCGAGGATAGCCGGCCCAAGGCCGAGGGTCGCCTGCTGCAGGGTACTGAGGATGGCGCTCCCGGCCCCGGCGTCGCTGGCGCTGATATCGCGCATACCAATCCGGTAAAAGCTGTTGACGATCAGCGCCTGGCCGTAGCCGATCAGCGCCGTGGCGGGGACCAGCGTCAGGGCGGTGGTGGCGATCCCGAAGCGGGAGAAGGTGGCGCACAGCAGCAGTAGACCGGCGATCTGCACCGCCAGACCGGTCAGAAGGATCCGCCCCATGCTGTAGCGGGCGATAAGCCGCGGGGCATACAGCGCCGAAATAAAATAGGCCACGCCGAGGGCGATAAAGCTATTGCCGGACTGCCACGGCGCCATCCCCAGCCCTTCCTGCATGGTCAGCGCCATGCAGAACATAAAGCCGGACCAGGCGCTGAAAAACAGCAGGGCGATGGCCATCCCTAAGCGGATGCTGGTCAACTGCAGCAGACGCGGCGGCAGCAGGGGATGATCGCCACGCTGCTGCTGGCGCAGGGCGCTCTGACGCATGGCGAACAGCAGCGGCAGGACCGCCACCAGCATCAGCTGCAGCCACAGCGGCCAGCGCAGCTCCGGACCGAGGGCCATCGGGAACAGCAGGCAGCAGAGGATGAGGGCGAGGTACAGCGTGCCCTGCCAGTCAATCCGCGACGGCGTCTCACGACGGGTTTCCGGCACATAGCGGCGGCTCAGGGCCAGCACCAGCAGGCAGATCGGCACATTGATAAAAAAGGCGTTGCGCCAGCCCAGCCCGGCGATGTCCGCCGATACCAGCCAGCCGCCGCCCATCTGTCCGACAATAAAGGCGATCCCGCCGATCCCGCCGTACAGGCTGATAGCCCGGGCGTGGGCCGGGCCTTTGAGGGTGACGTGCAGGGTGGCGAGGATCTGCGGCACAATCAGCGCCGCACCGGCGCCCTGCAGAGTGCGGGCGGCCAGCAGGGCGCTGATGCTGTTCGCTATGCCGCACAGCAGGGAAGCAATGCCAAAGAGCGCGACGCCCCACATAAACAGGCGCCGGCGGCCATAGTTATCGCCAAGCTTACTGCCCATCGCCAGGCAGACGGCAAAGGCGACACCGTAGAGCGCGACGATAAGTTCCAGCTGCGTGGCGCTGGCCGCCAGGGTATGGGTGATGGCGTCCAGCGCCACATTGGTGATCGAGGTATCAATAAGCGGCAGCATCTGGCCGCCCAGCAGCAGCAACAGACCGGCGCGGCCGGGTGAAACAGCAGACGTTTTCATGGGAATCTCCATTGCGTCATTCAGCAGACCGACGTAGCATTACCGATAAATTAAACGGGTACCAGTTCCTGTCTATACTGGTACTGGAACTACCATGCTGGAGGGGTGATGACCACGATGCCGCAACGGGAGTCGACGTTCGCCGTGCCGGACGATCGGCGCAAACAGCTGGGGGCGTTTCTGCGCGCCCGCCGTGAAAGCCTCGATCCGCAGCGCCTGGGGTTACCCCGGGTGGGCCGCCGACGCACGCCGGGTCTGCGCCGGGAAGAGGTGGCGATGCTCGCCGACGTCGGCGTTACCTGGTACACCTGGCTGGAGCAGGGGCGGGAGGTGAATCCGTCGGAGGCAGTGCTGGTGGGGGTGGCGAATGCCCTGCAGTGCAGTCCGCTGGAGACCCGGCATCTGTTCGTGCTCGCCGGGCTGACCCCGCCGGAAGCCACCCAGGTGACGGCGTGCGAAGGCATTAGCCCCGGCACCCGCCGCATGCTGGACAGCCTCATGCCGCAGCCGGCCAGCATTCAAAAACCGAACTTTGATATTGTGGCCTGGAACGACAGCTTCTGCCGCCTGATGGGTGTCGATTTCGCCACCCTTGCGGAAGAAGATCGCAACTGCATTTATCTGTATCTGACCCATGAGACCTGGCGCAGCCGGATTGAAAATCGCGATGTGCTGCCGACTTTTGTCTCCTATTTCCGCGCCGCGATGGCCGAGCACCGTGGCGATCCGGCATGGGAAAACAAACTGGCGCGCTTTTTCGCCGCCTCGTCGGAGTTTGAAGCGCTGTGGCATCAGCGCTACGAGGTGCGCGGCGTGGAAAACCAGATTAAACATTTTAACCACCCGCAGCTCGGGCGATTCAGCCTGCAGCAGATGTACTGGTATTCGGCGCCGCGCAATGGTTCGCGTCTGCTGGTCTACCTGCCGATGGACGAGGCGGGCGAGCAGGCGCTGACGTGGCTGGACCAACATTAATCACAAGGAATCAGATGGCTGGTAATGTGCCATCTTCGGGTATTGCCCGGCCGGCGCTGCTGGACGGTTCCCTCTCCCGCCGGGAGAGGGCCAGGGTGAGGGAAAGCACTGCAGGGAAGTCTTTTATGTTATCTGCGACTTCAGCGCACATTGCGCTCCCGGTTAATTTTTCTTCATTCTGTTTTCCGTGGCGCAGGGAGCGCACAGGGGGCGGCCAGTCGCCGCCGCCACCTGTACCCCGGGCTCTGGCCAGCAACATCGCCACTTCGTGGTGCCTTCGACTTATCCCTGCAGGCTTCGGGTCGGGCCGAGGCAGCGTCCGTGCAAAACACGGCCCTCAGCCCGCATCCATGCGGGCTGCCCCGGCCTGCCGGGAACGTCTCTGCGATGTTGAGGCCGCCAGCACCGGCAGTTTCAGCAGCCCCAGGACCCGCGGTGAGGCCGGGTAAGGCGTACGCCGCCACCCGGCAAAAAGGCGAGCACATTAGCGAAAACAGGTTTGTCATCAGTCTCAAGGAATGCCTATGAACGTAACCCGAAAAGAGCAGCGCATTATTCAGCGCGCGCTGAATGCCTGGCAGGCCAACGGGGAGTTAACCCCGGGGGACAGTCAGCGGCTGGCGCACACGCTGCGCGTCTCCCCCTTCGACTGGCGGCGCCTGAGCCGCTATGCCTTCTGGACCGCGCTGGCCTGCGTGCTGATTGCTCTGGGCAGTCTGTTTGCCGACAGCGAACTGGTGGCGTGGCTGCTGAGCCTGTTCAGCCACTCGGCGCTGACGCGGATCCTGCTGCCTGCACTGCTGGCAGTCGCCTGCTACGGCTGGGGTTTTCGCCGCCAGCGGCGGGAGACGCAGTGGCACTACAGCACCGAGGCGATTTTGTTTCTGGGCGTCGTCTTTACCGCGGTGGCGCTATGGCAGTTGGGTGAACGGCTGGATAACGGCAGCGGCCATATCGCGCCGCTGTTTCTGGCCGGATGCATGATTTACGGCGCTATCGGCTATGTTGCCCGCTCCGGGCTGGTGTGGCTTTTTTTTCTGCTGGCGCTGGGCAACTGGTTTGGCGCAGAAACCGGCTACGTCTCGGGGTGGGGCGCCTACTGGCTGGGCATGAACTACCCGATTCGCTTCGTCCTGTTCGGCGGCGCGCTGCTGGCGCTCTGCTACGGCGCGCAGTCCTTGCTTCGCCAGCGTCAGCTGTTTACCGTCAGCAAGGCGATGGGCCTCACGTACCTGTTTATTGCGCTGTGGATCCTGTCGATTTTCGGCAATTACGACGCTGACAGCTGGTACAACGTAAGCCAGGCGCGACTCTTGCCGTGGGGGCTGCTGTTTGCCGCGGCGGCCGGCGTCTGCATTTTTATCAGCCTGAAAACCGATGACGCCATGCTGCGCGGCTTTGGGTTAACCTTTCTGGCGATCAATCTCTATACCCGCTTCTTTGAGTTTTTCTGGAACGGGATGCACAAGGTGCTGTTTTTCCTGATCCTTGCCGTCTCGCTGGCGGTGATTGGCCGCTATGCCGAGCGCATCTGGCACGCGGGTGAAGGGCGGGGGAAGAACAACTAACCTCGTTTTGAGCATGCTAACCACTCAGGCCGCGCTAAGTCGCGGCTTTTTTTCGTCCCTGATTCCAGTTTTAGCGCATTTTTCTGCGATTGGCTGCAAATGAGCATAGGCTTGCCGGGTATCTCAAAGATTAGCCTTTAAGGCAATTTATCTTCTATGCTAACATTCAGAGGAAGGGAGTCTGATGTTCAGAATGGTTGTGCATGTGGACGTTAAAAAGGAGTTGCAGGCGCTTCCGGCTATTGTCCAGGCGAAGATGATCAGGCAATTAGACAAGTTACGCCAAAATCCCACCGCGCTGAGAGAACCTGATAGTAAACCGCTTGGACAAGGGCTATTTGAAATTCGAGCGTTAGGTTCGGTACAGGGGCGGGGGATCTACGTTTTTCAGCAAAACAAAACGCTCTTTCTGCTACGGGTTTTTGTCAAGAAAACGCAAAAAACCCCGTTATCGGAAATTCGCCTGGCGCTGAAGCGATTAGAGGAGATGCGCAATGAGTAAAAAGATCATTGACTGGGATACGTTAAAAACAGAACTGCTTAGCCAGCCTGAGGTTCAGGCTGCGTTCGATGCGCAAGAACGTCAGCACCGATTACGTACTATGCTGGCACAATGGCGCGAGCAGGCGGGGCTGACCCGAGCCCAGGTGGCGCAGAGGATGGGGGTGAGTGCGCCAACGGTCTCCAGAATGGAAGCCAATATCACCCGCACCAGCCTGGATACCTTAACGCGATACGCGTTAGCGTGCGGTATAAAGCACCCGCAAGTTTTACTTTACTAAATTAGCGCGCCCGGCGGTGCTGCGAGGTGTAAGCCTGTAAGAGGATCCCGTATGCCGGGTCAGGCGCAGCCGCCACCAGGCATAAAATCGGCTCCGTGCCCGTTGTCATCGCCCGGCGGCGCTGCGCTTGCGCGGGCCTACGGCGAGGAGTAACTATCTGATATATGGATGGTTATGTGGGCCGGTTAAGGCCTGGCCGCCATCCGGCACTGACAAGCGGCACCAGAGGCGCCCGGTTAAAGGCGCCCGTGGAGAGATTAAATCTCGGTAATGGTCGTCGACTGCGGCAGACGCGACTTCGGCAGGGTAGCGTTGAAATCTTCCACGCTATGGTGGCCAACCGGGACCACCACCAGGCTGGTGTAGCCCTTGGCTTTCAGGTCAAATTCCTCATCGAGGATCGCAAAATCAACCCCTTCGATCGGCACGGCGTCGAGGCCCATCGCCGCTACGCCCAGCAGGAAATTGCCGACGTTGAGATACACCTGCTTCGCCATCCACTGATCGTCATCTTTCAGCTCTTTGCGATGCATATCGGCAAAGAAGGTGCGACCCTTGTGGTTAGCGGCTTTTGCGTCAGGAGTGGCGAAACGGCCATCGGCCTCTTCCTGATCCACGACGCGCTGCAGCCAGGCGTCGTCCATCGCGGTTTTCGCGCAGAACACCACCACGTGCGAGGCGTCAAGAATTTTACGTTCGTTGAACACGTAGGTACCGCTGGCGGCTTTCGCCACGCGGGCTTTGCCTTCATCGGTGCTGGCAACGATAAAGTGCCACGGCTGGGAGTTGGTGCTTGACGGGCTGTACTGCAGCAGCGTTTTCAGCTGTTCCGCTTCCCCGGCAGTCAGCTTTTTCGTGGCGTCAAAGGCCTTGGTGGAATAGCGCTTCAAAGCGACCGATACGATATCCATAACTCTTCCTCACAGTTTACAGCACCTTACCGGTGCGTTCAGGAGAGGAAGAGTACAGCGAAGATCGCAAAATGATAAGGGTGAAAAATGCGATAACACTTATCGCGTTTGGCTGAAAATCAGCGCGGACGCAGGCGCTGCTGCGCCTTTTTGCTCAGCTTGTTCACCACCTGGTGCCACGAATCGTCAATCAGCTCGGCCAGCAGATCCTCGCTGATGTCGTCGCCCGGCACCACCGTGATCCAGTGTTTCTTGTTCATATGGTAGCCGGGTTCGATACTGCGATAAATTTCCTGATTGAGCAGCGACTTCTGCGGCTCGGCCTTCAGGTTGACCAGCGCCCGCCCGCGAATGGTCATGGTGATCATAAAGATGCGGCCGTCGACCTTAAACACATCGTACTCCGGCCCAAAGGGCCAGCAGTGTTCGGTAAACGGGTAGGTCAGGGCGATACGGTGAGCGCAGGGATGCAGTGTTTCCGGCGTCATTAGGCGTCCGCCTCATGCAGGGCGTTCCACATGGCTTCAAAACCGAGGGCGATAATCTCCCGGGCGCGTTGCGGATCGTGGCTGGCGAATTCGATGGTGGTTTCCGCCAGCGACAAAAACAGGGCGTCGCCAAAGGCGCGATACGCCTCGCTGAGGAATATCTCTTTCACCGACAGCTGGCACATTTCGTTGAGCTCCGGAAAGCTCTCTTTCACCTGGCGGCGGGTTTCGTCAGTGATGCGCTCGCTGAGCGCCATTCGGCGGATCGCCTTGTGCTCCATCGGGTTGCGCACGCCCCAGTCGATATAGCTGTTCCAGATATTGCGCGCGTTCTCTTTCGGGCGCTTCTCGTCCGGATCCAGCCCGGCGATCATGGTGCGCACCAGGCGCAGCTTAATGGCGAGGTACAGTTCGTTGAGCAACTCATCCTTGGTAGCGAAATAGCGAAACAGCGTCCCCTCGGCCACACCGGCGCTGCGGGCGATGGCCGACGTCGAGGCGGCGATGCCGGACTGGGCGAAAGCCGCGGTGGCAGCTTCCAGTAACGCTTGCTTTTTATCTTCACTCTTTGGACGAGCCACTACTTTTTTCCTCACGCAGGTTTAAACAAACCGCCGATCTTTGCACGTCTGACCTGGTTGCTGCAACGGCGGAACGCAAAAATTGAAAATCGTCTTGACGACTTTCATCACATTCCTAATAATGAGTGCGTACTCACTCATAATCAAGTTATATCATAAAGCCTCCGGGATGGGGGCTTTTGTCTGGTCAGGATATGAACCGTGTCACTTTCAGCGTGGTCGCCATCATGTTACTCGCAGCAGCAACGACATTGCCGTTTGTCCTCAATGCCGGTTTTGGTAAGGCGCCGCAGGGGGCACAGCTTAGCCAGGTGGAAGCGTCCCCCCACTACCGGGATGGCCAGTTCCATAACCAGCTGCCCACGCCGGGGTTCACCGGGCAAAAAAATATGCTGGCGGCATGGTGGGATTTCCTGATGACCAAACGGGAAAACGCCCGTCCCGCGCAGCCGCTGCCGCTGGTGAAGACCGATCTGGCGACGCTGCCCCTCGGGCAGGACGTGATGGTCTGGCTCGGCCACTCCTCCTGGTATCTGCAGCTGGCGGGAAAACGCATCCTGATCGACCCGGTGTTCAGCGATTACGCGGCGCCGTTCTCCTTTATTAATAAAGCTTTCCCCGGCGACTATCCGTGGCGGGCGGAAGGGATGCCGGAGATCGATCTGCTGATCATCTCCCACGATCATTACGACCATCTGGATTACGCCACCATCCGCGCTCTGCTGCCGAAAATTAAGCGGGTCATTACGCCGCTGGGGGTTGGCTCGCACCTGCGTTACTGGGGAATGGACGGGGCGCTGATTACCGAAGCGGACTGGCAGCAGGCGATTCCGGTTAACGACGAGCTCACCGTCCACGTCCTGCCGGCGCGGCACTTTTCCGGCCGTGGGCTGAAGCGCAACCAGACGCTGTGGGCCAGTTTTCTGTTCGTTACCCCGCAGCAAAAGATTTATTACAGCGGCGACAGCGGCTATGGGCCGCACTTTAAAGCGATAGGCGATGAATTTGGTCCGGTCGATCTGGCGATCATGGAGAACGGGCAGTATGACCAGGACTGGAAATATATTCACATGATGCCGGATGAAACAGCTCAGGCCGCCGACGACCTGCGCGCTCGCGCGGTGCTGCCTGGGCATGCAGGACGATTCGTTTTGGCGAAACACAGCTGGGATGAACCGTATCAACGGCTGGCGGCTGCCAGCGAAGAAAGGGCCTGGCGTCTGCTGACGCCTGTGCAGGGCGAGCCGGTGTGGGTCGCCGATAAGACGCAATCATTTAACGCCTGGTGGCGCTAAGCGCCAGTGCAGTATCAGAGGAGAGAGCATATGACGATTTCCGCTCAGGTGATTGATACTATCGTCGAGTGGATTGATGACAACCTGCATCAACCGCTGCGTATTGATGATATCGCTCGCCATGCCGGGTATTCGAAATGGCATCTGCAACGGCTGTTTTTACAGTATAAAGGGGAGAGCCTGGGGCGCTATATTCGCGAAAGGAAGCTGCTGCTGGCCGCCCGCGATCTGCGTGACACCGATCAGCGGGTCTACGATATCTGCCTGAAGTATGGCTTCGATTCGCAACAGACCTTTACCCGCGTCTTCACCCGGACCTTCAATCTGCCGCCGGGCGCCTACCGTAAAGAGAACCACAGTCGCGCCCACTGAGGCGCGCCCTTCCTGGTTTAGCGTTCGAGCGAAAACCAGCGACGCCACACCCAGCGCAGCACCAGATACTCAATGGCGCCCAGTGCTAAGAACCACAAACAAAACAACACCGTATAAAGCTGGTTGAGATCCATCATATGGAATGTCTCAACCAGCTTTTGCGCCAGCGTCAGGCCCAGCGACGGCGCGGGCAACAGCAGACAGGAGAGCAGAGCCAGGAGCAGGATCCCGGCGGCGGAGAGGAGCGTTTCCAGCGGATGTTTCATGTCATGTTAATCATCAGTTAAAAAACATATTGTCCGGCAAAATAATCCCTAGCGCAATATGCTTTGTATTTTACTCGCCTTAATGCACCTCTGTTTAATATTATGGTCTGCCTTTTATTCCCATGTTAATTAATCTGAAATAATTTGTAATTAAATTAAAATCAGTGTCCTGTAAATTACTGTCATTATTATGCCAGCGCTTTTACAAAACTATAAGTGCTATATCCCACCAGCGTGGCAGCGATGATGGCCAGCAAGATGTACAGCGCCAGACGGCGTCCGCGGTAGATTCCAAACATATTTAACCTCGTTTAGTTTTGGTTTATTAATATTCTGTAATAGTTGGTTCGTGGAATTAACTTACCACATATTTTTTATTTTGCGAAAAATTTAGGCTTGTATTGGTTCACATTTTTATCGGCTTTTTCGCCACCTTTTACTGCATTGGCCAGGAATGATTTCAGGCTTTCCGACTCACGGAATTTATAAGGAAAATGTAATTTGACCAAGATGAATAACCCAAAGTTTACGACGCCCTCGGGCGACACCGCGCCACGGCAGGTCTGGCAGCAGACCGTTGACGCAGTGCTGGCGCAGACCAAAAGCCAGGCCGCTGGGTTAAGTTCCGCAGACGCCGCCGAGCGCCTGAATAGCTGTGGGCCGAACGCGCTGCCGGAAAAGAAAGGGAAACCGGCCTGGCTGCGCTTTCTTGCCCACTTTAACGACGTACTGATTTACGTGCTGCTGGCCGCCGCGGCGCTGACCGCCATCATGGGGCACTGGGTCGATACCCTGGTGATCCTCGGCGTGACGGTGATTAACGCCCTGATCGGCCATATCCAGGAGAGCAACGCCGAAAAGTCCCTGCAGGGGATCCGCAACATGCTCTCCAGCGATGCCCGCGTCCAGCGTAACGGCAAACATGAGACTATCCCGACGCGCGACCTGGTTCCGGGGGATATCGTTATCCTGCGCGCCGGCGACCGCGTGCCGGCGGACATGCGGCTAATTGAAACGCACAACCTGCGGGTGGAAGAGGCGATCCTCACCGGCGAGTCGACGGTGGTGGATAAAATCACCGACGCGCTGGAAGGCGACCTGCCGCTGGGCGACCGGGTGAACATGGTCTTCTCCGGGACCACCGTCAGCGCCGGCGGCGGCGTCGGCGTGGTGACCGCCACCGGCGCGCAGACCGAACTCGGCCACATTAACCAGATGATGGCGGGCATTGAGAAGCACCGCACCCCGCTGCTGGTGCAGATGGATAAGCTCGGCAAAGCGATTTTCGTCATTATCCTCGCCATGATGGTGGCGCTGTTTATCTTCAGCCTCGCGCTGCGGGATATCCCGATGGGCGAGCTGCTGCTGTCGCTGATTAGCCTGGCGGTGGCCGCGGTACCGGAAGGACTGCCGGCGATCATCTCAATTATTCTGTCGCTCGGCGTGCAGACGATGGCGCGCAAGCGGGCGATTATCCGTAAGCTGCCGACCGTGGAAACCCTCGGCGCCATGACCGTGGTTTGCTCGGATAAAACCGGCACCCTGACGATGAACGAAATGACCGTCAAGGCGATCATCACCGCCGACTGCTGCTACCGGGTGGAAGGCGACAGCTATGAGCCGCAGGGGCGGATCTTCCTTGAGGGGAGCGATGAGCCCGTGCAGGTTCAGCCGGGTACCGTGCTGGAGACCTGGCTGCGCACCATCGACCTGTGCAACGACAGCCAGCTTATCCAGGATGAGCGCGGCCTGTGGGGGATCACCGGCGGGCCAACCGAAGGGGCGCTGAAGGTGCTGGCGGCGAAAGCGAAGCTCCCGGCGGTGGAGGCCCGTCTGGTGGCCAAGATCCCCTTTGACTCGCAGTACAAATATATGTCCACACTGCAGCACATCGATGGCGATGCCCGGGTGTTAATCACCGGTGCGCCGGACGTCATCTTCGGCATGTGCCGTGAGCAGATGAGCCGCCAGGGCGCGGTGCCGTTCGAGGCGCAGTACTGGGAAGAGGAGATGGCGCGCTTCGCCCGTCAGGGACTGCGCATGGTGGCGGCGGCCTGTAAGCCGGCCAGCCTTGATGCCACCACGTTGAACCATGAGGATCTGCAGGAGGGACTGATTTTCCTCGGCATCGCCGGAATGATGGATCCGCCGCGTCCGGAAGCCATTGACGCTATCCACGCCTGCCAGACCGCCGGCATCCGCGTGAAGATGATCACCGGCGACCACCCGCAGACGGCGATGAGCATCGGCCAGATGCTGGGGATCACCAACAGCAGCCAGGCCATGACCGGCTACCAGCTGGAGCACATGGACGATGCGGCGCTGGCGAAGGCGGCGGTGGAGTACGACATCTTTGCCCGCACCAGTCCGGAGCATAAGCTGCGCCTGGTGAAAGCCCTGCAGGATAACGGCGAAGTGGTCGGCATGACCGGCGACGGCGTCAACGACGCGCCGGCGCTGCGCCAGGCCGACGTGGGTATCGCGATGGGTATCAAAGGTACCGAAGTCACCAAAGAGGCGGCTGACATGGTGTTGACCGATGATAACTTCGCCACCATCGCCAGCTCGGTAAAAGAGGGCCGTCGGGTCTATGACAACCTGAAGAAGACCATCCTCTTCATCATGCCGACCAACCTGGCGCAGGGGCTGCTGATCATCATTGCTCTGCTGGCGGGGAACATGATTCCGCTGACCCCGGTGCTGATCCTGTGGATGAACATGGCGACGTCGGCGACGCTCTCCTTCGGCCTGGCCTTTGAGGCCGCGGAGCGCAACGTGATGAACCGCCCGCCGCGTAAAACCGGCCAGCACGTGATGGATGGTTTCGCCGTGTGGCGGGTGGCTTTTGTCGGGTCTATGATTGCTATTGCCGCCTTTATCCTTGAGGCCTGGCTGGCGCCGCGCGGCCACAGTCCGGAGTTTATCCGCACCGTGCTGCTGCAGATGCTGGTGACGGCGCAGTGGGTCTACATGATCAACTGCCGCAGCAGCGACAGCTTCTCCCTGAGCATGGGCCTGCTGCGCAACAAAGGCATCTGGCTGGTGACCGGTGTCCTGCTGCTGATGCAGCTGGTGATTATCTATGTCCCGCTGATGCAGAACATGTTTGGCACGGAAGCGCTGCCGCTGCGCTACTGGTTTGTCACCCTGGTCATCGGCATCGCCATGTTCCTGGTGGTGGAAATCGAGAAGCGTCTGACGCGCCGGTTCCGCAAAACGGCCTGATCGATCTCGCGCGCCTCGCCGCAGGCGCGCGTTACTGTCGCAAGGATCCCCTATGATTAAAACCTTCCGCTTTGCGCTGCTGGCTAGCGCCCTGGCCAGCAGCGCCCTGACGGCCACCGCCGCGCCGGCGGTGCCGGTCCGCGTCGCCACGGCCGAACTGGCTCCTCATGCTGAAGAACGCGCCATCCCCGGACGGGTCGAGGCAATCCGCGCCGTCGACATTCGCGCGCGCACCGAAGGGGTGATTGTTCAGCGCCACTTCCAGGACGGGCAGTATGTGACCGAGGGCGACCTGCTGTTTACCCTCGACGACGCACAGCCCCGCGCGGCGCTGGCCCTGGCGCAGGCCGAGCTGAAAAGCGCAGAGGCCTCATTACGCCAGTCGCAACAGCTGCTCACTCGCTACGAGCGACTCATCAACAACCACTCCATCAGCCGCAACGACGTCGACACAGCCCGGATGCAGCGCGACGTCGCCGCCGCCGCCGTGCAGCAGGCGAAAGCCCGCGTCGAGGCCCAGCAGATTGTGCTCAGTTATACCCGGATTGCGGCGCCGGTGACCGGACGGGTGGGCCACAGCGCCTTTCACGTCGGGACGCTGATTAACCCATCCAGCGGAGTGCTGGTGGACATTGTGCAGCTGGATCCGGTGCGGGTGTCGTTCGCCCTCGACGAAGCCGCGTTTTTCAGCAAAACCGGCCAGCATGCCGACATCCACGCTCTGAAGCAGGCGTGGCTGGCGCAGATTGACGTGGATGGCAAACGGCGCGATGGGGTGTTGACCTCCATCGATAACCGGATTGACGCCCGCACCGGCAGCGTGGCGGTGCGGGCGGAGTTCGCCAATCCGCAGCACCGTCTGCTGCCGGGCGGCAGCGTAACAATCCTGTTCCGTCCGCAGGAGCTGCAGTCACGGGTGATGATCCCGGCCGCCGCCGTGCAGCAGGATCCGCAGGGCTTTTTCAGCTGGGTGCTGAAGCCGGACCATACCGCCGGGCAGCGTCGTCTGACCCTCGCGGGGCAGCAGGGGCAGCAGTTTGCGGTTGAGAAAGGGCTGCAGGCGGGCGAGCAGGTGATCACCGACGGCGCGCAGCGTTTACGCGAAGGCGCCGCGGTACAGGTGCTGAACTAAGTAAGGAGAAGGGATGCTGACCTTTTTTATCCGTCGTCCGCGATTTGCCATGGTGATCGCGCTGCTGCTGACCTTTGTCGGCGCGGTGTCGCTGAAGCTGATCCCGGTGGAGCAGTACCCGGCGATCACTCCTCCGGTGGTGAACGTTACCGCCAGCTGGCCAGGCGCCAGCGCGTCAGACGTGGCGGAGGCTATCGCCGCCCCGCTGGAGACCCAGCTCAACGGCGTCGATCATATGCTGTATATGGAGTCCACCAGCTCGGATGAGGGAACGTACCGCCTGAGTATTACCTTCGCGGCGGGCACCGATGCCGACCTGGCGGCGATCGACGTGCAAAACCGGGTGTCGCAGGCGCTGGCGCAGCTCCCGGCGGAGGTGCAGCAGAATGGGGTCCAGGTACGCAAGCGCGCCAGCAACCTGCTGATGGGGGTGAGCCTCTACTCGCCGCTGGGCACGCTGTCGCCGCTGTTTGTCAGTAACTACGCCAGCACCCAGGTGCGCGAGGCGCTGGCGCGCCTGCCCGGCGTCGGTGAGGTGCAGATGTTTGGCGCCCGGGATTACAGTATGCGCATCTGGCTGCGTCCGGACCGCATGAACGCCCTCAACATCACCACGGATGACGTTGCCCAGGCGCTGCGTGAGCAGAATGTGCAGGGCGCGGCGGGGCAGGTGGGCACCCCGCCGGTATTCAACGGCCAGCAGCAGACGCTGACCATCAACGGGCTGGGGCGTCTGAACGAGGCGGCCAGCTTTGGCGAGATTATCCTCCGTCGCGGCGCGCAGGGACAGCTGGTGCGCCTCACCGACGTGGCGACCATCGAGCTGGGCGCCCGCAGCTACAGCTCCGGCGCGCAGCTCAACGGTAAAGCGTCGGCCTATCTGGGGATCTACCCGACGCCCACCGCCAATGCCCTGCAGGTCGCCAGCGCAGTGCGCGCTGAGCTTAACCGCCTGCACACCCGCTTTCCGGCGGATCTCACCTGGGAGGTGAAGTTCGATACCACCCGCTTTGTGGCGGCGACGATCAAAGAGATCGGCGTCTCGCTGGCGCTGACCCTGCTGGCGGTGGTCGTGGTGGTGTCGCTGTTCCTGCAGAGCTGGCGGGCGACGCTGATCGTAGTGCTGGCGATCCCGGTGTCACTGATCGGCACCTTTGCGGTGCTCTATCTGCTGGGCTACAGCGCCAACACCCTCAGCCTGTTCGCGATCATTCTCGCCCTGACGATGGTGGTGGATGACGCCATTGTGGTGGTGGAAAATGTGGAAACCAAAATGGCGGAAGGGCTGGATCGCCTGCAGGCCACCGCCCAGGCGCTGCGGCAGATCGCCGGGCCGGTGATCGCTACGACCCTGGTGCTGCTGGCGGTGTTTGTGCCGGTGGCGCTGCTCCCGGGGATCGTCGGCGAGCTGTACCGGCAGTTTGCCGTGACCCTCTCCACCGCGGTGGCCCTGTCGAGCCTGGTGGCGTTAACCCTAACCCCGGCCCTCTGCGCGCTACTGCTGCGCCCGCGTCCCGCCCGGCCGGCGGCGGTGTGGCGGGCGTTTAACCGTCTCCTCGACGGCACCCGCGACGGCTATGGCCGGCTGGTTGGCTGGATGAACCGCCGCCCCTGGCTGGCGCTGGCGGCGACGGTCGCGGCGGGCGCGCTGGTGGCGTTCAGCTTTAGCTCAATGCCGAAAGGCTTCCTGCCGCAGGAAGATCAGGGTTACCTGTTTGCCAGCGTGCAGCTGCCGGAGGCGGCGTCGCTGGAGCGTACCGAAGCGGTGATGGCCCAGGCGCGCAAGCTGCTGATGGCTAACCCGGCGGTGGAGGATGTGATTCAGGTGTCCGGCTTTAACATTCTCAACGGCACCAGCGCCGCTAACGGCGGGTTTATCTCGGTGATGCTCAAGGACTGGCATCAGCGGCCGCCGCTGGATACGGTGATGGCGGATATCCAGCGCCAGCTGCTGTCGCTGCCGGAGGCGACGATCATGACCTTCGCGCCGCCGACCCTGCCGGGCCTGGGCAATGCCTCGGGATTTGACCTGCGCATCCTGGCGCAGGCCGGTCAGTCGTCGGCGGAGCTGGAGCAGGTGACGCGGGAGATCCTTCAACTGGCGAACCAGCATCCGCAGCTGAGCCGGGTGTTTACCACCTGGAGCAGCAACGTGCCGCAGCTGACCCTGACGGTCGACCGCGACCGGGCGGCGCTGCTGGATGTGCCGGTGGCGCAGATTTTCAGCAGCCTGCAGACGGCGTTCGGCGGCACGCGCGCCGGCGATTTCAGCCTTAACAACCGTGTCTATCATGTGGTGATGCAAAATGAGATGCAGTGGCGCGAGCGGGCTGAGCAGATTAGCGAGCTGTACGTCCGCAGCCGCGACGGCGAGCGGGTGCGGCTGAGCAATCTGGTCACCATTACGCCGACGGTGGGGGCGCCGTTTATTCAGCAGTACAACCAGTTCCCGTCCGTGTCGGTGAGCGGTTCAGCGGCCGAGGGGGTCAGCAGCCGTACGGCGATGGCGGCCATGGAGCAGATTCTGCAGGCCCATCTGCCGCCGGGGTATGACTACGCCTGGAGCGGCATCTCCTGGCAGGAGCAGCAGACCGGCAATCAGGCGGTGTGGATCGTGCTGGCGGCGGTGGCGATGGCGTGGCTGTTCCTGGTGGCGCAGTATGAGAGCTGGACGCTGCCGGCGAGCGTCATGCTTTCGGTGCTATTCGCCATCGGCGGAGCGCTGCTCTGGCTGTGGACGGCGGGCTATGCCAACGATGTGTATGTCCAGATAGGACTGGTGCTGCTGATCGCCCTGGCGGCGAAGAATGCGATTCTGATCGTTGAGTTTGCCCGCAGCCGGCGCGAAGAGGGATTGTCGATAGTCGACGCCGCGCGCGAGGGCGCCACCCGCCGCTTCCGCGCGGTGATGATGACCGCGGTGTCGTTTATTATCGGCATCATGCCGATGATGCTCGCCACCGGCGCCGGGGCGCAGAGCCGGCGGATCATCGGCACCACGGTGTTCAGCGGAATGCTGGTGGCGACGATGATTGGCATCCTGTTTATTCCTTCGCTGTATGTGCTGTTTCAGCGTATGCGCGAGTGGGCGCATCGGCGGGGGTAAGCGCGGCGCTACCGGTCGGTGACGGGGATACTCCAGGCTGCAACGACTACCGGGCGGTCCCCTCTCCCTTAGGGAGAGGGGTAGGGTGAGGGTGGGTTTTGCGTTCACGTTGCGTTTGGGCGTCAGCCCCGCCTTATCTGCCGACCTCCGGTTCGCCGATTTCAGCGGGAATCGGCCCTGCTGCACGCCCGTAGATTTCAGGGGCCATACCATAGCGAACAGACTCTGTAGGCCCGGTAAGCGCAGCGCCACCGGGCAAGGACATCGGGCACGGCGGCAATACCTTGCCCGGCCTGTCGTTAATTTATTCACTCTCCTGGCTGGAATGGCCGCCCCCAAACGCGCCCGCTATTTCCTCTCCACCGTTATCATGGTCACGAACGGATGATATTGCCACGGCACGCTGCCGCCTTTGCGGTACATCTTCGACAGGGTGCCGTCGAGATATAGCATCTGCCGCACCCCAAGCTTTGATTGCGCATAGCAGGCAAAATCATAAAAGTTGGTCTCGCGATCGCTGAGCATAAACACCACCCGGCCTTGCTTATCGATGCCAACCCCGTTGCGCAGTTTGCGCGAGCTGGCGGAGGGCTTCAGCCGCCAGTTGATGACGCCATTCTCAATCAGCATCGGGCCGGACTGCACCGCATAGCGGATGGCGGGAGAGCGTTTGTACGCCGGCAGCGGCACGATTTTCGCCCGGCCGTTCTCCACCAGGAATACGCCGCCGGGGCGGATAAAGAAGTTCCCGCCGCCGGCGGAGCGGTTTACCGGCGTCAGGCGTTTGCCGTCTTCGATATACAGCCCCAGCGGCGCGTAGGCCTTATCGTAAATGCCGCCGTTCATCGCCATCTGCACCCGGCCATCGCCATCGATACCCGCCAGCAGCGAACGCAGGGAACCCCAGGCTTTGCCGTGCCGATCCAGCCAGTACATTGCAATGCGCTCTTTCTGCGCATCCACCCGATAGCTCTGCAGGGTTAGCGTCGGGTCGGTGAGGGTACAGGCGGCGCTGGCGACGGCGGCCAGGGGCAGCAGCGCCAGGGGGAGCAGGCAGCGTAATAACATGGGCAATCCTTTCTATGGTCTGCGCCGAGTATACCCGCCTCGCTGTCTTATGCCGCCCAAATCTCACAGTGTTTTTGCACCAGCCCGGAAAGCGAACCGCCGTTGGCGATAAACTCGCGCATCTGCTGCGCCTCGCTGTGCGGCGATTTCGCCTGGCGAACCACCGCCTCCAGCGCCGCCGTCGCCTTCAGCTGATGGGCGAAAGGAGCCAGTCGGTCGGCGAGCTGCAGGATCTCCTGGCGGATGCTGCGCTGCTCCCCGCTGCGCACGTCGGTAAGGGTCCCGTCCAGCCCGTAGCGGCAGGCCTGATAGCGGTTAAAAGGGTACAGCAGATAATCGTCAGGCTGGTGCTTAAAAGGACGCTCCGTCAACAGCCAGCAGGCCAGGGTCTGAATAAAGCCAGCGATATGGATCGCCTGGGCGAGGGTCAGGGGGGTGTCCATCACCCGCACCTCGACGGTACCAAACTGCGGGCTGGGGCGAATATCCCAGTGCAGATCCTTCATGCTGTCGATCATGCTGGTGTAGCTCAGCTGGCGGAACAGGCGACGAAACCCCTGCCAGTCGGCCACCCACGGCATCGGACCGTTGTCGGGATAAGAGGAGAAGCGGTTGAGGCGCGAACAGGCGAAGCGGCTGTCGGTGCTGTCGAACCACGGCGAGGCGGCGTTGAGGGCGATGAAGTGCGGCACAAAGCGCGACAAGCCGTGCAGCAGATAGATGGCGTCGTCGCCGCTCTGGCAGCCGACGTGCACATGCTGGCCAAAGACCGTCGCCTGTTGCGCCAGATAGCCAAAATGCTCGACGGTTTTGACATAGCGCGGATTGTCGCTGATCTGCTGACGCTGCCAGGCATGAAAGGGGTGGGAACCCCCGCCGCAGATCTGCAGATGATGATGCAGCGCCGCGCGCTGGACCGCCTGCTGGATGGCGCTGAGCTGGATTTGCGCATGGCTGATGTCGCGGCACACCCCGGTGGCGATCTCCAGCATGCTCTCGGTGATATCGTGCTTGGCTTCTCCCACGGTCAGCTCATGCTGGACGTCGGCAATCAGCGTCGAGGCATCCTGGCTGAGGTCGTAACCCGGCGGGTTCACCACCTGCAGCTCCAGTTCGATACCGAGGGTAAAAGGATCGGAGCGGTGAAAATCGGCTAAAGGCATAGTCTCTCCCGGTCGATGTGTTCCCTGAAGTATAGAAGGGATTGATCCCGACGGAGAATACGCGGCGGCGGAGGACGGGGATGAATAAAAAAGTGACGCAGAGTGATTATTTGAAATTTGCCATATAGCGGCTGGTGCAATTCTGCAACATATTTCCCGCTGGCGGTGCGACGGAATAAGGTGCAATTATTTTCCCATAATTATCATGGTGATAATATAAGTCCTTCTTATTTTATCGGTCGGTTTCGGCCTATTTCCGCCCGCGCAAGAGCTGGTACGCATTTTGCCTGTTAATTCGTGACACTTTATTTAACAGGGATCATGTGATGCACAAAACAACGTTATTTTCGCGTGCCGGTCGTCTCGCCGTGGCGGTGAGCGGCGCACTGGCCCTGGCGGGCGCCGCCTTACCTGCCAACGCCTCCACGCTGCGGATCGCCATGACCGCCGCGGATATTCCGTTAACCCTCGGCCAGCCGGATCAGGGCTATGAGGGCAACCGCTTTACCGGCATCCCGCTGTATGACGCGCTGGTGGAGTGGGATCTGTCGCAAGGTGAAAAGCCCAGCGGTCTGGTGCCGGGGCTGGCGACCGAGTGGCACATCGATCCGCAGAACACCAGCCGCTGGATTTTCACCCTGCGTCCGGGGGTGAAGTTTCATGATGGGACGGAGGTGAACGCCGACGCCATCGTCTGGAACGTGGATAAGGTGCTCAATAAAGCAGCGCCGCAGTACGCCCCGGGCCAGATCGGCAACACCCTGTCGCGCATGCCGACCCTCACCGGCGCGGAGAAAATTGACGACCACACTGTGGCGCTGACCACCTCGGAACCGGACGCGCTGCTGCCGTACAACATCACCAACCTGTTTATTGTCTCGCCCACGGCGTGGCAGAAGCAGTATGACGCGGTGCCGGCCAGCGCGGGGGATAGCGCCGCGCGCAGCAAACAGGCGTGGACCGCCTTCGCCGCCCATGCGGTGGGCAGCGGCCCGTTCAAACTGGAGAAGCTGGTGCCGCGTCAGCAGCTGATCCTCGCGAAAAACCCCGACTACTGGAACAAAGATCGCATTCCCCGGGTGGATAAGGTGGTGCTGATCCCTTTGCCGGAGGCCAACGCCCGCACCGCGGCGCTGCTGTCGAAGCAGGTGGACTGGATTGAAGCCCCGGCGCCGGACGCCATCGATCAGATCAAGTCTCAGGGTTTTCACCTTTACGCCAACACCCAGCCGCACCTGTGGCCCTGGCAGTTCTCCTTTGAAAAAGGATCGCCGTGGCAGGACATTCGGGTGCGCAAAGCGGCCAACCTGTGTCTGAACCGCGCCGAGCTGAAGAGCTACCTCGGCGGCTACATGACCGAGGCCACCGGGGTCTACGAGGCCGACAGCCCGTGGCATGGCAAACCCACCTTCCAGATCAAATATGACCCGGACGCCGCCCGTCAACTGATGACCGAGGCTGGATACAGCGCCGGCAAGCCGCTGCACGTCACGGTGGCCACCTCGGCCTCCGGCTCCGGGCAGATGCAGCCCTTGCCGATGAACGAGTATATCCAGCAGAGCCTGAAGAGCTGCTTCTTCAATGTGGATATTAAAGTGGTGGAATGGAACACCCTGTTCACCAACTGGCGCCTGGGCGCCCGGGATCCCTCGGCAAAAGGGATCGACGCGATCAACGTCAGCGCCGCGGTCAATGATCCCTATTTTGGCCTGATCCGCTTCTCGACCGCCAAAGCGTTTCCGCCGGTGGCGACCAACTGGGGCTACTTCGCCACTCCGGAGACGGAAAAACTCGCCGCCGCCGTCAAACACGCCTTTACCCCGGAAGCGATGAATAAAGCCGCCGGCGATCTGCACGCCGCGCTGGTGGATCAGGTGCCGTTCCTGTTTGTCGCCCACGACGTCGGGCCGCGCGCGATTTCGCCCGCGGTGACCGGAGTGGTGCAACCGCAGAGCTGGTTTATCGACCTCAGCCTGGTGAGCAAAAAAGAGTAATCGCGAAAGGGGCAACCGATGATCAATACGCTGCTATACCGCATTCTGCTGGCTATCCCCACCATGCTTGGGGTGGCGGTGATCTGTTTCATGCTGGTGCAGATCGCGCCGGGCGACCCGCTGGTGTCGGTGATGCCGCCGGACGCCTCGGAGGCGCTGCGCCAGACGCTGATGCAGGCCTACGGCTTTGATAAGCCGCTGCCTCTGCAGTTTATCCACTGGCTGTGGCGGGCACTGCACGGCGACCTCGGTATGTCGGTCGCCACCGGCCGCCCGGTGATAGACGAGGTGATGACCGCAGTGGCTTACTCCCTGCGCCTGGCGCTGCTGGCGACGGCGATCGGCTTCGTCCTCGGCAGCCTGTTTGGCTTTGTCGCCGGCTATTTTCGCAACAGCGTCATTGACCGTCTAGCCTCGGTGTTGTCGGTGTTTGGCGTCAGCGTGCCGCATTACTGGCTGGGGATGCTGTTGGTGATCCTCTGCAGCGTCAAGTTCGCGCTGCTGCCGGCCACCGGCGGCGGGCCGATAGGCGAGGTGGGCTGGCAATGGGACTGGGCGCACCTGCAGTTCATGCTGCTGCCGGCCATCACGCTGTCGGTGATCCCGACCGGGATTATCGCCCGCACCGTGCGCTCGCAGGTAGCCGATATCCTCAGCCAGGAGTTTATCGTTGGCCTGCGCGCCCGCGGCCTTAACGAATCGCGCATCTTCGTCCACGTCATGAAAAATGCCGCGCCAACCGCGCTGGCGGTGATGGGGCTGCAGGTGGGCTATCTGATGGGCGGCTCGATCCTCGTGGAGACCGTCTTCTCCTGGCCGGGGACCGGGCTGCTGCTCAACACCGCCATCTTTCAGCGCGACTTGCCCCTGCTGCAGGGCACTATCTGGGTGCTGGCGCTGTTTTTCGTGTTGCTCAACCTGTTGGTGGATATTCTGCAGGCCACCCTCGACCCGCGCATTAAGAGGAGCTGACCATGGTGGATACGGCAACGACGAAAGCGGTCCCGGCCGCGCCGGCCAACGCTTCCCGGCAAGGTTACTGGCGCGGCGTGCTGCGCCGCTTACTGCGCGATCCCGGCGGCGTGGTGGTGGGGGTAGTGATCCTCCTGCTGCTGGCCCTGGCGCTGTTAGGGCCATGGCTTATCGTCAAAGACCCCTATCAAACGTCGATGTTCCTGCGCCTGAAGCCCATCGGCAGTGACGGCTTCCCGCTGGGCTCTGATGAGCTGGGGCGCGACATGCTGTCGCGACTGATCCTCGGCACCCGGCTGTCGCTGTTTATGGGGATTGTCCCGGTGGTGTTCGCCTTTTTTATCGGCGGCGCCATCGGGATCATCGCCGGCTACATGGGCGGCAAAATCAATACCGTGATTATGCGCACCGTGGATGTGTTCTATGCCTTTCCCTCGGTCCTGCTGGCGATTGCGCTGTCGGGGGCGCTGGGGGCGGGCATCGGCAATGCGCTGCTGTCGCTGACCCTGGTGTTTGTCCCGCAGGTGGCGCGGATTGCCGAGAGCGTGACCGCCCAGGTACGGCATATGGACTATATCGACGCCGCCCGGGCCACCGGCGCCAGCGCGTTGACCATTATCCGCGTCCAGGTGCTGGGTAACGTGCTCGGGCCGATCTTCGTCTTCTCCACCGGGTTGATTTCGGTGTGCATGATCCTCGCCTCCGGCCTGTCGTTTCTCGGCCTCGGCGTGCGGCCGCCGGAGCCCGAGTGGGGGCTGATGCTCAATACGCTGCGCACGGCAATCTATACCCAGCCGTGGGTGGCCGCCCTGCCGGGCCTGATGATTTTTATCACCTCCATTTCGTTCAATATCCTCGCGGACCGCCTGCGTGCGGCAATGGCGATTAAGGAGTAAGCGATGCAACCCTTTATCAATATCGATCTCGGCGGGCCGGCGCAGCCGCTGCTGAAGGTCAATCACCTGCTGAAGTACTTCCGCGGCGGCAAAGGCCGGGAGGTGGTCCAGGCGGTGGACGATATCAGCTTCACGGTGATGAAAGGTGAAACCCTGGGGGTGGTCGGCGAGTCGGGCTGCGGCAAATCGACCACCGCCCGACTGCTGATGCAGCTGCTCACCCAGGACAGCGGCGAACTGATCTTCGACGGGCTGGAGGTTGGCTCGTCGCGTCTGCCCATGAAAGCCTACCGTCGCCAGGTGCAGATGGTTTTCCAGGATAGCTATGCCTCGCTCAATCCGCGCATGACCATGGAGGAGAGCATCGCCTTCGGCCAGCGCGTCCACGGCGTCAGCGCCAGAGAGGCCAGCGAATACGCCCGCTATCTGCTGGCGCACGTCGGCCTTGAACCGGCGCGCTTTGCCGACCGCTACCCGCATGCGCTCTCCGGCGGCCAGCGGCAGCGGGTGAATATCGCCCGCGCGCTGGCGATGAAGCCGCGGCTGGTCATTCTTGATGAGGCGGTGTCGGCGCTGGATAAATCGGTGGAAGCCCAGGTGCTGCAGCTGCTGCAGGAGCTAAAACGCACCCTCGAGCTGACCTATGTGTTTATCAGCCACGATCTGCACGTGGTTCGCTGGCTGTCGGATCGGATCCTCGTTATGTACCTTGGCGAAGTGGTAGAGATCGGCCCGGCGGAGCAGCTGTTTACCGCCTCCGCCCACCCCTATACCCGGGCGCTGTTAAGCTCGATGCCCTCCATGGACCCGGAACACCGCACCCTGACCTCGCCGCTGAGCGGCGATCCCCCCAGCCCCATCGCGCCGCCGAGCGGCTGTCGCTTTCACACCCGCTGCCCGCATGCGAAGGCGGTCTGCGCCGAAGTGAAACCGCGGCTGGAGGCGGTCGGGGAGGGGCACCAGAGCGCCTGCCTGATGGCGCAGCCGGCCTCGCTATGGCATCAGAACATCCCCCTTAAGGAGGTCAGCCATGTCGGATAACGCCTTTGTCCATGTGCGCGATCTGCGGGTCGTCTTTCGCCGCGACGGGCAGACCATCAACGCGGTCAACGGGGTCTCCTTTGACGTACAAAAGGGGGAGGTGATGGCGCTGATTGGCGAGTCGGGTTCCGGCAAGAGCGTGACCCTGCGGGCGCTGATGCGCCTGCACCCGCCGGGGAGCAGTGAGCTCTCCGGCACCCTGCGGGTGGGTGACGACGCGGTGCTGACGATGAGCGCCAGCCAGCTGCGGCGCTACCGCGGCGGGCGCTGCGCGATGATTTTTCAGGAGCCGCTGCTGGCCTTCGATCCGGTCTACACCGTTGGGCAGCAGATTACTGAAGGGCTGCGCCGCCACGAAGGGCTGTCGCGACAGGCGGCCCGGGACAGGGCGCTGGAGGCCCTGCGCCAGGTGCGCATTCCCAGCCCCGAGCGACGGCTGGACGCTTACCCGCACGAGATGTCCGGCGGGATGCGCCAGCGGGCGATGATCGCCCTCGCGCTCTCCTGTAACCCGCAGCTGCTGCTGGCGGATGAGCCGACCACCGCCCTCGACGCCACGGTGCAAATCCAGATCCTGATCCTGCTGCGCGAGCAGCAAAAGCAGCGCGGGCTGTCGATCGTGTTTGTGACCCACGACATCGGCGCCGCGGTGGAGATCGCCGACCGGGTGGCGGTGATGTACGCCGGGCGGATCGTCGAGGAGGCTTCTATGAGTGAGATCCTGCGCCACCCACGCCATCCTTATACCCGGGTGCTGCTGGGCAGCCGGCCGAAAGAGGGGCTTAAGAAAGGCGATGCCCTGCACTGCATTCCCGGCGCGCCGCCGGATCTGGCGCGCTTGCCGCCCGGCTGCGCCTTTGCCGAGCGCTGCCCGCACCGTCGCCCGGTCTGCGAGCAGAGCCTGCCGCCGACGGAATCCGTCGCGGAGCGCCATGCGGTGAGTTGCCACCGCTGGCGCGAGCTGGCGATTGACGCCAACGCGCAGGCCCTGGCCGTCTGACCGGCGGCAACACACCACGATGAAGACCAGGCGCTGATGCCTTTTTTCCCACCGCCGGTTGCGCTGGCGGCGACCTTGATGTCAGGAGACCACCATGAGCTGTGATGTACTTTTTACCCCCGCCACCGACACCACCGGCTGGCGCATCAATGGCGACCGCCTGTGGGCGTCGTTAATGGATCTCGCGCAGATCGGCGCCACGCCGAAGGGCGGCTGCCGCCGTCTGACCCTCACCGACCTCGACCGTCAGGGGCGGGACCGGGTGATTGGCTGGGCGCGGGAGGCCGGGATGAGCGTCACCATCGATAAAATCGGCAATGTGTTTATGCGTCGGGAAGGGCGCAACCCCAGCCTGCCGCCCATCGTCTCTGGCAGCCATATCGACACCCAGCCCACCGGCGGCAAATTTGACGGCAACTACGGCGTGCTGGCGGCGCTGGAGGTGGTGCGCACGCTCAACGATCTGCAGATTGCCACCGAGGCGCCGATTGAGGTGGTGTTCTGGACCAACGAAGAGGGGTCGCGCTTTGTGCCGGTGATGATGGGCTCCGGGGTCTTTGCCGGGGTTTTCCCGCTGGAGGAGACCTGGGCCGTCACGGATAAAGAGGGCGTCAGCGTCGGCGAGGCGCTGGCGCAGATCGGCTATATCGGCGAGCAGACCCCGGGAGAGCATCCCGTAGGCGCCTATTTTGAGGCGCACATTGAGCAGGGGCCGATTCTCGAAGATGAAGCGAAAACCATCGGTATCGTGCAGGGCGTGCTGGGGATCCGCTGGTACGACTGCGTGGTGACCGGTCAGGCGTCGCATGCCGGGCCCACGCCGATGCGCCTGCGTCAGGATGCCCTGCAGGTGGCGACCCGCATTATGCAGGAGGTGGTAGCCATTGCCGGACGCAGCGAAGAGGGACGCGGCACCGTCGGCAGCGTGCAGGTGTGGCCCAACAGCCGCAACGTGGTGCCCGGAGAGGTCACCTTCTCCATTGATATGCGCAATCTCAGCGATGCGCTGGTGGATGAAATGGATCGCCAGCTACGGGCGTTTATCGCGGAGGTTGAGCGGGAAAGCGGTCTGCAGGTGGCCCTGAAGCAGGTGAGCCACTATTCGGCGGCGCCCTTCGATGGCGAATGCCAGCAGGCCATTGCCGATGCCGCGCAGCGGCTGGGCTACCCGGCGCGGCCGATCGTCTCCGGCGCCGGGCATGACGCAGTGTATATGAGCTACCTGGCGCCGACCGGGATGATTTTTATCCCCTGCAAGGATGGGATCAGCCATAACGAAATGGAGTATGCCTCGCCGGAGCACGTCGCCGCCGGCGCCAACGTGCTGCTGCAGGTGATGCTCCAGTACGCGCGGCCGCTGTAGGCGGTCGCCCTCCCCGGCGGGGCGACCTGTTTCCAGCCGTTTGTCATGCGGTAGCCCGGGTCAGCGGTTACGCCGCCGAAACCCGGGACGGCGGATGTAGGGGCGGTCAATCACTGCTCCTGCTCTCTGCGCTAACCCGCCGGCGGCCACATTTGCGCGAGCCCATCACGCAAAGCACCACGCCGAGGGTAACCGCCAGCATCAAGGGGCTGACGGTTTCGTGCAACAGCGCCGCCGACAGGCCAAGCCCGAAGAACGGCTGCAATAGCTGGAGCTGGCCGACGGCGGCGATCCCGCCCGCGGCCAGCCCTTTGTACCAGAAGATAAAACCGATCAGCATACTGAAGAGCGACACATAGCCGAGCGCGGTCCAGGAGGAGGCCGATATGGCATGCCAGGACGCAGGCTGAACCATCAGCGAGGCGGGGAGCATCAACGGCAGGGCAATCACCAGCGCCCAGCAGATCACCTGCCAGCCGCCGAGCTCCCGCGTCAGCTTCGCCCCTTCCGCATAGCCGAGGCCGCAGGCGATAACTGCCGCCAGCATCAGCAGATCGCCGCTGAGCGACGTCGCCGCACTTTGCGTCAGGGCGAATCCCATCACCAGCAGACTGCCCAGCAGCGAAAAGATCCAGAAAGCGCGCCGCGGACGCTCGCCGCCGCGCAGCACACCAAAAATAGCGGTCATCAGCGGCAGCAGACCAATAAACACAATCGAATGCGCCGAGGTGATGCGCTGCAGGGCCAGCGCCGTGAGCAGGGGAAAGCCGATCACCACCCCTGATGAGATGATGATCAGGGGGACAAGCTGCACCAGGCGCGGGCGTTTCTGGCGAAAGCCGACCAGCAGGGCGATGGCAAGCAGTCCGGCGATGGAGGCGCGCAGAAAGGTCAATAACAACGGATCCATATCCTGCACCGCCAGCCGCGTCGCGGGCAGGGAACCGCTAAAAATAATCACCCCCAGTAAACCATGAAACCATCCGGACCAGGGGCCGGGCGCCGATTTATCTAATATTGAATCTACCACGTTAACCTCGCGTTATCTGATTGGGCTGCGCCCGCTTGAGCATCGTCAGTGGCGATGGTAATGTGGCCAATCTGATACAATCAAATTATTGTCATAGATACATTGCACGATGAAAGCTCGATACAAAGCCGTTGTCGACCGATACGCGCAGGCGATCCGCAGTGGGCAGCTACCTGCCGGCAGCCGTCTGCCAACGCACCGTACCCTTGCCGCCGATGAACGCCTCTCGCTGGCCACCGCCACCCGAGTCTACCGTGAACTGGAAGAGATGGGGCTGGTCAGCGGCGAAACCGGCCGCGGCACCTTCGTGCGCGACCTCGCGCTGCCGCCGGGGCATGGGGTCGATCAGCAGGTGGTGGCCGCTGACGTCGTGGATCTTAACTTCAACTACCCTTCGCTGCCGGCGCAGGGCGATGCGCTGCGCGAGGCGCTCAGGCAGCTGGCGATGGCGGGCGATATTGATTCGCATCTGCGCTATCAGCCTCACGCCGGGCGGCTCGCCGAGCGGGACATTATCGCCCGCCATTTGACCTGCCGACACTTTGCGCCGGCCGCGGAAAATGTCCTGATCGTTAACGGCGCACAGCACGGGCTGGCGGTGACCGTTATGGGGCTGTTACGTCCGGGCGATGTGGTGGCGGTTGATGCTCTGACCTATTCGGGCTTCAAGGTTCTGGCGGCGCTCTATCATCTGGAGCTGGCGGCCATCCCCTGTGGGGCCGAGGGGCCGGACCTGCAGGCGCTTCATGCGCTGTGCCAGCAGCGGCGAGTGCGGGCGGTGTATACCATGCCGACGCTGCACAATCCGCTGGGCTGGGTGCTCAACGCCGGGCAGCGGCAGGTGCTGGCCGACCTCGCGCGCCAGCACGATCTGCTGATTATTGAAGATGCGGCTTACGCCAGGCTGGTGAGCCGCCCGCCGCCGCCGGTGGTCAGCTATGCGCCGGAAAGAACGGTGTATGTCACCGGATTTTCGAAAAATATCGCCACCGGGCTGCGCGTGGGGGTGGTGATTTCTCCGCCGCGCTATCGGCCGGAGATTGAGCGCGCCATCCGGGCCACGACGTGGAATACGCCGACGCTGATAAGTTCGCTGATTTGCGCCTGGATTGAAGATGGCACGGTGGCCCGCTTTGAAACACAGAAACGCCAGGATGCGCGACAGCGGCAGCAGGTGGCCCGCGAGGTGCTTTGTGGGCTTCCCGTTGTCAGTCATCCCGATTCGTACTTCGTCTGGCTGCCTCTGTGGGAAGAGAGCCGGGCCGATCGGCTGGCGAACGCGCTGATGGAACAGCGTATTTCGGTGTCGACCGCCGAGCCGTTCTGCGTCTCCGCCACGATTCCACAGGCGCTGCGCATTGCGCTCGGATCGGTGCCTTTCGACAGTCTGCGCCCGGCGTTGCTCAGCGTGCGCGATGCCGTTGAGTACGAACAATATCGCTAACCCATCTGCTCCAGCTGGCCGCGCAGGACCTCCACCCCCTGGGCGATGGCGTCGGGGTTAATGGCGTGGAATCCCATGCGAAAGTAGTTATCCGGCGGCGCGGCGCTGAGAAAATGGCGCGCCCCGGGCTCAATCAGCACGCCGGCGTGGGCGGCGCGCCAGGTGAGCTGCTGGGTGTTGATCTGCGCCGGGGTCTGCAGCCAGAAGGCGTTAGCGTGTTCGCTCCCCGCCAGCGCGCGACAGGACGGCAGATAGCGCTGCAGGGCGGCGTGTAGACGCTCCCAGCGCTGGGCGGAGTCGTAGTGGTAGCGCCGCAGATGGGTTTCATAATGTCCCTGGGCGAGGAAATGGGCCATCTGGTACTGAATGTTGGTCGGCGGATGGCGATAGACCAACCGGCGCAGGGCGCGCGCCTCGTCGATCAGGTCCGGGTCGGCGACCATAAATCCCAGCCGCAGCCCCGGCGATAGCGCCTTTGACAGGCTGCTGACATACACCACCCGGCCGCTGCGGTCGCTGGCCTTCAGCGCCGGCAGCGGGTTGAGGGTAAAGTTACTCTCCGAGTCATAATCATCTTCAATGATCACCGCGTCATGGCGGGCGGCATGCTCCAGCAGCTGGCGACGCCGCGCGCTGCTCATTGCCACCCCGGTGGGCACCTGGTGGCCGGGGGTGACATAGTAGTAATCGCAGGGACGTTCGTTAAGCACGATCCCCTCTTCATCCACCGGGTGCGGCACCACCTCGGCGTCGGCGAGCAGAAAGGTGTTGATGGCTTCGCGAAAGCAGGGGTTTTCGACGCCAATGCGGGTGGTGGAGGAGAGCAGCAACCGGGTCAGCAGGTAGAGGGCGTTTTGCGAGCCCAGGGTAATGAGAATTTCGTCCGGGGCGGCGACAATGCCGCGCTTGGGCAGCACCCGGGTGCGGATCTGCTCGATGAGCATCGGCACATCCTGGTCAATATGGTCGATGACCCACGCCGGGTCGCGCACCCCGCCGTGCAGCCAGTTCGCTGCCGAGCGCCAGGTGGCCAGCGGGAACTGCCGGGTATCGGGCTGGCCGTAGATAAACGGGTAGCGGTAGTGCATCCAGCCCGCCGGTTTGAGGATCGACTCCTGCTGGCTGGGGGTCATCTGCAGCCGGTCGCCCCAGCGTGGTGCAGCTGCTTCGCGCTGCGGTGCACTCTCGACCGCGGGCGGCGAAGCATCGTGATAGTCGGGATGCAGGTAGTAACCGCTTCGCGGGCGGCTTATCAGATAGCCCTCGTTGACCAGGCTTTCGAACACCAGGGCGGTGGTGTTGCGCGAGACGCGCAGCTGGCTGGCCAGCTGGCGGCAGGAGGGCAGCGGGGTGTCGGCGGCGAAGATCCCGCTGAGAATGGCATTCACCAGCGTCTCTCGCACCTGTTCCTGCAAACCGCGGCCAGGCTCAAAATCAACGTGTAACAGGTGACGGATCATACGGGGCTCCTCTGGCAATAACGCATCGCGACCACCCGCTAAGCTCAGCAAATTCCATACCACCCTTCCGTCATCTGACACAGCGATGCGGCCCATCTGGCTCTATACGGAATTGCAAAACGCTCCCACATTAAAAACGCATTCAGCCGCCGCGGACCGGAACCTCCCGGCCTCCATTTTGCATAAACCTTTTCGCGTTCTGGAATGAACCCGTCTGGCCAATCCATCAGGGGTGAAATAATGAAAAAATCATTGGCATCAATATGTCTGAGCGCTGTATTAACGGTTGCTTTTTCTTATCACGCCGTCGCGGCCGATCTGCCGGAAATAGAAAAATCCGGCACCCTGAAAGTGGCGACGGAAGATGATTATGCGCCGTTTAACTTTATGAATAATGGCCAGGCCGATGGCTTTAACAAAGATATGCTTGAGGAGTTACGTAAATACGCCAAATTTCATGTCGACCAGAGCATATTACCATGGACCGGATTATTAGCGGCTGTCTCCACCGGGCAATATGATATGGCCTTAACCGGGGCGGTTATTACCGATGAGCGGCTGAAGGTTTTTGATTTCACCCCGCCGTGGGCCTCTGCGCAGCACTATTTTGTCAAACGCGCTGGCGATACCTCGCTAAATACCATTGCCGATCTCAGCGGCAAAAAAGTGGGCGTGCAGGCAGGCAGCGCGCTGCTGGCGCGTTTGCCGGAGCTGAAGGCGATGCTGGAGAAGACCGGCGGCAAGCTGGGACCGGTGGTGGAGTACCCCTCCTATCCGGAAGCCTACGCCGACCTGGCGAATAAGCGGCTGGATTACGTGATTAACGTGGTTATCTCGGTAAACGACCTGGCGAAAGCCAAACCGAAGGTCTTCGCCAAAGGGCTGGCCGTCTCCGGACCGGGCTATATGGCGTGGCCGATCCCGAAAAACTCGCCGCAGCTGCTGGCCTATATGACCAAGTTTATGAACCACATGAAGGAGACCGGCAAGCTCGCCGAGCTGCAGAAAAAATGGTTTGGCGAAACCTATGACAACCTACCCACCGAGGCGATCACCAGCCCGGAACAGTTTCATAAGCTTGCCGGTCTGTAATGTTCCGCGGCGGGCGACCGCCGCCTGTTGCTGAGAAGGAGGGCCTCATGGATGCAATTTCCTGGCAGTTATTAATCGAAGGCGCATGGACGACCCTCTGGATTTCGGCCATCGCTATCGCCTTCGGCGTGGTGGCGGGGCTGCTGATCGCCCTGGTGCGGATGCTGCGTCTGCCGGTTATCGACCAGCTGCTGGTGGTCTATATCAGCCTGGCCCGCGCGACGCCGCTGGTGACGCTGGTGCTGTTTCTGTTTCTTTCGCTGCCCACGATGGGTATTAACCTCGACAAGAACGTGGCTGCCATCGTGGCGCTGACGCTTAACACGTCGGCGTTTAACGCTGAGATCTGGCGCAACGCCTTCCGCACCTTTCCGCGCGAACAGCGGGAGGCGGCAGAGTCGGTGGGGATGCGCCGCTGGACCTACTTCCGCTACATCATGCTGCCGCAGATGTGGATCGAAAGCCTGCCGGCGCTGGTCAATGAGATGTCGTTTTTGATCAAAGGTAGCCCGGCGATCGCCGTGATTGGCGTGGTGGATCTTACCCGGGTGACCAACCGTATCTCCTCGGTCACCTACGAGCCGCTGTCGCCGATCCTCGCCGCCGGCCTGCTGTATGTGGCGATCATCGGCTGTTTGTTGAAGCTGCAGGGGATCGCGGAACGGAAAGCCAGGCGCCTGGCGCGCTAGCAACGGGAGGTATTATGAATCAGTGGGGCGTTATCTGGTCGGTACGCGATAGCTTTATTGCCGGGTTATTCGCGACCCTCGAACTGTTTATTACCGCCGCCCTGGCGGCCCTTATTATCGGTATTGCGCTGTGCTATTTGAGTGAATATCAAAAGAAAGTCCTTAACCGGGTTATCATTGGCTTTGTCAGCCTGATGCGCGCGATCCCTTTTTTGATCCTCGCCTATCTGCTGTATTACGGACTGCCGCAGCTCGGTATTAGCATGGAGCCGTGGACCGCCGGTTTATTGGCCCTGATTATTTATCATGGCGCCTACTTCTTTGAAATATTGCGCAGCCAGCGGCGGGTATTTTCCGGCGGATATATTGAAGCGGCGATTGCTCAGGGCTTTTCTCGCTATGCCATTTTTCGGCGGATTATTTTACCCAATATCGTCTCTTCCGCCTTACCGCTGATCGGCAATCAGCTGATTATCTGCCTGAAGGACACCGCTTTCCTGAGCATTATTACCGTTCAGGAGATCACCGCCGCCGCCAACAGCGTCCAGGCGACCTATTTTATTCCCTTTAACGCCTTTATCGTCGCCATTGGGCTTTACTGGGCGATCAGCATTCTGCTGGAGCTGCTGATTAAGCGCCTGACCGCCTGGGGAGCCAAACGAGGAATGAGCCATGCCTGAGTCTATTGCCGTAAGCGTCAAAAACGTCTCCAAGCAGTTCGATAATGTGGAAGTCCTGCGGGATATTAACCTGACGGTGGAGAAGGGGACCGTGGTGAGTATTCTCGGCTCGTCCGGGTCGGGAAAATCCACCCTGCTGCGCTGTATGAACTGGCTGGAACAGCCGGACCGCGGTGAAATTCATATCGGCGGTCAGCGGCTGGGGATTGATGAACAGCGCGGTCGGGCGATGTCGCACCGCCAGCTGGCCAAAATCCGCGAGCGGGTGGGGATGGTGTTTCAGAGTTTTAACCTGTGGCCGCATCTGACCGTGCAGCAGAACGTCAGTGAGGCGCTGCTGCGCGTTAAGGGCATGAAGCGGGACGAGGCGAAGGCCATGGCCATGCAGCAACTGGAGAAAGTCGGCATGGCGCACAAAGCCGATGTCTACCCGATCACCCTCTCCGGCGGGCAGAAGCAGCGGGTGGCGATCGCCCGTTCGCTGGCGATGTCGCCAGAAGTCATCCTCTTCGATGAACCGACCTCGGCGCTGGATCCGGAGCTGGTGAGCGAGGTGTTAGGAGTGATGAAAGCCCTTGCCGCCGAGGGCTACACCATGGTGGTGGTGACCCACGAGATGGATTTTGCCCGCCAGGTGTCCAATGAGGTGGTGTTTCTGGATAAGGGGCTGCTGATTGAGAAGGCGCCGCCGGAGAAGTTTTTCACGCAACCTGACTCCGAGCGCGTCAGGCAGTTTCTGCAAAGCAGCCGCTAGACCGGCCTGTACCCCCTGCCGGCAGCGCCGGCAGGGGAAAAACCACGCGCTCGTCTAGTCCCGGTCAATAGCGAACGGCTGCCACGCCTGACGCACCGGCATCACTTCTACCCGGTTAATGTTCATATGCGCCGGCAGCGTGGCGATATAAAACATCTGCTCGGCGATATCGCGCGCGCTCAGCGGCGTGGTGCCGCGATAGAGCTTATCCGATGCCGCCTGGTCGCCCTTAGTGCGCACCAGGGTAAATTCGGTCTCGGCAATCCCCGGCGCCAGATCGGTGACTCGCACGCCGGTGCCAAGCAGATCGCAGCGCAGGTTATAGCTGAACTGTTTCACGAAGGCCTTGCTGGCGCCATAGACATGGCTGCCGGGATAGGGCCACTGTCCGGCGATCGAGCCGATATTGATAATGCTCGCCCCGGTGCCATGGCGAATCAGCGTCGGCAGCAGGGCGTGGGTGACCGTCACCAGACCGGTGACGTTGGTGTCGATCATCGTTTTCCAGTCCTCCAGCGCCACCTCCTGCGCCGGCAGCGGCGACAGCGCCAGCCCGGCGTTGTTGATCAGGGTGGTGACATCGGCGAAATCGGTGGGCAGCGACGCCACGGCGGCAGCCACTGCCTCGCTGTCACGAACGTCAAGCTCAATAATATGCACCGGCACCTTAGCGGCGAGGCTGTCCTGCAAGGCCTTCAGTCGCGGATAGCGGCGCCCGCTCAACACCAGCGACCAGCCCGCGTCGGCAAACACCTGCGCTGCCGCTTCGCCAAAACCCGAGGTCGCCCCGGTGATAAACACTACGTTGCTCGTTGCCATCTCATTCTCCTGTGCGGTTGTCCCTTCACTATAAAAACGCCGGACGGCAAGGCACAGGGCCAGACGACGGGCGGGGATGTGACACCGTGTCACATCGTTTTGCGCGCACTGGCTCTATCCGATTTGCGCGGCCGCGGCCAATGATGAAGCCAACCACTACGACATGAGAGAGGGCAGGGTATGAAGCTGGCAATTCACAACGAGGTCGCGGTAAGCAATGACGAAGTTCGGCAATTGGATCGCGCCTATGTGTTTCATTCATGGTCGATGCAGGGCAATCTCAACCCGCTGGTCATCGCCGGGGCGCAAGGCTGCGAGCTGTGGGATTATGAGGGGAATACCTGGCTCGACTTCAGCAGCCAGCTGGTGAACGTCAACATTGGCTATCAACATCCCCGGGTGCTGGCGGCCATGAAGGCGCAGCTGGAGACCCTGGTCACCATCGCGCCCGCCACCGCCAACCTTGCCCGCGGCGAAGCGGCGAAGCGCATCGTCGACCTGGCGCCGGCGGGCTTCAGCAAGGTGTTCTTCACCAACGCCGGGGCGGATGCCAATGAGAACGCGATTCGCATGGCGCGGCTCTATACCGGGCGCGACAAGGTGCTCTCGGCCTATCGTTCCTACCATGGCAACACCGGCAGCGCGATCGCCGCCACCGGCGACTGGCGCCGGGTGCCGAATGAGTTCTCCCGCGGCCATGTGCACTTCTTCAACCCCTACCTTTACCGCAGCGAGTTCAACGCCGCGACTGAGGAAGAGGAGTGCCAGCGCGCGCTGGCGCATCTGCGGCGGATCATTGAATGCGAGGGGCCGACGGCCATCGCGGCGATCCTGCTGGAGTCCATCCCCGGCACCGCCGGGATCCTCGTGCCGCCGGCAGGCTATATGCAGGGCGTGCGCGCTCTGGCCGACGAGTTTGGCATCGTGCTGATCCTCGATGAGGTGATGGCCGGCTTTGGCCGCACCGGCAGCTGGTTCGCCTTCGAACAGGATGGCGTGGTGCCGGATCTGGTGACCTTTGCCAAGGGAGTTAACGCCGGCTACGTGCCGGCGGGCGGGGTGCTGATTAGCGAGCCGATTGCCCGCTACTTTGACGACCATTTCTTTGCCGGGGGGCTGACCTATTCCGGCCATCCGCTGGCGATGGCGGCGATTGTCGCCACCATCGACGCGATGAAAGAGGAGAAGGTGGTTGAGAACGCGGCCTATATCGGCAATGAGGTGCTGCGACCCGGCCTCGAGGCGCTGGCGGAGAAGCACGCCATTATCGGCGAGGTGCGCGGTCGCGGCCTGTTCCAGGCGCTGGAGCTGGTAAGCAGCCGTAAACAAAAAACGCCGTTGACCGCCGCCGACATGGCCGCGATCAAAGGGGCCCTGACCGAGGCCGGGCTGCTGGTCTTTGTGGTGGAGAACCGCATTCACGTGGTGCCGCCGTGCACCATTACTGCTGAGCAGGTGGCGCAGGGGCTGGCGATTTTTGATGCGGTATTCGCCCGCTTTGCCAGCCTGGCGAAGTAGGGGAGGGGGCCGGATACTGTTGCCCGGCGGCGCGCTTGCCGGGCCTAAACGCCAGCCGGACGGTTCCCTCTCCCTCCGGGAGAGGGCCAGGGTGAGGGGAAGCACTGCAGGTGGTTGTTTATGTTATCGGTGGCTTCAGCGTAGTTTGCGCTCCCGGCTAATCGTCTGCGTTATGTCATTCATGGCGCAGGGAGCGCACAGGGGGCGGCCAGTCGCCGCCGCCCCCTGTACCCCCGGGCTCCGGCCAGCAAAATCGCCGCTGCGCGGTACCTTCGACTTTTCCCTGCAGGCTTCGGGTCGGGCCGAGGCAGCGTCCCTGCAAAACACGGCCCTCAGCCCGCATCCATGCGGGCTGCCCCGGCCTTCCGGGAACGTCTCAGCGATTTTGAGGCCGCCAGCCCCGGCAGTTTCAGCAAGGCTGGTGAATAAATTAACGGCAGGTCGCACGAATCGTAGGTCGGGTAAGCGAAGCGCCACCCGACAAAACAACCGCGCATCCGCTGCCTTCACCTCATTCGGTGTTCTCCGTTGACCAGCGCGTCGCGATCGAAAAAGCGCTGGATCACGCCCTCCGCCATAAACGCTGCCCGATCGGACATATGGGCGATGACGTCGGCATCATGGCTGACCAGCAGATAGGTCATGCCGTGCTCCTGTTTCAGGCGGTTAAGCAGATTGAGGATTTCCGCCTGTACCGACATATCCAGTGCCGAGGTCGGCTCATCCAGCAGCAGGATCTGCGGGCGCAGCAGCAGGGCGCGGGCAATGGCCACGCGCTGCCGTTGACCGCCGGAGAGCTGATGCGGATAGCGGCGCGCGGCGTCGGCGGCCAGACCCACCTGCTCAAGGGCGGTGGTCACCCGCGGGGCAACGTCGCGGATGCCGTGGATCTGCAGCGGCTCCGCCAGGGTGCGCCACAGGGTATGGTTGGGATGCAGCGAAGCATACGGATCCTGAAACACCATCTGCACGTTGCGCCGCAGCTCGCCCTGAAAGCGGGCGCCCGGCGTAATGGCCTGGCCGAGCAGATCCACGCTGCCGCGCCATTCACGCTGCAATCCGGCGAGCACGCGCAAAATTGTCGATTTACCGCAGCCCGAGGCGCCGATCAGGCTGAAGGTTTCCCCGGCGTCGACACGGAAACTGGCGGCGGAGACCGCCGTCTTCGCGCCGAATGTTACCTGTAAATCCTGAAGATTAACGATCGCCATGGGCCATCTCCGTAAAGTCCTGAGTTCTGTCGAGGGTCGGCAGCATCTGGCCGTAAGTATGCGCATTCGGCCGGCAGGTCCACAGGGTGCGGGTATAAGGGTGCGTCGCCGTCGGTAGCGCCCGCGCTGGCATTTCGTCGACCTGTCTCCCCTGGTACATCACCAGCACGCGATCGCAATGCGCGGCCACTAACGGCAGATCGTGGCTGATCAGTAACATGGCCATCTGCCGCTGCGCGCACTGCTCCACCAGCAGCTCGAGGATCTGGTTGCGCAGGCGGGCGTCAAGGGCCGAGGTCGGCTCGTCGGCTATCAGCACCTTCGGGTTATTGAGCAGCGCGAGGGCGATCATTACCCGCTGCCCCATCCCGCCGGAGAGTTCGCCGGGATAGCGGCTGAGGACCGGGAGATCCAGACCGACGGCGGCGATAGCGTCTTTGACCGCCTCGGCGCGCCCGCGGCGGCTGAGACGCTGATGCAGGGTTAACGCCTCTTCCAGCTGCGTCTGAATAGACTGCACCGGATTCAGCGCATAGCGCGGGTCCTGCAGCACCATAGCGATATCATTGCCGCGCAGCTCGCGCCAGCCGCGGGCGCTAAGGGTCAGCACATCACGCCCCAGCACCTCCAGCCGTTCGGCGCTCACTATCCCGGGCTTGCGCACCAGGCCCATCAGCGCCCGGGCGGTCATTGATTTGCCGGAGCCGGATTCGCCCACCAGCGCCAGCCGCTCGTTGCCGAGGGTGAAGCTGACGTTGTCCACCACCCGGGCGGTGGGGTAGTCGACAGCGAGTCCCTGCACGGTCAGTCGGATGTCAGTCATGTTGCGGCTCCAGAATATCGCGCAGGCCATCGCCCAGCAGGTTAAACGCCAGGCTGGCGAGCAGGATCGCCGCGCCGGGGATGGCAGCGATCCACCACTGGTCGAAAATCACCTGCATCCCGTCGGCAATCATCGCTCCCCACTCCGCCATCGGCGGGCGAGCGCCAAGGCCGAGAAAGCCGAGCCCGGCGGCGGCGAGAATAATACCCGCCAGATCGAGCGCCAGCCGGACAATTGCCGACGGCAGACATAGCGGCAGAATATGGCCGACCAGCAGCCGCCCGCCGCGGATGCCCAGCATCTCCGCCGCGGCGAGATAGTCGCTATGGCGCAGGCGCTGAATTTCGCTGCGCGCCTGACGGGCGTAGGCCGGCCAGGTAGTCAGGGCTAACGCCAGCGCGCCGTTGACCAGCCCCGGGCCGAGCATCGCCACGAACGCGAAGGCGAGGATCAACCGCGGCATCGACATCACCACGTCGGTAAACCGCATCAGTATTCGCTCCAGCCACCCGCCATAGTAGCCGGAGAGGATACCCACCAGCAGCCCGACGGGCAGGGTAATGGCGGTTACCAGCGCCACCAGACCCAGCGCCGGACGGGCGCCGTAGAGCAGGCGCGACAGCAGGTCACGGCCGTAGCTGTCGGTGCCGAGCCAGTGCCCCGCGCCAGGTCCCTGCAGGCGGGCGGCGGCATCCTGCCAGTTGGGATCGTGCGGCGCCAGCCACGGGGCGAACAGCGCGGTCAGCACCAGCAGGATCACCAGGGCCAGGCCGCTGAAGGCGGCGGGTGATCGGCGCAGACGGCGTAAAAACAGATAAGTCGGCATCAGCGCACCCTCGGGTCGGTTAACCGCACCAGCAGGTCGGTCAGGTTATTGATCAGCACAAAGCTCACGCCAATCAGCAGCGTGCCGCCCATGATCGCCGTGGTATCCCCCGCGAACAGCGCCGTGGTGAGGTAGCGGCCGATCCCCGGCCACGAGAAGACGGTTTCGGTGAGCACCGCCCCTTCGAGCATCGAGGTCCAGGCGAGGGCGGTCACCGTCAGCAGAGTGCCGCGGATATTGGGCAGGACGTGGCGCAGCAGAATTGTCATCTCACCAGCCCCTTTGGCCCGCGCCAGCAGAATGTACTCTTTGTTCATCTCGCTCAGGCAGGCGGAGCGGGTCAGGCGGGTGATGCTGGCCAACGAGTAATAGGCCAGCACCAGCACCGGCAGCAGCAGATGGCCGATGGCATTTTTAAACGCCGCCATATCGCCGGAGAGCCAGGTGTCGATCAGCGCAAAACCGCTGCGCGGCTCGACGGTGTACTGATAAATATCGTCGAGGCGACCCGGGCCCGGCGCCCACTGTAGCCGGGCGTAAAACAGGGCCAGCATCAGCAGGCCGAGCCAGAAAATGGGCACCGAGTTGCCCAACAGGGTAAAGGTGCGCACCGCCAAATCCCACGGCGAACCGGCGTAACGGGCGCACAGCACCCCGGCGACGATGCCCAGTACCGCGCCGACGATCAGCGCCAGGGTCGCCAGCTCAAGGGTTGCCGGAAAGACCGCCAGCAGGTCATGGAGCACCGGCTGGCCGGTGGCGCTGGCGATGCCAAGATCGCCATGGGACAGGTTGACCAGGTAGTGCCAGAACTGGACCGGCAGCGGTTGGTCGAGACCCAACTGATGGCGAACCTGGTCGTAAGTCGACTGACTGGCATGGTCACCGACGATCTGCAGCACGCGGTCGACCGGCGACAGCGCGGAGAGCGCGAAGGTGACCAGCAGCAGCCCGAACAGCGTCAGCAGCAGGGTAAACAGCCCCTGCAACAGGCGGGTAAGATGAGTGGAAAACGATGGCATGGAAAATGGAAATTCCTGGTGTATCAACATGGTTCCCGGCGGCGCGACGCCCACCGGACCCGGGTGGCGAAACGGTCATCCGGGCAGGGCGAGGCCGCCATGCCCGGTGACATAACCCGCTTACTTGGTGACGTTATCGTACCAGACCATATCGGCGTTCAGCCCCTGCTGATAGCCCTTCACGTTGTCGCGCACCACGATCTGGGTTTTCCCCTGGTCAATAAAGACGTATGGCGAATGCTGCAGCAGGGTTTCCTGCATCGTTTTGTACAGGTCGAGGCGTTTCGCCGGGTCCGGCTCCGCCACCGCGGCGAGGGTGGCTTTATTCAGCTCAGGGATCTGCCAGCCGTTGAGCCCGGCCACGGTGCTGGATTTACCATCGTTCCATGCAAAGGCGCTGGCGTTGGAATGGGCATCAAAGTAGTCCGGGATCCACAGGCGGATCGCCGCCTGATGCTGCTTCGCGCGCACCCGGGCATAGACCTGGCTGCCGGCGGCGGGTAGCAGATCCACCTTCACCCCACCCTGGGCAAAGCTGGCCTGCAGCGACTGGGCGATGGTGATAAACGGCGGTTTGTTCTCCACGTCGAGGGTGAAGTGGGCATCCTTAATGCCCGCTTTATCGAGGATAGCCTTAGCTTTTTGCGGGTTGAAGGTGAACGGATTGGTCTCCAGCGCCCCCGGCAGTCCGGCCGGCAGGAAGCTTTGATGAATAAAGTACTGTCCTTTCAGCAGATTTTTGGTGATGCCTTCATAATCGACCAGCCAGCGCGCCGCCTCCCAGAAGGCCGGATTATTCAGCAGCGGGTTGGCGCTGTTGGCGGTATTAAACACCAGGTAGTTTTGCTCGGCGGACGGGATGCTCAGCACCTTCACGCCGGGTTTATCCTGCAGGGCGGCTATCTGGTCAGCGCCGAGGTCGCGGGCCACGTCGGCATCCCCCTGCTGGATCAGCAGGCGGCGGGAAGCCGGGTCGGGGACGTTTTTAATAATAATGCTCTTGATCTTCGGCGCGCCGGTGGGGGAGCTGGCGTTGGCCTCCAGCACGATGGCCTGATGCGGCTGGTAGACGCGCATTTTATAGGCCCCGCTGCCCGCCGAGTGCATCTTCAGCCAGTCGTTGCCGAAGTCGTTATTTTTCGCGTTCGGTGCCACCTGTTTTTCATCAACGATGGAGGCGATGGGGGTGGAGAGAATATTCAGCGCCACCGCCGGGCTGACGTCGGCGGTCCAGTGCAGCGTCAGGGTATGATCGTCAACTTTTTTCAGCTGGCTGGCGATGTTGTCCGGCTGCCAGCCGAGCACGTTGAGAATAAACGCTGGCGATTTATTCAGCGTCACCGCGCGGGTGTATGAGAAAATCACATCTTCCGGGCGAAGCGGATTACCGGAGGCGAATTTGGCATCCGGCTTCAGTTTAATGGTCAGGGTTTTCGCCGCCGGATCGGCCTGCCAGCTTTCGGCGAGAATCGGTACGATTTTTTCAGGGTTGTTGCGGTCCGGCTGCACCAGACGCTGGTAGAGGCTGGGGACCGTCTGAATGCTGGAGAGTTCGTTCGCTTCCGCCGGGTCGAGGCTGACGATATCGTCGAGACCCTGGGCGACCACCAGCGTGTTGGGCGGCGTGGCGGCATGTGCGGCGGTGGAGAGCGCCGTCAGTACCAGTAAAGGCAACAGTTTTTTGGTCATGTGCAATCCCTGAAAAATGGTTATTTTAATTTTTTATGCCTCGCTACGTTAGGCCGCTTGCGAAAAGGCGTAAAGTCAAAATAAGGATATCCTTATGCTAAAAACGCATAATCAAGAACGACAGGTTATTGCCGGTCGCGCAGAAGCGCCTTTCTCCGCTGCGGGCTTCTTGCTATAACGCATTGTCTATTGCGAGGAGGTGGGTGTGCCGGAAATCAATGAGTTTGGCCAGCAGGTGAACGACCTTGTCCCAGGCTGGCAGGGGGCGCGAGTCCTGCGACGGACGGCGTTAAATGGCCGTTTTTGTCGACTGGAGCCGCTGGACGTTGACCGTCATGCGGCGGATCTGTTTGCCGCCTATGCGCTCGGTGACAACAGCGACTGGACGTGGCTGGCGTCTACGCGGCCGGAGAGCGTGGCGGCGACCGCCCACTGGATCGCGGGCAAGGTGAATGATGATGCCCTGGTGCCGTATGCGGTGATTGACCTCCATAGCGAGCAGGCGGTGGGCATCGTCAGCTATATGGCGATCGAACGGGAAATGGGCACGGTTGAGATCGGCCATGTCACCTGGTCGCGACGGATGAAAAACACCCCGCTGGGTACCGAAGCGGTCTGGCTGCTGCTGAAGAACGGCTTTGACCATGGCTATCGTCGGCTGGAGTGGAAATGCGATTCGATGAATGTCGCCTCGCGCCGCGCCGCCGAACGGCTGGGCTTTAGCTGGGAAGGACGTCTGCGGCAGAGGCTGGTGCGTAAAGGGCGGACGCGCGACAGCGATATGCTGTCCATCATCGACGGCGAGTGGCCTGCGCGCGATGCGGCGCTGCGGGCGTGGCTGGCGGCGGAAAACTTTACTGCCGACGGGCAGCAGATCAAACGCCTGGAGGCGTTTCGCTAACTCTGCAAAGTGAATGGGCAGAGCGCATCACGCCAGCTCTGCCCATACAAAGGCTATTTCTCGATCATCTGAATAATTTGATCCCGGTTAATGGCATGTTCATTTCCCGCGATATCCTCATAGGTGATTAACCCAGTATCGTCATCGACCTCCGGTTTTCCGTGGGTGATAATCATCTCACCATTTTTTTTCTCTAATACATAATCGCTGGAACACCCCGCAACGGTGAACGTTAATAATGCCAAACCGAATACTGCAACGAACTTTTTCATTGTGCTACCTGTTGTAAGAAAGCCACGGTGGGCCGCAGAATATGACAGACTAACCAGTTATCGAAAGTGGGTCATAATTAACACCGAATAAAGTATTAACATGGCGACTAACGTAATAACCACAATACGACGCTCAAGGGGCGTGGCCTTTTTCTTAGATTCATCATCTGGTTTTGTTAACATAATATTCTCTCTGTTAGCCCTGTCAGTGCTCCCGATTCCGACACCGGCAGAGGTGAGTTCTCGGCAATATTGTCGGGATGAACGACTTGCTAGTTGTTATTTAATACCCAGAGTTAAAGTAACGATTCCAGTGATAACCATTCAAAGACCCGTTCAGGCATTTTTGGCTAACACAACATTAAAAATCTCATTTTTATGGCTGAAGCTGGCTATGCCTGCCGCAGACTCTGTTGCGCAGGCAGCACGCTTATTATCTTTTCGCACGTAACGGATAAGAAATGCCTGTTATTATCAATGCTCCGGGGCTGGAAACGGCAAACCCCGGATGACGTTATCAAATGATTCTCACCAAAATATTAATGAGGCCTATTTAAGATGATGAGAATCACAATTCGCCATTAAGCTAATATAATTCTGCAAATAAGCTATCGATTCGTCGGTTTACAAAATAAAGGTACCTTCAATAACCAGACAGGCTTCGCCTGAGAGTTCAACACGTCCGTTATCTTTGATGTGGCAGAAGAGTTCTCCCTTACGGTTGCCACCTTGCTGGGCATGAAGCGTTTTTTTCGCCAGTTTCTCACTCCACAGCGGCGCCAGAAAAGTATGTGCCGAACCGGTGACCGGATCTTCGTTGACTCCCACCTGCGGACCGAACCAGCGAGAACGAAAATCGAAGGTCCGTGATGCGGCGGTGACCACCACGCCACGGGTGTTGAAGGCATTCAAGGCGTTAAAGTCGGGTTTAAGCGCGTCCAACAGCGCTTCGTCATCAATGACGACAATAATATCGGAGGCTTGCCAGGTTTCACCTGCGTCTTCAGCCAGTCCCAGCGCCTTGAACAATCCTTGCGGCGCGGCGATAGGTGACGGAACAACCAGCGGAAAATCCAGGGTATATTTTCCGTCACGCAACGTGACGTCCAGCGCGCCGCTGCGGGTGAAAAAACGCACCCGATCGCGCGCTTGTTGATTGAGCAGCACGCTGGCCGCAGCCAGCGTGGCATGACCGCAGAGATCGACCTCGACGGCTGGGGTAAACCATCGCAATCCGAAACCGTCAGGCTGCCTGACAACAAAGGCCGTTTCCGACAGGTTGTTTTCCGTCGCAATGCGCTGCAGCACGCTATCTTCAGGCCACGCCTCCAGCAAACAAACCGCGGCGGGATTGCCGGTAAAGGGGCCTTTTGAGAAAGCATCGACCTGATAAAAGCGAATGTGCTGCTGTGAATTATTTTTCATTCATCACCTCAAGGTCATTATAAACCGTATATCGTGTTACCCCCAGGGCCTGAGCCGCCTGCTGCACGCCCCCGCGCATTTTAAAAATACCTTTCGTATGCATTTCAGCGACAATTTTCAAACGCTGCGCTTTTTGTATTTTTTTACCCGGCACTGAATATTTATCAATGATTTCCTGGATTGACTGATCGATCAATCCGCCTAAATTAAGATCGACCGCCTCTGCGGCCTCCGCCGGCGATGGCAGCAGCGCGTCAAGGCTCTTGCGTATTTGCTCATAAGGCGAGGGGTCGACATTAATACAGAAGGCGATAAGCGGATATCCCTCTTCGCTGTAATAAATTGTCGATGCGCTATTGAGCGTTTTCCCTGAAGCGGTGACGGTTTTATAATCGCTTATGGTTCTCGGCTTGTTGTTATTCGTCTTCTGCAGAAGCAGCGCAAAACCGGTATCTTTTTCCGGGCCGGCTAATAAATGATCGCCATTACCCCTGCCGCTAACATGACCGTTAATAATTTTGATAATGGAATGTTCAGGGGTAGTGAGATTATGCAACACCACCTCCTGATTCGCTGATAACGTTCCCGCCATGGCGTCCATGGCTGCTTCAAGCGGCCCGGCGATCTGTGCAACCTGCTGTGTGTACTCTGATGTCATGGATGATCCTCTGCTGGAATCGTGGTCAGGAAGCGACCCCGGAACGCCATTTTACCATGGGAGATACGCTGACAGGATTAAGTTATACGCACAATGTTTAATTATCAACAAAAAGTTGAATTTTTAGTGCTGGCAGCGTAAATTCCGCTGCGCAAAGCGTCAGCGCTCATGTCGGGTGCGTCTTTATGTTATGGAAATATAATGAGAATTTTTGGCTTGATAGTCATTGCCGTTCTGCTGGTGGCCTGCGGAGTCATTCACCCCTTCGGCGACAAAACCATCTATCAGACTTATTCGGTATCCGATCGACTGGGGCTGCACTGGCGCTATGACTGCATACGCAGCGCCCTGAAGCCGCAAGGCTATGAGGTTGAGCGCATCATCCCCGAGCAGAATGCGCCAAACTTCTTTGATATTTCGCAGCACGGCACACGAGTCGCCCAGATCGATATGTATCAGGTGGCTGGGACGAGGGCGATAAGTATCACCCTGATATCCGGTGCAAAACAGGAGAATGCTGCTGTTGATAGCATTATTCAGCCGTGCCTTGAGCGCTAAGGGATGCAGGAAAGGTGAGGAGTGTCCTTTCCGCACGGGAAAGGACAAGCGTTGCTTAAACGGTTAGCGGCGAACCGGCGCGTCGCCAGCGACATAATACGCCGCGGTGCTGCGCGGCAGCGGCTGGCGGCCGCGAATGGCGTCAGCCATCTTCTCGCCGATCATAATGGTGGTGGCGTTCAGGTTGCCGGTGATGATCTGCGGCATAATCGACGCATCGATCACCCGCACGCCTTCCAGACCGTGGACCCGGCCTTCGCCGTCGACCACCGCCATCTCGTCGTAACCCATCTTACAGGTCCCGCACGGGTGGAATGCGGTCTCGGCGTGGTTGCGCACAAACTCATCCAGCTCGGCATCGCTCTGGCAGTCAATACCCGGGCTGATTTCGCGGCCGCGATACTTATCCAGCGCCGGCTGGTTCATGATCTCCCGGGTGATGCGAATGGCGTCGCGGAACTCCTGCCAGTCCTGCTCATGGGACATATAGTTAAACAGGATCGCCGGGTGGGCGTGCGGGTCGCGCGACTTCAGGCGCACGTGGCCGCGGCTGGGAGAACGCATCGAACCGACGTGGCACTGGAAGCCATGCTCTTTCACCGCGTTGGAGCCATTGTAGTTAATCGCCACCGGCAGGAAGTGGTACTGAATGTTCGGCCAGGCGAACTCGGCGCGGCTGCGGATAAAACCGCCCGCTTCGAACTGGTTACTGGCGCCGATCCCGGTGCCGCCGAACAGCCACTCGGCGCCGATCTTCGGCTGGTTCCACCACTGCAGCGCCGGGTAGAGCGACACCGGCTCTTTGCATTCATATTGTAGATACATCTCCAGATGGTCCTGCAGGTTCTCACCCACGCCGGGCAGATCGTGCACCACCGGGATATCGAACTGCCTGAGCAGCTCGGGATTGCCGACGCCGGAGCGCTGCAGGATCTGCGGCGAGGCAATCGCCCCGGCGCACAGCAGTACCTCTTTGTTGGCCGTCGCTTTTGACGGGATAGTGCTTTCCCCCTCCAGCCACTCGACGCCCACCGCGCGCTTGCCGGCAAAAATAATATGATCGGTCAGCGCATGGGTGCGGATGGTCAGGTTGGGGCGACCGCGCGCCTGGTCGAGATAGCCGCGGGCGGTGCTGGCGCGACGGCCCTGCGGCGTCACGGTGCGGTCCATCGGACCAAAGCCTTCCTGTTGGTAACCGTTGAGATCGTCGGTGCGCGGATAACCCGCCTGCACCCCGGCTTCAACCATCGCCTCGAAGAGCGGATTATTGCCCGGCTTCGGCGTGGTGACGCTCACCGGGCCATCGCCACCGTGGTAGTCGTTGGGCCCGATATCACGGGTTTCCGCTTTCCGGTAGTAGGGCAGGCAGTCGAGATAGCTCCAGTGTTCCAGCCCTGGCGCGGCGGCCCAGTTATCGAGGTCCAGGGCATTGCCGCGTATGTAGCACATGCCGTTGATCAGCGACGAGCCGCCGAGCCCTTTGCCGCGTCCGCACTCCATGCGGCGATTGTTCATGTACGGCTCAGGTTCGGTCTCGTAGGCCCAGTTGTAGCGCTTGCCCTGCAGCGGATAAGCCAGCGCGGCGGGCATCTGGGTGCGGAAATCGAACCGGTAGTCCGGGCCGCCGGCTTCCAGCAGCAGGACGGTGGTGTTTGGATCTTCAGTCAGTCGTGTCGCCAGAACGTTGCCGGCGGAGCCGGCGCCAATAATGATGTAGTCAAATTGCAAAAAAACCTCCCGGTTAAAATATGGACTGGAATTTACCCATCTCAACCTGGATGGACTTCACCTGGGTGTAACTCTGCAGGGTCATCACGCCGTTCTCGCGGCCAATGCCGGAGTGCTTATAGCCGCCGACTGGCATCTCCGCCGGGGATTCCCCCCAGGTGTTGATCCAGCAGATACCCGCTTCGAGCTGATGAATGGCGCTGTGGGCGCGGTTCAGGTCGGCCGTGACGATACCCGCCGCCAGACCGTAGTCGGTATCGTTGGCGCGGCGGATCGCTTCTTCATCGGTGTCATAGGTGAGGATGGACATCACCGGGCCGAAGATCTCCTCGCGCACGATGGTCATCTCATCGCTGCAGTCGGTAAACACGGTCGGGGCCACCCACGCGCCGTTGTCAAAGCCTTCGCCCTTCAGCACGTCGCCGCCGCACAGCAGGTTCGCGCCTTCTGCTTTGCCTTTGGCGATGTAGCGCAGCACATTGTCACGGTGCGGGAAGCTGACCAGCGGGCCAAAGTTGGTGCGTTCATCGAACAGATCGCCCGCACGGATGCGGCCCACGCGCTCAACGATTTTCTGCTCAAACGCCGCCTTAACCTTCGCGGGGACGAACACCCGGGTGCCGTTGGTGCACACCTGTCCGGAGCTGAAGAAGTTGGCCATCATGGCGATGTCGGCGGCGAGATCGAGATCCGCATCGTCGAAAATAATCAGCGGCGATTTGCCGCCCAGCTCCATCGTCACCTCTTTCAGGGACGAGCCCGCCGCGTTGGCCATCACCTTTTTGCCGCTGGCGACGCCGCCGGTAAAGGAGACTTTAGCGATACCCGGATGCTCGGTCAGGTACTGGCCGGTCTCCGCGCCCACACCCGGCAGGACGTTAAACACGCCGTCCGGCAGACCCGCTTCGGTATAGATTTCGGCAAGTTTCAGGGCGGTGAGCGGGGTCACTTCGCTCGGCTTGAAGATCATCGCATTGCCGGCGGCCAGCGCCGGGGCGGATTTCCACAGGGCGATCTGGATCGGGTAGTTCCATGCGCCAATTCCGGCCACCACACCCAGCGGTTCGCGGCGGGTGTAGACGAACGACGTCTCGCGCAGGGGGATCTGACTGCCTTCCAGCGCCGGGATCAGCCCCGCGTAATACTCCAGCACGTCCGCGCCGGTGACGATATCCACGGTTGAGGTTTCGGAATACGCTTTACCGGTGTCGAGGGTTTCCAGCTTTGCCAGCTCGTCGTTCCGTTCGCGCAGGATATCGACGGCGCGACGCAGGATGCGCGAGCGTTCCATGGCGGTCATCGCCGCCCAGATTTTTTGCCCGCGTCGCGCGCTCTCGACGGCGCGGTCGACATCCTCGCGTCCGGCAGCCTGCACGCTTGCCAGGACTTCACCGTTGGCCGGGTTAATGGTCTCGAAGGTGCGACCACTGGTGGCGGATGTGTAACCACCATGGATATAAAGCTGCTGTTCTGCCATTCGGGACATAAATTCTCCTCGGTTATTCGGTCGGTAAATGCTGGCTGATGAAGTGGCTGGTCAGCGACTGCGCCAGCGTCTTATCCAGCGGTTTGCCGCTCAGGGCGGCGCGCAGCCACAGGCCGTCTATCAGCGCCGCCAGCCCGTAGCCGGCCTCCTGGGCCTGCTGGCGCGGCAGCTCCCGGCGGAACTCGTACACCAGGTTCGACAGCAGGCGGCGGCTGCTCACCTGCTGCAGGCGGTAGAGCATCGGCTGGTGCATGCTGCTGGCCCAGAAGGCCAGCCAGGCCTTCATCGCCGCGCTGCTGATCTGCGTCTCATCAAAGTTGCCGCCGACTATCGCCTGCAGGCGCTCTCTGGCGCTGCCGTCCGGCAGAGCGTGCAGACGGTTGAGCACCGCGTCGCGTAGCTGGCTGGTGATGTCGCGCATGGTCGCCTCCAGCAGACCATTTTTGTCTTTGAAATAGTGACTGATGATCCCCGTCGACACGCCCGCCCGTCGGGCGATCTGCGCGATGGTCGCGTCGTGCATTCCGACTTCATTTATTGCGTCCAGCGTGGCGTCGATCAGTTGCCTGCGCCGGATTGGCTGCATCCCCAGTTTGGGCATTTTTGCCACTCCATTCATCAGCGTTGGTTAACTATTAAAGCGGTTTTTGATTGGACGTTCAATATAAAATGTGTCTTAATTGTTACGTGATTGAATTTTAATAGTTACAAAAACAGTGGGGATACTGGATGACAGATCTTTCGCAAAACAGAGAAAAGGACAAAATCAATCCGGTGGTTTTTTACACTTCTGCCGGACTGATTTTGTTGTTTTCCCTGATGACGATCTTTTTTCGCGATTTTTCTGCCGAGTGGATTGGACGCACCCTGGGCTGGGTGTCGAAAACCTTCGGCTGGTACTATCTGCTGGCGGCGACGCTGTATATCGTCTTCGTCGTCTGCATTGCCTGCTCGCGCTTCGGATCGGTGAAGCTCGGGCCGGAGCAGTCCAAGCCCGAGTTCAGCTTGCTAAGCTGGGCGGCGATGCTGTTCGCCGCCGGGATCGGCATCGACCTGATGTTCTTCTCCGTGGCCGAGCCGGTGACGCAATACATGCAGCCGCCGGAAGGGGCGGGGCAGACCATCGAGGCGGCGCGCCAGGCGATGGTGTGGACCCTGTTTCACTATGGCTTAACCGGCTGGTCGATGTATGCCCTGATGGGCATGGCGCTGGGATACTTTAGCTATCGTTATAATTTGCCGCTGACCATCCGCTCGGCGCTGTACCCGATTTTCGGCAAACGGATCAATGGGCCCATCGGCCACAGCGTCGATATCGCGGCGGTGATCGGCACCATCTTCGGCATCGCCACCACCCTCGGCATTGGCGTGGTGCAGCTCAACTACGGTCTGAGCGTGCTGTTCGATATTCCGGACTCGCTGGCGGCGAAAGCGGCCCTGATTGCGCTGTCGGTGATCATCGCCACCATCTCGGTTACCTCCGGGGTGGACAAGGGCATCCGCGTGCTCTCTGAACTGAACGTCGCCCTCGCGCTGGGGCTGATCCTGTTCGTGCTGTTCATGGGCGATACCTCCTTCCTGCTCAATGCGTTAGTGCTCAACGTCGGCGACTACGTCAACCGCTTTATGGGCATGACGTTGAACAGCTTCGCCTTCGACCGCCCGGTAGAGTGGATGAACAACTGGACGCTCTTTTTCTGGGCGTGGTGGGTGGCCTGGTCGCCGTTCGTTGGCCTGTTCCTGGCGCGCATTTCGCGCGGGCGCACCATCCGCCAGTTTGTGATGGGCACCCTGATCATTCCGTTCACCTTTACCCTGCTGTGGCTGTCGGTGTTCGGCAACAGCGCGCTGTATGAGATCATCCACGGCGACGCGGCCTTTGCCGAGGAGGCGATGCTCCACCCGGAGCGCGGCTTCTACAGCCTGCTGGCGCAGTATCCGGCGTTTACCTTTAGCGCCTCGGTGGCGACCATTACCGGTCTGCTGTTCTACGTCACCTCCGCCGACTCCGGCGCGCTGGTGCTGGGGAATTTCACCTCGAAGCTGAAGGACATTAACAGCGACGCCCCGAACTGGCTGCGCATCTTCTGGTCGGTAGCTATCGGCCTGCTAACCCTCGGGATGCTAATGACCAACGGCATCTCGGCGCTGCAGAACACCACGGTGATCATGGGGCTGCCGTTCAGCTTTGTGATTTTCTTCGTGATGGCCGGACTGTATAAATCCCTGAAAGTGGAAGATTACCGCCGGGTCAGCGCCAGCCGCGACACCGCCCCGCGCCCAATGGGCCTGCAGGACCGGCTGAGCTGGAAGAAGCGCCTGTCGCGGCTGATGAATTACCCGGGCACGCGCTATACCAAACAGATGATGGAGACGGTGTGCTACCCGGCGATGGAGGAAGTGGCCCAGGAGCTGCGGCTGCGCGGCGCCGCGGTGGAACTGAAGAGCCTGCCGCCGGAAGAGGGGGAGAACCTTGGCCACCTCGACCTGCTGGTGCACATGGGCGACGAGCAGAACTTTATCTACAAGATCTGGCCGCAGCAGTACTCGGTGCCGGGCTTTACCTATCGGGCGCGCAGCGGGAAATCCACCTATTACCGGCTGGAGACCTTCCTGCTGGAGGGCAGCCAGGGTAACGACCTGATGGACTACAGCAAAGAGCAGGTGATCACCGATATTCTCGACCAGTACGAGCGGCACCTGAACTTTATCCATTTGCACAGGGAAGCGCCGGGGAACAGCGTGATGTTCCCGGACGGCTAATCAGGGGAGCCCCCGTCGGCGAAAGGCTGACGGGGGCGACGGGCGGTTACTGGTAGTTAAAGGCGTCCGGATGGTTGTCGAGGCTACCGCTGAGGGCGGCAAACAGCACGGTTTTGCCATCGATGGACAGGGCGTCGCTGACGTTAAGCCAGGTCAGCTTCTCCTGGTCGGTTTTTTCATCGACCACCGAGTAAACGCCTGACATCTGTTTGCTTTTCTCCGACCAGATCACCGCGATACGTTCGTGGCCGCAGTCGTGGGGTTTGCAGGCGCTTAACACCTGCCAGGATTCGCTGCCCAGCTTCACCGTCTGCGCCGGCGAACCGGTGCCGCCGGTGGTCACCCAGGCGGGCAGCTGATGGCCTTTGACCATCTGGTTAAACGACGCCCGGGTGGCGCTATCGTGGGCCAGACTGTTCAGTGTGACGTCGCCTTGCGCCATAACGCTGGCGGAGGCGGCTAAGGCGATAATAGCGGTAAGCGTTTTAAACATGTTTCCTCCTGGACTTATTCCGTCCTGATAACAAGCCTCTTTATAGTGAGCGTAGATAATGATTAATGCAAACTTTGACATATATCCCGTGAAGGATTAGCGGCAGTGCGCGCATGGACGTTACGCTAAGCGATATGCCATGATGCGGATTGATTAACTTTTTCCAATATATGCCCTTGTGATAAAGCAGTTAGGGAAGGTGCGAACAAGTTCCTGATATGAGATCATCATATTCATCCGGAGCGCATC